>DATHYS010000053.1:0-8339 GCA_035458995.1 Candidatus Nitrosopumilus sp.
GAAGTAATTCTGGATTTGAAGATGCTATGAAACTAATTAAACCTCGTGGAATTGTAATTCTTAAATCAACTATTGCATCAAAAGAAAATCTTGATTTGACTCCAACTGTAGTAAATGAAATTACTTTGATTGGTTCTCGTTGTGGCTTGTTCAAACCTGCAATAGATGCACTTGCAACAGGTATGGTTTCAGTTGATTCAATGATTGATTCTACTTTTCCTTTAGAAAAATTCTCAGAAGCTATACAATATGCAAAAAAACCCGCTACTTTGAAAGTTTTCCTCAAACCCTAATTCTTCTAAAAATATGACTGTAATGTCTTAGTTTTTACTCGTAAGGTAATTTAGTGAGATTTCATTGGGAGAATCAAATGGAACCCTTTGATTCTTTTCTAATATGGATTTCAGATTTTTTAGGAGATCACCTTTACGAAGGAATATTCTTGGCAGCTTTGCTTGAAACCATTATTCCACCAATTCCCACTTTGGCAGTTTTTCCAACTGCAGGATTTCTAGCCTCACAACAAGGTATTTCTTTACTTGGAATAATTCCTATGATTCTTCTTGGAGCAATTGGCGCGACTATTGGAACATCTGCACTCTATCTAATTGCATTAAAACTTGGACGTATTGTATTGCTTCGATATTTGAGATTTGTTAAAGTAAATGACAAAAAACTAGAGCGCGTTGAAATCTGGTTTGAAAAATATGGTGACAAGGCAGTATTCTTAGGAAGAATGGTTCCTATAATGAGAGAGATGATTTCAATTCCTGCAGGATTACTAAAAATGAAAATTCCTAAATTTGTTTTATACACATTTGGTGGTTCACTAGTTTGGGCTACTGGAACTATTTTATCTGGATATTATTTTGGGACTGCAATTGGTCTTAGTGTAATAACTCCATCACCTTGAATTAAATTCATTTTAAAAATTTGAAAGCTGACCGGCGCGGATTAACCTTTACACAGTCCTGCTGTATGCTCAGACCGGTAAACAATCACCAGCATTCAGACAATAGGAAATTGTGTCAGCTTTCTGTATTATTATACGCAGTTATCAAATAAAAAGAAGATCCCAATTCTTAACAAAAAATTATGTTTTTATGAGAACTTGTCAGTGAAAATCACTTTATTCAATGGAAGTTGGCCTCCTCTTGGCATTGCAGGCTTTGTTTGTTTTCCTATTGCCATTAGCATAGATATTACATGATTCTCTGGGAGTTTGATTATCTTTGCTACCTTTTCAGGATCAAATCCTATCATAGGATTAGAATCATATCCCATTGCCTTTGCTGCAAGCATGATGGTTTGGGCTGAAATACCACAAGACCTCATTGCTTCATCTCTTTGAAGTTGGTCTTTTCCTTCATAAAATGGACCCATAGCAGATACTAGAAACTCTTTAGCCTCTTTAGGCGCATTTACCCAGTATTGGCCAGGATTATCTTTCCATGCTTTCAAATCTGCACAAATCACCAATAGTAATGATGAATCTGTGATTTGAGCTTGATCCCATGCTGCTGCACGAATTTGTTTTCTTACTTCAGAATTTTTTATTATTACAAATCTCCAATTTTGCATGTTAAATGAAGTAGGTGATAGTACAGCAAGAGATAGCAGTTGATTTACTTCGTCATCTGTAAGTTTATGATTAGGATCATAGTTTTTTACAGAACGACGCTCTTTGATTGCATCAAATGTATCCATTAACTTGATGTCTCCTTGATTGTATTTATTTTTTGTAAAAAACTCACCTCAACATCACCTATACTAAACTCACATTGATTGGAGTTGGTCTTGAAACAGTATTTGCTACTGGTGATACATTCTTTGCAAGCACTATTAATTCTTGCAAGACTACCTCGTATAATGTTCTGTTCATACAAGGGAAGTGATCTAATGAATTCAGACATTACAGACATGATTGATTTATTTTTGATGTATGATAGAATCTTTGTGTTGAAAAATGATGATATTTACAAGCTGAATATCACCAAAGAAAGTATTCATAAAATTTTTCTGAATTAATCTGATGAATAATTTTCAATAAAATATGACTCTATGTTACCGAAATTATTTTGATAATGTATTATTACCCCGTGGTCTAGTTTTGTTCTTCGTATATACTTCATGATTTATCTTGGATTTTTTTACTTAAGAAAATGCGTGTTCAAACACAACAACTGTAAGTGGATTTTTGCGTCAATGGATTCTATTAATCTAGTTGTTTGTTACATTGTTTTAGAACGCGACTAATTGTGAGTAATCCTTTTAACAAATGAGCCTAAGTAATTGATCACTTTGAGCACAAAAATCAGTACACTATTCTTATTTGCAACTTTGGTGTTGGGAATGGCAGCATACCCTGGCTCTTTTAGTACATTGGCATTTGCTGATATACACGAAGATATTTCACTAGAAGGAACAATTCTTGCAGTTAATGATGATGGGAGTTTTGATTTAGAGGTAGATGGTGAAACAAAAACAATACTCACTGATGAGAATACAATAATTGATGATAATTCAGCACTAGTTGATCTAGTTGGACTAGTAGTTGAGATTGATGCAGTTGATACTGATGAAGGCCTTCTTGCAACAGAAATAGAATTTAGTGATACACCAGATGAAGAAACAGATGGCAGAGAAGAAGAAATTGAAATTGAAGTAGAAATTGAAGATGGATTTGCAAAAATTAAAGTTGAGATTAATGATGAAGAATCAGAATTTGAAATTGAATGGATTGATGAACAAGCAACTATTGATGAAATTGTAGCACTAACTGGCTTATCTGAAGACCAAGTCTCAAGTGTAATTACATTTGAAATGGAATCAGAAGAAGATGAGGAAAATGAATCTAAACAATCTAAAAAAGATGAGAAACTAACCAAAGCACAAGAGAAACGAGACGAGAAACTAACCAAAGCACAAGAGAAACGAGACGAGAAACAAGATAGAAACGCAGAAAAGTTTGCTGAGCGAGAAGCAAAACTATCTGAAAAGGCTCAATTTTCAGAACAAAGGGCAAACAAAATCATTGAAGAGCTAGAACAAAAAATCCAAAAAATGGAAAAACGCCTTCAAAAATTATTAGAAAAATATGAAAGTGGGGAATATTTTGGCAATCTCAAAAATAGAGACACTATAACTAAATCATTTACACTTTCCTTTGATGGGGAAGCATCTGAAATAAGTAATTCATCAAATATTCAAACCTTAAACGGACAATTATTTTTAGAGAATCAAGTTACTGGTGATAAGGCCAAAAAATTCCGTGTAACCGGAGGTGAAATATCAATTGGTGAAGAGGAAATTTATGATGTTATATTTGGCAAAGCAAGACTGTCCTCATCTGGACCTGGTGGGGATAAAGATTCCATGGTTGTAATTGCACAAGTATCCAATACAGGAGAAGTTAGAACTTTGAAACTTGGCATCCATTTATCTGATGAATTCAATTCTGATACTGAAACGGCTGAAATTGAGATTCTATCTCCACAAAGTAAAATTGCAAGTCAATGGTTCCTGAATGGAATTGGTGATTTGGGGCTAACTGAAACATCAGAAACTGATGTTACAGAAGCCAATACATCAAAAACTGATGATGCAGAAGATGATACAGACATAGAGATTCCAACTAACGATATTCCTTCTACAACGTTAACAGTTTCAACTCCAACTACTGTTTATTTTGCAGGTAATGTGATTATGGTTTCAGGAACTGTTTCGTATATTCATGAAGGAATTCCTGTAATTCTTCAAACAGTTTCAGAATCTGATAGAGTTGATATTGCACAAATTGATGTAAATTCTGATGGCACATTCACACATACCATACTAGCTGATGGACCCCTATGGGTAAGTGACACATACACGGTAAAGGCATTTTATGGTGCAAACAATTCAGTAGAAACAACTTTTGTATTTACAGCCTCACCCTAGGCACAAATAGCCTCAAAAATGAATATTATCTAATAATACTTGCTATGATCTGATCCGCTATTCTTTATATCCATTAATCTAAAAATTTTGTAATGAAAAGTACACAACTTCTAAGCGTTGTTTTTTCACTGATCATGTTTACTGGTGTAACAGCTGGTAATGTGGCATTTGCAGAATCAGATGATATCATCGATAGTTTTCAAGACTGTGTTGAAGCTGGATATCCAATAATGGAATCATTTCCAGAACAATGCAGAACAGATGATGGCACCGTCTTTGTAAATGATGATAATGATAGACATGGTCTTGATGACAGACTAGAAAAATTTTGTGAAATGACTGACGAAGAAAAACGTCAATTATTTGCAGATCACCCTAGACTAGAACAATTCGCAGAAAGATTACTCAATTATTGTGAAATGTCAGAAGAGGATAGGGAAGATGCAATTGACAAATTCATTGCAGAACACTTTCCTAGAGAATATGATTTTGATCTAGATAACTTGCTTGATAGATATTGTGAAATGACTGATGAGGATAAACGCCAATTACTCTCGGAACATCCACGACTTGCAGAATTTTCAGACCGACTAACAAACTATTGTGAAATGTCTGAAGATGAGCAAGATGCAATAGGTGAACTAATCGAAGAGCATGGAGATAAAATCAAAAATGAACTCAGAATATACATGAAAGATAAGATGACTGATAAAAAACACATGGACTATGATAGACTATGTAAAATGACAGAATCTGAACGTGTTGCAGAAATTGATGATTCAGAAAAACTTGATAGAATTTCCGATTGGTGTGAAATGACACCTGAAGAGCGAGAAGACTACAAGCGTGAACATTATGATAACAAAATGCATGACTTTGATGGAATGTCAGACAAGGCAAAAAGTCACATGTCTGATGTTGCAAAAACTAAGCTTTCGGAAAATTCTGAGCGTCTAAAGGCTATGATCATGGATAAACGTGATATCTCTGATGAGAGACGAGATGAAATCAGAATGAAATATGAAGAAAAACATGGTGATCTAGATGAAAGAAAATCTGATCTCAAAATAAAATTTGAGAACCATATGAGAACCATAAAAATTGAAATGTCTGATGAACGTAAATCTTCAATTCATGATAGAGTATCTGAGATGAAAGCCTTCAAGGCAGATCTCCGTGAAAGATCTTCAGAACTTTCTTACGAAGAAAAACAACAACTTAGAGAAGAATTCATTGAAAAGGCAAAAGACATGCAACTTGCATGGATTTCCCCACGAACACAAATGACTGCTGGCATTGATGCTACAGAAGTTGAATGTCGTGAAGGATACAGTCTTGTAATGAAAGCATCAAACGGTGTAGCAATGTGCCTTAAAGCAGATTCAGCACTTAAGATGATAGATAGAGGAATTGTAGTTCCTGCTAGCTAATCTTTCTCTTTTTTATTTTTAATATGTTACAACTAGAATTATTTTTTAAAAAAATTGCCTAGTTCTGCATAGTTAAACTTCTTTGATCAAGGATTTGATACCTGAAATATTCTCTTCATTGAGTTCTATCTCTTTGTGATCAGATAGTACATGTTCAGTTACTTTTCTCATTAATTCTTCTTCAGAATCTGCTGTTGCAGACCATGAGCAGTCCTTTCCTGCATCTGAGCAGCTTATGCTTTTTGCCATGATGATGTTATTTCTAAGAGATATTTATTTTATATTCCAAAATCACAGAAAGATCTAAATCAAAACAATACATTTGCTATTTATTGAATAAGGAAACTGAACAAAAAATCCAATCAATAATCTTAGAAACCTTTCAAGATATTGAATCTGAATGGATTAGCTATTTTCAACACAAGGCAGAACAAATGCACTTGGACAAGAAATCCTTTTTCATAGGCATGATGTATCCACGAGTGACAAAAAACTTAGAAGAAAATAATATCCACATTAGAATAAAGTCTGATTCTTGGGGAGATCATGAAAATGAGAAAATCAATTCAATGCTAAATCAATTATATGAAAAATATGTCTAAGTTTGAATTAAGAAAAATGGAAAAAATCCAGCAATTCTATGTATAAGATGCTGGTATTTGGTTAGGGATTTTATTTTTCACGTATTTTGCCAAAGTTTCTGGCGAATACTCTATCCCGTGTTCAATATTCATATGATCCCAATAATCAAAGATCACTTTTTCAAAACTTCCTGTTGTAGCAAATTCACAATCAAAACCACACTCAGTGCATCGTACAGTTACCACACCATTCACTATACCTAGAATGATAAAAACAATAATGTGTGGAATCTGAAAATTTGTTTAAATTTTTCTATAATAATGTATGAAATTAAGAATTACTTTGATTTTCTATTAATTTACCGGATATGTTATAGAATTGCATTCTCCTTCATAATCTACTTTAATTCCATGACATGATGCGTCTTCAATACCACAGGCATAGGTAACTCCATCTTCCCCACAAACAGGATCATAAACAAGACACTGAATTGAGCAATTTGTTTCAGATCCTGAATCTTGGGGTTTGGTAGGTGGATTCAATCTTTGTTCTTCATCAATGAGTTCAAAACAATTTTGTAATTCATCTGGTTGACCGATATATTGTTCTCTACACTCTTGTTCTAGGTATGTTTTTTGGAGTAATTGCCATGCAATTTTATCACGTTCATCTTCATCTATATCTTCAAAATTTTGTTGATTAATTGTTGGAATTAAAAAGATTGTAAATGCTACACCAATTATAATTGAAACTATTATTGCAATAATTAATACGGAATTCATTCTATTTCTCTAACTCTTCAATTTTAGTTTCAAGCTCTTTTACTTTTTTTCGTAATTCAATATTTTCATCTCTAAGAGAATCCCGTTCTCTAGTTAGTATTTCATTAAGATCCACAAATATTCTGCAAAAAGTTTGAACTTAAGCGTATTGTAATTTTGAACCTAAAGATATACTCCATATAGGGGTGTTTTGTCTCTGAATTCATGATTAGTGGAGCCCCAAAATATGTCATGATTGCATTTTTTGCATTGGGTGTATTGTTTGTTGTATTTTCATTTTGGGCTCTATATCTTACTGATATTCCACAAGAACAATTTCTAGAAGATCCTAGATTTGAAGAAGAGTATGTAAAATATTACGAGTGGAATATTCTATTTGGTTCTGGATTGATTGGTATTGGTTGGATTATTGCATTTTTAGGACGTAAAATGTCGCGCAGATAGAAAATCTGTTAATCTTCTTTCCTTACACAAATTGTCTATGAGTTGAATTGTATTTGTCTACAATTTGTAATTCTTTTTTTGTAAGTGCTGGAATACCTACACAATGTATTGGGATTTTTCCATTATTAATTAAAAGTTCACGATATTGCTGAAAATATCTACCTAATTCTTCTTTTAAAAATAAGGCATGATCTTCAAATTTTTTTGATTCCTCAATTTTTCGTTCATTTCTTAATCTTTGAGATTTGTTTTCGACTTCATTGATATTTTTTTGTCTTCTTTTGAATCCTGTAACAATATAGTTTTCAAACACCATCAAAAAATGCCTCTCAAAATCTATTATTTTGAAATGATATGAAACTATTTTGTTGATTTTCAGAAATAAACTTTGAAAATTGTAAAATTGTATATTCAATGTTGACAATTTCATGACAGTTTTTATCTACTAATTTCTAATTCATGAATTATGTCGGATAATCTACATCAAAAATGTGAATTAATTCTAAAAGAACCTGAAATTCGTTTTGCAGGATTTTTAGATATGATGGGAAATCTTGTCACAGGTTCATTTTCAGATGGAGTAAAACCTCTAAAAAATGATGATGAGAGAAAAAAAATGTTCATTGAGGCAGTATTGAGAATCAGAACTCGTCAGGATTTTGATGAGCATCTTGGACCTGTAGAGTATGCAGCTGCAAGAAGAAAGAATGTGGTAACTTTTACTTTTTTGTATGGAGATAAAGTTCTCTTTGTTTCTGCAGAGCCTAATGTGGATATTGACAAAACTGCTCAGAAGATAATGAGTTCTTGCTCTATTTCATCTTAGATTTTTATCACAATCTCCAGAGTATACTCATAGTTACATAAAATACGATTACTGCAATAATAATTACTATTACTCCTTTTGTTGCATCTTTCATGACTAAAAATCATAAATCAATGACTTAAGCTTGTTGCAAATTGTCAGTTATGTTTATTGATAAAACATTGTTTGCATACTTTACTTCCTACTCTGGTTTTCAAAAATCCAATCTGTTCATCACTTAGTCTTCCATGTTGAATCAGATTCAAAAGTTCCTCTCCATTTATTGTTTCAAAATTTATTTTACAGTTACATTTTGTGCATTGACAATTAATTTTTGAGCTCAATAGGGTCATCAAG
>DATHYS010000054.1:0-8924 GCA_035458995.1 Candidatus Nitrosopumilus sp.
TGGCCTCTGGGAATCCACAACTTGCACATTGGTGGTGACGTTTGTGAAGTGAGTTTTTACCACATCGTCTACATCTGATGTGAACTTTCTTCTTTGTAAAACCACCCATAGAAGTTGTACCTTTAGTCATTCCAAATCACCTAATTTTGTGCTGGAGGAGGAGAAATCATAACTACATTGTCCCCTCTGACTACAATGCTTCCTAGGCTCTTAGAATCGCCTTCAGCAGGAATTTCCTCTGAAGAATCGAGTAGCAGGTTCATGTGTTGGTCAAAACCAAGAAGATTACCTCTAATCGTCTTGTTTCCTTTGAGTTTTATCAATACAACTTGATTGATACTCTCATCCAATACTTTTACTGCCATATCAACGGACATCTATTTCACTTATTGACTTGGATATCAAGGGATTATATTAAATTTCCATTGGTGAAACTATGAGCTATGCCCAGTAAGGCAAGTTTGACACTTTTTTCCAAGATTTTTGACGATTTCAGCTAAAATCACTTGTCCATCTTTCTTTGTAGCTTTTCTAGGATCTCCCCAAATTCCGTTTTTGGTAGCTTTTGGAAATGATTGATTTGCTAATTTTCCAAGCTTTGCAATCTCTTGCTTTGTCATTCCATCTGTGATTAGGCCTTTCTTTGCCAAATTCATTTTAACATTTTTTGAAATTGCCAACATCAAAGATGTTTCCACAAATCCTGCATGATCAAATTCCCTCTCCATAAAATGCCAATAAGATAAAGGAAATACTTTGAGTTTGTTTTTTGAGATTTTCTTGAGCTTTACATCTAGATTCTTTATGGGTTTTAGATTTCCATGATGTCCATTGATAATGAAAACTGTTTTGATGTTATTTGATAGGAGTGAGGTACACAAATCAGTTAGAATTGTACGCAGAGTAGATTCTCTAATACTTAGATTGAAAAATGGTGCATGCTCAAATGAAACTCCATAATTGAGAGTAGGTAGTAAAAGATATCCTTTTTTTTCAGAGATTTTTCTTGCAACTTCAGTTACAATATCTGAATCCGTTGATACTGGCAAGTGTGGTCCATGTTGCTCAATTGAGCCTACAGGAATTACAGCCACCTGTTTTTGCTTTGTGATTGTTTTTCTGATAATTGGATCAAACTGATTTTTGATATCTGCCATTGAATTCACTTATTTGATGTGAACTTTTCTCCAGCGAACTTCAAGTTTGTTTTCTAAATGCATTTTCATTGCCTTTAGTAGTGTATCTGCCTCTAGTTTTTGTCCCTTTGATTTTATTTTCTCTAAAGTATCATTTGGATCTACTTTGAAAGAGTCTTGGAAAATAATTGGACCTTGATCCAGATTCTCTGTTACGTAATGAGATGTTACACCAACAATTTTGGTACCTCTTTCGTAAGCTTGTGCATATGCTAAAGCCCCTGGGAATGCAGGAAGTAATGATGGGTGAATATTGATTATTCTATTTGGATATCTCCAAACAAAGTTTGGACTAAGAATTCTCATATATCTTGCAAGTGATATTAAATCAATGTTGTATTGTTTACAAATTTGAATGATCTTCTCTTCTGCTTTACTCTGATCTTTTTCTTCAATTGCAACAAATGGAATTTTTGCCTTTTTTGCTAGTGGCTCTAATGTTTTTTCAGTACCAATAATTACTGAAATCTTTCCTTTCAATGATTTTACATTTGTAAGAATTGTCTCAAGACATAACGGTTCTTTGGTTACTAATACTGCAATATTTTTTTGTGAATTTGTTTCATGATGAGTGCTGACATCCATTTTTTCTTTTTTAGCAAGAGTTTGAATATCTGAATCAAACTTTTTCACATCAACTGCTTTTGAAAAAGAAACTTCTAGATACATACCGAAAAGACCTTTGATTACATTTTGATTTACTTTCTCAATGTTTCCGCCTTTAGAAAATGCAAAATTGGTAAATGTGGCTACAATCCCCTCTCTATCCTTACCTACAACTGTAATTCCTACTACTGTCTTTTTCATGACTTTGTTTGCTGAAGATTTTCTCATTATTAATCATTCACAGAAATCAAAATGGTGCGGGAGGTGGGATTTGAACCCACGAAATCCTAAGATATAGGGTCCTAAGCCCTACGCCTTTGACCAGGCTGGGCGACTCCCGCAACGAATTTGCCATTAAACACAAATTTATCTATTATTGCACAGTATTGTGGCGAAATTTTTTGGAACAAATGGAATTCGTGGAGTCTTTGATGAAGATTTTACACTAGAATTTGTTCATGATATGACACTAGCAATTGGAACATACTTTGGAAAAGGACCAGTATTGATAGGATATGATGGACGAGAATCAAGTCCTGTTATCTGTAAAGTAGTTAGTTCGGCATTAAATTCAATAGGAATTGATTGTAATGTTGCTGGACTTGTACCAACTCCTTGTCTGGAATATGCAGTAAAGAGTTTAGGTTATTCTGGCGGGATAATGATTACTGCATCGCATAATCCTCCACAGTATAATGGGATTAAACCTTGTGCTAAAGATGGTGTAGAGATTTCACGAGAAGATGAATTGATTATCGAGGATATCTATTTACAAAAAAATTGGCTCAAAAAACCTAATTCGTGGGGAACAACTGGAACTGAAAATACTGCCATTGAAACATATCTAAAAGGAATTATTTCACATATTGATTCTAAATTAATAGAATCAAAACATTTCAAAGTTGTTTTAGATTTGGGTAATGGTGCACAAGCAGTTTCTGCACCTAACTTTTGTGAATTACTTGGTTGTGAGACATTTCTTGTAAATCCAAACATCGATGGTAATTTTCCAGGACGTGGGTCTGAACCTACTCCACAAAATCTTTCCGAACTTTCAAAAACTGTAATAGAAAATAATGCAGATGTTGGAATTGCGTTTGATGGTGATGGTGATAGAAGTATTTTCTGTGATAACAACGGAGATATTTTAACTGGAGACAAGTCTGCATTAGTTCTTACACAACATATCCTAAAGAAAAACCCAAAATCCCTTGTAGTAACATGTTTGAATTCTGGTTCTAACATTGAAGTTTTAGCTGAGAAATTTGATTCTAAAGTAATTAGAACTAAAGTAGGAAGTGTTGAAGTTTCTAGAAAAATGGTTCCTACTGATGCACTAATTGGATTTGAAGAGAATGGTGGTTACATGTATGGACAACACAATCAAGTCAGAGATGGTTGTATGACTTTGGCATTAATGCTTGACTTGTTAGCAACATCTGGAAAACCCCTTACAGATGAGATTAACGATTTACCCCCTTCTTTTACCACCAAAGACAAAATCTCATGTTCTGGTGATAAAGTCCCTATGTTGATTTCTTCTCTAAAAGAGGAATTTCCAAATTCTGATACATCTGATGGCATTAAGATTACAATTGATCCCAAAAATTGGGTAATGATCAGACCCAGTGGAACAGAACCAATTGTAAGAGTATATGCTGAAGCTGAAAGTCAGGACAAATTAGATACTTTGATGTCTGAATATCTTGAAAAAGTAAGCTCCATCATTTCCAGATAACACTTTTAAAACCAAACGCAACGATGGATAGAATGGAGAATGAACCCCTAGGGTGACGAAGTATGGGAAAATCATATTATGTTAAATTTGAGACGCCAGAGGACCTCGTAAATCCAATCTTAGAGGCCGTTAGAGTATCATCTACCAGCGGTAAAGTAAAGAAAGGAACCAACGAAGCAACCAAGGCAATTGAACGTGGTACTAGTAAACTAATTGTAATTGCTGAAGATGTTGAACCACCAGAGGTAGTAGCCCATCTTCCAATTCTATGTGAGGAACAAGGTGCAGCATATGCATTTGTACCAAGCAAAGAGGAATTAGGCAAATCATTAGGTATTGATATTACTTCTGCCGCTGCAGCAATTTTGGATGCTGGTGATGCACAACACATTGTAGACCAAGTTGTATCATCCATTGCTAAAATTAAAGGCGGTAAGAGTGAAGAATGAGCGCAACTGAAGAAGTAGTTCAATCTGAAATTATTCAAATTGTTGGTAGAACCGGTATTGCTGGTGAAGTAATTCAAGTTAGAGTTAAAGTTCTTACAGGTAAGGATAAAGGAAGAATTCTTACAAGAAACGTCAAAGGTTCTGTTAGATCAGGAGAAATTCTTATGCTAAGAGAAACCGAAAGAGAAGCAAAGAAAATCAAATAGGTGTTTAGATGAGTCTTTTAGTTAAACCATGTAATTTCTGTGACAGACCAGTAGCAAAAGGATCTGGCACTATGCTTGCAAAAAATGATGGAACTGTTCTATGGTTCTGTTCTGCAAAATGCAAAAAGAATGCACTAGTCCTAAAACGTGATCCAAGAAAATTAAAGTGGACCAAAAAATACGTCAAAGGCGGAATTAGAAAGAAATAGAATTGACTGAACAATCATTATTCATTGTAAAACCTGATGCTGTAGCTAGAAATCTAGTTGGTGAAATTATATCTAGATTTGAAAGAAAAGGATTCAAACTTTTGAAACTAAAGATGTTTACATTTACTCAAGTACAAGCTGAAAATTTCTATGGTGTCCATAAAGACAAACCATTTTTTGGTGAACTAACATCCTTTATCACATCAGGACCCGTAGTAGCAGCTATCATTGAAGGAAATAATGCAATTGCTACAACAAGAATAATGATTGGCGCAACAAAATCATTTGAAGCAGATCCTGGTTCCATTAGAGGAGACTTTGGATTAGGATTCAGTGAAAATATCATTCATGCATCAGATTCACAAGAAAGTTTTGATCACGAATCGAGGGTAGCATTTGAGTGATCTGATTTGCAAATTCGTCAGCCCATAGTGGCAGTTCTTGGTCACGTAGACTCTGGAAAAACATCTCTTTTAGATAGAATTCGTGGTACAGGAGTTCAAGGTAGAGAAGCAGGTGGTATCACCCAACATATTGGTGCAAGCTTTCTTCCAACTGACACAATTAAAGAAATGTGTGGTCCATTATACAAAAAACTTGAACAATCAGAAAATAAAGTTCCTGGGCTTTTAGTTATTGATACACCAGGACACGAAGTTTTCACAAACCTTCGTTCAAGAGGAGGTTCTGCAGCAGACATTGCGATATTGGTAGTTGATGTTAATCGCGGATTCCAACCACAGACAAATGAAAGTTTGAAAATTTTACAAAGCAGAAAAGTCCCATTTGTTGTTGCACTAAACAAATGTGATCAAATTTCTGGATGGAGAAAGTCTGAAACTAAATTTATTTCACAAGCAATCAAAGAGCAAGATGCATCCATTCAAGCTGATTTAGATCAAAAAATCTATGACGTTGTTGGCACTCTTTCAATTCTGGGTTACAAATCTGAAGCATTTTATCGTGTAGAGGACTTTAAATCTGAAATTGCTATTGTTCCAATCTCTGCACGCTCTGGTGTAGGTATTCCTGAATTACTCAGTGTGCTAGTCGGATTGACCCAACAATACCTCCAAAAAAGATTAGATCAAGAAGAAAAAGAACCACGTGGTATAGTATTAGAGGTAAAAGATGAAGTTGGGTTAGGACAGACTGCAAATATTATTCTCATTGATGGTATCATCAGAAAAGAAGATAGTATTGTTGTTGCAAAACGTGATGCTGTCATTGTTACAAAACCAAAAGCGTTACTTTTACCAAAACCTCTTGATGAAATGCGTGATCCAAGAGATAAATTCAAACCAGTTCCTCAAGTGGAAGCAGCAGCTGGTCTGAAAATTGCATCACCCGAACTTGAAGGTGTGCTTCCAGGAAGTACACTTTATGTTGCAAAAAATACTGAGGAGATTGAAAAATACACTAAACTAATTGAATCTGAGATGAAATCAGTATTTGTTGATACTGAAACCAATGGAGTTATTCTAAAATGTGATACTATTGGCTCCCTTGAGGCCATAATTGAGATGCTCAAACGCTCTCAAGTACCTGTTGCAAAAGCAGACATTGGTCCAGTAACTCGAAGAGATGTTATTGAAGCAAAAGCTATCAAAGAAAAAGATAGACATCTGGGAGTTGTTTTGGCATTT
This sequence comes from Candidatus Nitrosopumilus sp., assembly GCA_035458995.1. GTDB lineage: Archaea > Thermoproteota > Nitrososphaeria > Nitrososphaerales > Nitrosopumilaceae > Nitrosopumilus. The sequence continues at coordinate 6,051 of DATHYS010000054.1, forward strand.
AATGTCAAAATATTACCTGATGCAAAAGAAGAAGGTGAATTAAGTCATATCAAACTATTTGAGGACAAAGTAATCTATAGCTTAATTGACAACTATAACGCTTGGGTAGAAGAAGATTCTGCAAATGAAGAAGATGCAATGTTTGCAGAGCTGACACCAATCTCTAAATTTTCATTTATGAAAGGAATGGTATTTCGTAACAATAATCCTGCAGTATTTGGTGTACGTGTTGATGTTGGAAATCTGAAACACAAAATTCCATTTATGAATATGAAAGGACATAAAGTAGGATACATTCACCAACTGCAACTAGACAAAAAGACTGTATCTTCTGCAAAAGCAGGAGATGAGGTTGCATGCTCTGTCAAAGATGTTACAATTGGAAGACAAATCTTTGAGGAAGAAGTATACTATACATTTCCGCCATCACATGAGGCAAAACAAATCTTGAAAAAATTCATGCACAAGCTATCACCTGAAGAACAAGAAGTATTCAACGATATAGTGAGAATTCAACGGGAAATAGAACCAATTTACGGTTATTAGATTAAAAAAATAAAAAAGATTGATGTTATCTTTTATGGTTCTACTGGTGGTTCTACTGGTGGTTCAATTGTTTCAATTGTACCATCTTGATTATCTACACAAGCTAATGCTTCAGCCTCAGTAGTAATTGTTAGATCACCATGTTTGGTATGTCCATTTGCTGCTCCTTTGGAGCTAACATATAGCACATCCCAAGATGATGCATCTTCATCAACTATTGGTTCGCCTGTAGTTTCATCTAGAACTGGATTCCCTTCAGCATCAAGGATGTATTCTTCAAAATAATGACAAACTGCAGTTGTTGCAGAAGATTTTTCATTATTTGGTGCAGCTAATGCTGGTGAAAGAGCACCCATTCCCAAAACTACTGCAAACATTGCGATTGCAGCGATTGTAAATGTTGTTTTCATTATACAATCATGTTAGATAACAATCATATTCTTGATGCTGTATCACCTGAACAAATTTTATAAAACAAAATGAGAATACATGAAACAAAAAGATTCTAAATGAAAAAAATGATTCTAATTGAAATCATATTCTAATTGTGGCTTGTTCATCGACTCTTTCATCTCAGAGGATCCATTTGATGCTCTTTTGTTAATTCTAGCTAGTACTCTGTTTGCAATTTCGTCACCATGCTGGGAACGTAAATGCTTCATCAAACTAGTACGTACTCTTCCAAATCTTTGCTTGTCTGAAATTATTGCATCTTCACATGCAAGTTCAGATAACGCCTGTTTTTCCACATTATCTTTCTTCCCTGCCTTTTTCATTACATTACTTTAGAAAAAGTTCAGAGAAATACCATTAGTTGTTCAATTTGAACTACAAAAAAATTGTCTTAATTGGAATGTTTCTTGCAGATCATATGTATCCCGGGAGCTCCTACTGCACCCATCATCTTATCAACTATTTGTCCTGACTTGAACATGATAAATGTAGGAATGGATTGTACTGCAAATCTCATTGAGATGTTTTGATTTTGATCAACGTTGACCCTTGCAAATTTCACATTTGGATATTTTTTTGACAGACTCTCAAATACCGGATGCATGGATTTGCATGGTCCACACCATTCTGCCCAGAAATCAACCAGTGTCGGATTCTCAGCAGATACTATTTGGTCAAAATTAGATTCATTCAAATCTATAATTCCAGGCTCAATTTTAGGCTCTGGTTTAGGTTTTAGCATCTCTTCCATCTTTCTTTGCATAATTTTTGCAATTTCTGGGTCTTCAGACAATATGTATTGGTTTTGTGATCTATTAAAAAATCTATGTTGACGCATTTGATTGCTGCTGCTCATCTGCAGATTTTACAGGGATCGATTCAAATCTTCGAGATTTGCATATAGGACATTGATCAATGTACCTTGTGAAACTTACTGAGGTATATGCAATACCACAATCTCCACAAATTCTAAGATTTCTACTTAATTTTCCCATTTACTATGATCAAATAGTATTGTGATTAAAACTTAACTTTACAATCCCTTACCAGAATTGCCACCATGGCTTTTCATTTACTTTTGTTTTACCAATAATTTCACAAACTTTGCCAACTAATTCTGTTCCTTCCCCACATTGACCATATTCTATTTCATCAAAAATTGTACATACATTTTCTATCAATCTTGTTCCTTCCCCACATTGACCAAAGTCAGGCTCTTTTATTTCTGGTTCATCTAATCCCACTGCTCCATAAATTGTAATTTCAGGATAGGTTTCATCAAACCATTTCTTGTAGCTTGCCTCATTGTTGTATCTATCAACATAACTCTGTGGATCCTTTGTTTCATCTACAAATGCAGCTGGAATCTCTTTGGGTTCATCTAATCCTACTGCCTCATAAATTGAAGAGTATTCTGAATAATTTTCATCAAACCATTTCTTGTAGCTTGCCTCATTGTTGTATCTATCAACATAACTCTGTGGATCCTTTGTTTCATCTACAAATGGTGCTAATACTTTGGGACTTTCAACAACGGATTTATCTGGACATTTCCCATTTACAGGCTCAAAACCTTGAGGACAAACAATTTCTTTAGGCTCTGGTTCTACATATGCTTGTTTTACCGTAATTGTAATTTCCTCTGAATCTTCTTGACTTCCTTTCTTAACTATGAGATCAAAATTATAATGAACATCTTGAATATTTCCCTGAGATTTTGATGGAGTCCAAACAAATTTCCCTGTTTTTGCATCTATTGTAGCTCCTGCAGGTTCATTATCTAAACTAAAAACTACACCTTCAATAGAGCTGTCTGTAAGAGTAGCTGTAAATGTTATTGTCTTTTCTACTTCAACTGTTTTATCTGAAATTCCT
>DATHYS010000055.1:0-10515 GCA_035458995.1 Candidatus Nitrosopumilus sp.
CCAATCATTGTTTTATCTAATGATTTTAGTTTGAGTGATACAAGATTAGTTTCTCCAACTGTTTGAGATGGAGTTAATGTGGGTTCAATATTTTGAATTCCATATCCTAGCGCAACTTCTTCAACTAAATCCATTGGTCCAAAAATATCAAATCTATATGCAGGAATAGAGCAAATAACATTGGTCCCTTTAGATGAGGCATCTAAACGAGATTTTTTCAAACATGAAATAATTTTAGGTGTTTTTAAATCCAAACCAAGTGTTAGATTAATCAGTGATGAATTAACAGTAAGTTTTCTTGAATCAAATTTTGGTGAAGAATTTTTTGCACCTGCTATATTTACTGATTCGAGTGTAAATCCAGCACTTTGCAAAATTGTGGCTACAACAGATAGCATGTCTTCAGCGTCTTCTTTGTTAATTCCAGTTACCTCAACGAAGAGATTTTTTGTTTTAGGAGTGACAGTTGTTACTGCTGCATTAATTATGGGAGGAAAAGAGACAGTATTTTCATTACTATCTAAAATCAGAGGAACCCTAGAAGACTGCCCTAGTAAATGACCATAATCTTTTCCAACATCAGTATTTGTTAAAATTTCTGAAATAGGAATTTCTTTGTCAGAATTTAGCGGGATGAATTTATGAGTTTTATTGGTTGTTGTATAAATCAGAGGAAATGAGATCTTATCAAGATCATGAATACCTATTGAAGATTTCTTTCTTTTTCTACCAATTCCAAAATGAAGATCCTCTTGCATTGTCATCAACTGTTTGATAGTTTTATCATCAACTCTTCCATTTTTAGCGACAATTCCAGTTACAAATGGTCGTATTTTTGATACGTCAGATTTTACAGAAATTTTATAGCTGTTGGATTTTTTTATTTTGAGTTTTACCGACCCTGTTTTGATTCCAAGTAAACCCTGCAAACCAAGTGCAATTCCAAAATCAGTAGAATAATCAGGTCTGTTTGGGCTATATTCAATTCTCACTAGATCTTTATCTTCAGATTCAATATCTAATCCAAGAAAAGGTAAGGAATCAGAAATTTGTTTTTTTGTTACTTTACCTACCAATTTTTGGAGACGTGTGTAAGATAATTCAACTACTGGCATTTTGTAGCACTCCTCAACCATCCAAGATTGTTATTGTAAAATTCTCTAACATCGTCAAGATCATATTTTAGCATTGCAATTCTTTCAATACCTCCACCCCAAGCTAAAACGGGTTTAGTAATTCCAAGAGGTTTGGTTACTTCAGGTCTAAAGATACCCATACCAAACAATTCAATCCATTTTCCTAATTTTTCATTATACACCATTGTCTGTAAAGATGGTTCTGTGTATGGGAAAAAGGTTGGCCAAAATTTAATTTTTGTAATCCCTATTCGTTTGTAAAATTCTCTTTGAATTCCCATTAGATTTCTCAAAGATGCATCTTTGCCTACAACAACACCTTCAATCTGATTAAATTCAACAAGATGCTTGTAACTGACTTTTTCATTACGAAATACACGACCTAATGAGAAAATTCGTGCCTCATCAGGTTTGTTTTCAGCTAAATGTTTGATTGTTACGCAAGTAGTATGAGTTCTTAGAACCATTTTTCTTGCTTCGTTAATATCCCATTGGTACCTCCAATTTTTTTTATGAGATTCAGAAACTTTTCTTATTTGTTCTGGTGTTCCAATTTTTTTAGCATTTATTTTATCTAGATAAAATGTATCTTGTAATTCTCTTGCAGGATGATCTTGTGGGGTAAACAGAGCATCAAAATTCCAAAAACTTGATTGAGTCATGTTTCCGAAAATTTCGGAAAAACCCAAAGTGACAAAAATTTCACGAATTTCATCGATGGTATCTTTTAGAGGATGAGTTCTTGCAACAAAAACCTGCGGTACTTTAGCTTCGACGTCAATTCCTCCAGTTGCTTCTGAAAGTTCTATAGATTGTGCAGAATCAGAAAGCGATATCTTTTTAGATTTTATAATATCCTCAATAACAAAATCAGGTCTTTTCAAAAGTGCAGATAAATCAGTGATGTCAAGTTTGTCTTTAGTTACTTTCTCATTGCCGATAAGTTTGAGGGTTTTTTCACCTGGAAGCTCTGATGGAGAATTTTTAATTGAAATCTGATCAGAGGTTGCCTCAACCCAATTATTTTTTCGGGCTAATCCCATAGAAGGTCCAAAAACAAATCCTAGTTCTTTTTGTAAGTCTGATAATTTTTTTGGCCCGCTTTTTAACAAATCCAATAATCTTCTTTCAGGCAATCCTTTTTCCAAAGATTCAATTCCATTTTTTCCTAAGCTGATAACACTTGATTGTGATTCTGTAACAATGGCGAAATTTTTTAATTTTAACCACTCAATTCCTCGTCTAATTTGATCAGGGGATAATTGTGTAGATTTTTCTAAGGATTCAGGAGTTTGTTTTGGATTGTCTCTCAGAGAGGTGATAATTTTTTTTTCAATCTCGTGAAAAACTTGCGACAACAGCAAAGAATCCGAAAAAGACTTTTTAAACCTTAACCTAAGTCAAGATGAATGTCAGCTGATGACTTTATTGTAACTCCTTGGCATGTTGAGGGCGATATTGACTATGATAAATTAATCAAGCAGTTCGGTACCCAAAAAATTTCTTCAGAATTGCTCGAGAGAATCAAAAAAATCGCTGGTGAAGACCATTTTATGCTTAGAAGAGGTATTTTCTTTTCTCATAGAGAAATGACTCGAATATTAGACGATTATGAAAAAGGCAACAAATTCTTTCTGTATACTGGCAGAGGGCCTTCAGGACACACGCATATTGGACATTTAGTCCCATGGATGTTTGCAAAATGGTTGCAAGAAAAATTTGATGTTAACATGTATTTCCAACTTACAGATGATGAAAAATTTTTTGCGAAACCTAATCTTACACTAGAAGAAACGAAAAAATTTGCATATGAAAATGCATTAGACTTTATTGCATTAGGTTTCAAACCAGAAAAAACAAAAATCATCATCAATACAAGAAACATCCAGACATTATATCCAATTGCAGCCCAAGTAGCAAAGAAAATTAATTTTTCAAATACAAAAGCAACATTTGGTTTTACAAATGATACTAACATTGGTATGATTTTTTATACATCATTACAATCTGCTCCATGTTTTATTGAAGATAAGCCTGTGTTAATTCCATTAGGAGTGGATCAAGATCCTCATTTTAGATTAACAAGAGACATTGCTCCAAAAATTGGAAAACAAAAACCAGCATTAATCCACAACATAATGATTCCTAGTCTAGAAGGACCAGGAGGAAAAATGTCAGCATCTGCTGAAAATGGAACAATATACACAACAGATTCTCCAGACACAGTCAAAAAGAAAATTAACAAACATGCATTTTCAGGCGGGCAAGTAGATATTGAACAACACAGAAAACTTGGAGGGAACCCAGACATTGATGTTTCATACCAATATCTAAGAATATTTTTTGAACCAGATGATGATAAATTAAAAACAATTTATGAAGATTATAAATCTGGAAAATTACTTTCAGGTGAATTAAAAGCAATTTTGATTGAAAAAATTAATTCATTTCTATCAACTCATCAAGAAAACAGAGAAAAAGCTAAAGACCAGATAGACCAATTCCTATTAGAGAATAAATGAAAATTAGCATCAAATGTGACGATAAATATGAGGCTCAAAAACTAGCTAGTCTCATTTTCATTAACGAGGGGAAAGAAACTTTCATCACAGGAATTCTAAATGTCATCAAAAATGAATTGGTTATTTCATTGAAGGATAAATCAGCTCACAGCATATTGCTTAAAGATGAAGAAAGTGTAGAAAGTTTTGCAGATTTTATTCAATCAGTCATAGACAAAGAACATGTTTTAGTCTCAACCAAAATGATTGAAAACATTGTAGAAATAGTCAAAGAATAATTCTATAGGCCAAATGTAACATATGCTGCTAAAACGACAACAATAGCAATTAGAGAGATTCCTATTGCCTTTTGATCACTATTCATGTATTAATTAAAAAATAATTATAATTAAAGTGTTAACAAATTCTCAGATATGATTTTACCATTATCTAGGAAAATATTTGCTCTTTTTTGATTTTGGTTTAGATCTATCTTGAGTCTTCTTTTGAATGGGTTCTCTAATTTGATTACAATTTAGGCATAATACCTTCAATTCTTCTCTGGCAAGATCTGGGGATGAGATATATTTTCCCCAAGAGGCAGTATCCCCACCACGTCCTGAACTATCAGAAGTGACATTTTCTGAAATTGGGCTAATTCCTAAAGCTCTTTCATCACTAAAGCCACAACTTGAACAAGTTTTTCCACCTAAAATCTCATATAATTTTTCTTTGATTGTTTCTAAAAATTTGTCCGAACCACCTGAAAAGAAACTTTCTTGTTTTCTCAAAAATTTATCATTTCGTGGTTTACTAGTTCTAGAATTATCTCTACCTGATTCTCGTCGGGATGAAGAACGTGAACCTCTATCATCTCGTGAATATCTGTCATTTCCTGAATCTCGTGGTTTGTTTTCTCTGAAACAATCACTGCAGTAAACAGGCTTGTTAGTTCTTGGAACAAATGGAACTGTACATTCGTTACCGCAATCAGCACAAGTTACAGTTGTAGATTCATCTCTGCTGTCATTTCGTGAACCTCTATCTCCAGAATTTCTAAAAGAACGATATGATTTATTTTCTCGTCTTGCATTTCGTCCATCTGTTTTTCCATCTGAATATTTTGATTTGTATAGTTCCATTGATAGAGAATTTCAGATCAATTGGTTATAGATACTTAGAGCTTTGATTTGTGCCTAGAATGATTAAATCACATCAAACTAGAGATTTGTCCATTTCAGTAGACATTATTTCTTGGACTTTAAGAAAATAGAGTTTTGTTGAATATGGCATTTCATCTAAATTGTTGTCAACTACAATCATAAAATATCTAACAGCACGTTTTGAAATATCTAAATTGAATTTCATTGGCAGAACAGGATCTTGATGTACTTTGATTTTGTCCTGAAGCCATGGAGGGGCCATTTCAATGGTTTCCTTGATAATTTTATCATACCAGTATGACAGATTTTGAGGATGTAGACCCTGCTTGAGATTAGCTACATCAGTATCAATTTTTTTCATCATATGATTAATGATTGCCATGAGGCTCAATCTGTAAATTTTGTTTTATTCCAATTACTCAAAGATCGATAAGCTACTTGTCAATTGATAGCAAGTTCCCATCAGCATCAATTTCCGAATTTTTGATTCTCGTAGTAGATATTCTAGTTCCATCTTTTGCCAAAAACATAGGAATTGTGATTACTTTAACAGAGGGTAGATTTCGTTCTTCTCTTAATTTGTTGAGAACGTTTCCTTGATTGCTTGTTTCATCACTAACAACTAATGCTTCAACTTCTTTTTCTAAAACTGCAGGTCCAAAATCATTATCCAGTTTACTTATTTGGAAAGAGGAATTTGGAAATTCTTTTGAAATGATCTTGGTTAAATTTTCTAGTCTTTTTTCATATTTGTTGATTAGAGTTTTTCCTTTTTTTACAGCAAATTCATCACTGGTTAATCCAATGATTACTTTATCAGAAATTTCAAATGCATTTGAGAGTAATGTCAAATGTCCCTTATGAATAATATCAAAGGTCCCTCCCATAGCAATCAAAGAAAATTCAGACATGTCAATCTATGAACTTCTTTGAAAATAAATCTACTTTATTCGTATGTTTGAGGTAAAATTATTCAAAAAATTGCTTTACTATTATAACTTCATGAAGCCTTCTTTGATTAAGAATTGAATGCCTTCTACAAATGAGCTATCATCGATGTCACCATTTGCCCACCATCCAGCATTGTTCTTAATCCAATCAGGGATTTTGTTATTTTGAGAAGATGCTCCTTGTTCAGTTAATGGAATTTTCATAAAATTTTCTTTGATTAAGAATTGAATGCCTTCTACAAATGAGCTATCATCGATGTCACCATTTGCCCACCATCCAGCATTGTTCTTAATCCAATCAGGGATTTTGTTATTTTGAGAAGCAGAATCATCAGAATTTACAGTAAATGAAATTATTGCAATTGTTGTTTTTGTATTTCCATATTGTGCTTTGACAGTGAATTTTCCATCACTGAATTTGTCATTTAATGGAATCTCATGTGAAAATGTACCATCAACGTCTACTGGAGCTTTTTGAGTGACAACCAAACTACTTCCATCAAAAATGGAAATTCGTAGACTTCTTTCTGCATCATACTTGTTTACATTACCAGAAAAGATAACAGAATCTCCAAGAGAATAAGTTTCATTATCAGATTTTATATCTACAGTATAATTATTAGAACTGGTTTGTTCTGGGGCACCACCATAGCCTAAAGCCACCTGTCCGGAAGAAGACACAATGATTAAAGAAATGATAGAAATTATGAAAAAATTCTTTGGTATCATTATCAACAATGCATATTTCTTTCTTCATTTAAAGGATAGGGAAATTAAGATTAAAGAAAAATTTCTAGTTCACAATAATTAGAATAAATGGACCTTGTTCGCCAAGTGGAACATTATTTCTATCCCAGACAAAAGTTTCAATAAAGTATAATCCAGTTTTTTCAGGAATCCAATCTATGGTCTGAGTTTCCATTCCACTTCCGATAAATCTCCCATCAAATTTTCCAATATATTCAACATAAGGCATTTCTCCAGATTCTTTAACCTGAACATAGTAAGTGTATGCTGTTTCTACTGACTCTTCAGATGCAAATTGAATCAAAGTTTCGCTTTTGATATGAACAGATGAACCAACAGTAAGTTCAGACAATTTGTTTCCATTAGAATCCTCTACAGATACATCAGAAATGGTTATCAGGGTGTCAACAATTTGAGGTGGAGGAATTTTGATATCAACAAAATCTGAAATGAAAATATTTGATTCTGCAAATAGGAAAAAGCCCACTGCTTGTGAATGAATTTCCTCATTCAATTCAAATGAAACTTCAGTGTTAGGGTCTACTTTGCCAAGTTCTATTGTTGAGACACTAAGAATTCTTGGAGGCTCAAATCCATCATAAAATGCAAGATAGACATTGGTGTCAGTATTAGGAGCACCACCATTTTGTAAAACTCCTGAAAATCTTAATGAATTATCTAGAAATACATCAGTAGAATATACTGTCAGCCCGTAATTTTTCATATTTGCTGGAACAGGTGAATCAGCAAGAGAAACTGATGCCTTAGTGATTTGTGGATTTGGACTTTCTGAACGAATAGAAAATGGAGATTTGCCATTTGATGGAATTACTTCAAGTATAGTATTGCCCGTAACTACCTCTAGAGGAGCCGGGTTAAGATCATTATAGAAGTTTACTTGGATTTTGACATTTGTCACAGGAGTTAGAGAATTCTTATTTTCAACCATTCCAACTACAACAGTATGTCCATCTGCATCTTGATAGACATGGATATTATCTTCATTAAGAAATAGAGTCAATGTGGAAGGAGTGTCAGTTACTTGAGAAAATCCTTCAGAAAAAGGCACCAAAAGTAGAATCAAAAATGAGCATAAAACTACTTTGAACATAATTTTCTTTGGAGGGGAGATTAATTTTGTGTAACATAACAAATAGTGAACAAGAAAGGTAAGAACGTTAAACCTAGTTTACACTAAAAAAATAAAAATAAATTAAAAATATATGTAATTTTATTTTCTCTTTGCGGTAATTGCTAACCAGTAGATTAAACCTGGTGCTAGACCTACAATGAGTGGAATGAATACGGGCCATCCGTCTACTGCACTTGCCATATGAAAAAACGGAAACCTATCCTATTTAAATCCATCCAGAGATCTGAATTCCATCGTAGATCGAGGGATAGAAAAGTGGACCGGACGGAATTTGAATCCGTGACCCCCCGCGTGCAAGGCGGGTATACTACCAGGCTATACTACCGGCCCACATGAAGAATGGATAAAGTGTGGATTTTAATTGTTGTCTTCTTGGCAAGAATTTTATTTGAAAACAAGATCGATTCAATATGGTACTTTTAGAATCCCAAATCAAACTAAAAACTGGAGATATTGCACCAGATTTTCAATTAATGGGAATTGATGATAAAAAACATTCATTGAATGATTATAGGGATTACAAAGGAATTTTGGTAATTTTCATGTGTAATCATTGTCCATATGTTAAAGCAAAAGTAGATGCATTAAATGAGCTATTTGAAAAATGTGGCAAAGACATAGCAATCATTGGAATTAACAGTAATGATTCTACTGATTACCCAGAAGATAGTTTTGATGCAATGAAACAGACAGCAAAAGAGAAAGGATTTGGATTTGATTATTTGGTAGATGAAACACAAGAGATTGCAAAGAAATATGGAGCAATGTGCACCCCTGATCCATTCTTGTTTAATGCACAAAAACAGTTAGTTTTCCACGGAAAAATAGACAATGCCATGAAACCAGATGATGAGGCAACTGAAAAAACAATGATCATCAATATGGAGAAATTAATTGCTGGAGAAAAAATTGAAAAAGATTTTGACCCTTCAATTGGCTGCTCAATCAAGTGGAAGGAAAATTAAACTTAAATGACTCTAGCCTAGAGATTTGTTCGTGGGCTCGTAGCTCAGCTTGGCTGGAGCGTTCGACTGATAATCGAAAGGTCATGTGTTCGAATCACATCGGGCCCATTTTTCATTATTTCAGATTTTGAGATACCGTTTGAGACCATTGTAAAATGTCATCAATTTTTTCAGATGCCAAATCAGATTGAATTTTGGATTTTTTAGATACCTTTCCACATAATGCCAATTTCATCCGTTTTCCAGATTTCCCAATTATTGGGTTTATAGAATCTGCAAAAAAGTTTAGTCCTTCATCAGATTTAGAAAATACAACTATAACTAAAATGCCAGTTTTTTGTTTCCATATTTTTCCTATTAATTTTTGAAAATCAAGATCAAACAAAACATTGATGGATGATGACATATCCCCCAGATGAAAAACATTCCAACCATCAGAGTGATAAACTGCCGAAGCCGCCTCAGAATCTAATCTACTTTGACCATCTGATGCTATGACAATTATGTTCTTTTTTGGATCTGGAACTATCTGAATCTGATTAAAAATTTGAAGAGATTTTGAGATTGTATTCATCAGGAGATTTTGTTCAGAAGTTCCAATTTTACCATCATCGTATAATTTTTTCACATGTTCAATTGATGGAAAAATTACTTCTAGAACCAACCGATTTACGGTTCCCCCAGAATGTAAGCAATTTCGAATCAGAGAATAAACTTGATCTTCAGTTCCTTTTACCAAATATTCAATATATTGCGGAGTCACTTTGAAATAATCATCAGGGAAGCTAAAGGATTCTTGTCCTGGTTGTAAAAACCACAAAGTTACATTTCCAATATTTTTTTGTCGGAGTAATCCTTCTGCTGCAAAAACTTTGAGATATTTTGACATGGTAATTCTGTTAATGCCAATTTTTTCAGAAATTTCAATTCCAGACATTCCAGAAACATCATCATCTAAAATGGAAATTAGTTTTTGTCTTATCTCCTCAGTCGAGTATCCTTTTCCCATAGTGGTCTTGGACCATAGTATTCTATAAAGACTGATTTTCAATCAGAATCACGAGGCACTAAATTATAATAAAACATTATATACTTCGGTACTGTATAGTACGGTAAGGAAAAGTAAATTGCCAAAAGCTGGATTCAAATCAATCACTGTTTCGGAAACTGTTTATGATAAATTCCATGAAGTTTATCAAAAGAGTAAAGACGACCTAACAATGAAAGGGGTCAACAGTTTTTCTGGCTATGTAACTTACATGTTAGAGGAGATGATGCAAAAGGACAAGACCTTTGCAAGATATGCTCCAAAGATTGAAAAAATTTCAGTTGATGATGATCGTGTTGTTCTAAAAGATAATATCAAAAACAGAATTGCAGAAGTTGCAATTCAAAAAGGTGAATTATTTTGTCAGCTCTGTGATGAGAAAGATTGTGTCCATGTTGGATTTGTATTCTCATTGCCAGATGTTTATGAAGTTCTAAACGCTAGAGGAATCAAAAATCCAAGATAAATGGAGGAGGTGGGATTTGAACCCACGAACTCCTGAGAGACAGGATCACCCATTATTTGATCTTAAGTCCTGCATGTCCAAAAGCACAAAGTGCTTACTTTGGCCAGGCTTGATTACTCCTCCAAAAGGAATAAAATCTGAGTGAAATTTAACAGTTTAGAGTGAATTGACCCAGAATGAAGAATTATAAGGATTTTCTACAGGGTGAATTTGTGCTTCGGTAGCTCAGTCTGGTAGAGCGTTACATTGGTAATGTAAAGGTCACGGGTTCAGATCCCGTTCGAAGCTTTCTAATAATTTTTAATCAATAATTCAAAGTGTCCAGTTCTCTTTTGGGAGTTTGAATTGATTGAACGATTTGCCCTGATTTTACTTACTTTCCAGGG
>DATHYS010000056.1:0-8426 GCA_035458995.1 Candidatus Nitrosopumilus sp.
ATTAGAGTTTCGTGGTGAAGGCGGAATTAGAACTACGCTTGCCAATCCAAAATTTGATGCAAACAGAGGATACCTTGTAGAAACAGGACCCAATACAAGCACGTTTGAAGTGATGATTAAAATTCCTAGGGAGATAGATGGTAAAACAATCCACATCGGTGACACATATGAGATAAGATACATCGATACCAGTACACCGTCTGGAACTAGTGAGAAAGTGATTCTAAAAGGTAGAATCGGTTAGATTTTGAAATACCATTTAATTTGAGCCTGTAAAGTATCTACAGTATGCATACTATACTCATGTTTCTTAATACCAAATCTCATCGAGTTTGATCTATGAAACGAATTGAAACTATGATAACTAACAGTCAGATTATTACTCTAGGAAAATATCAAACATACGAGAAGAGAGAAAATACTCATGAATGAAGATCCAGTAAAAAGTTTGATAGAAGAATTAGGGGCTCATCTTTCACAGAAAGAGCACTCTGACATTGTACTAAACAATGGGAAAGGAAAGCAGTTTCTCATCGCACCCTCTGAATTTGTAGAGATAAAATCAGCAGATAATCCTCGCAAGATTGCATTTGTTGATGGAGGGGACGGTCCGTTAGAAGAATCTCCGAATTTCCTAATCACGATAAATAGAGTATACTTTTCATTGTTCCAAGGGAAGAAGAGAATCAAACCCAAAGCAAATCCACGTGTACAGTTTTTCTCAAGTGTCACATCAAACATTCAAACTATTGATGGAAAAAAGACTGTCAGTTATGATACAAAGTTATTTCCTCATACTACAGAAGACAAAAAATATCTTCCAGCAGAATCTGATTTGACATCAAATACAGAAAGTACTACCGTACTACAAGGTGCAAGATTGAATTCTCTAGGAAGGCGCTTTGCTGAATGGCAATTGGCAATTCATGTGGTCGAATCAGAATTAGAAAAAGGAGACATGATAGTTATGGATGGATCTCTCCAGACTAATTTTAAAAATGAATTAAAGTATGCAAACAGATTATACGATTTGGCAAAAAGCAAAGGAGTGATTGTTTGTGGTTTAGCAAAGACTAGCCGATTGATCACAGAGTCTGGTCATCCATTGCTTGCACGAGTCGCAGAGATTTCTGAAGATGTCTCGTTTGGAAAATGGTATGTAAAAATTGCAGAAGAAGTATCAGCCGATGACAGAGGATTTATGTTGGCAGTAAAATTTCATCCACAATCAAAATTTGTATTCAGGTTTGAGATATTGCGAGAGCAGTTCTCAGAGATGACTGATGAGGAGTTGAATTCGGTTTTAGACAGTTTGGTTCAAAATTCCCAGGATGTAGCCATGATTGGTTATCCATATGGGGCAATTGATGCAGACAGATTCGCTCAAGTTAGGCGTGATGAGTTGGGAATGTATCAAGGATTCATACTGTCTGAGAAACTTCGTCATCCAGAATGGAAGAGATTGCAAAAGTATAGTGCCAGTTTATCAGCACATAATGATTTGAATGGAGTAACTAGCTAATGGACGAGCTGTCAGTTGTTGGCCAAGTAGTTGGCGGAAGTTTTGGAGATATAGTAATTCGGCAAAAAGCTGGAACTAATTTAGAGATTGGAGATTTGATGGTCTCTGAAGAGAATGGTTCTTTTTTGATTCTTCAAGTCTTTGAGCTACAGTATGGCTCTCAAATACAAGATAAGATGCAGCAGATGATGTCTGGTGTCAATTTAGAACAAGGAGTAGTTGATGCTCACTTTTATGAACCTGATTTTGTAAATTATGTTTTGGCTCGAATAAAGCCATTGGCTCGAGTGTACAAGGAAAACAACGATGTTAAAATTCCAAAATCACTACCATCGTTTTTCAATAAATTGCGATTAATTGACAAAGATGATTTGAAATTCTTGCAAAAAGAGAAAGACTCTATCTTTGTTGGATACATCAGAAGTGGAAGCAAGGTTATCAAGGAAGCTGAAGTTTGGCTGCCAGCTGAAGATGTATTTTCACATCACATGTTGATACCAGCTACTACAGGTCGTGGAAAATCAAATCTAGTGAAAACCATCTTGTGGCACGTACTTGATACAAACAAGGTAGGTGCACTGGTATTGGATGCACATGACGAATACTTTGGACGAAATGGAGTTGGACTCAAAGACCATCCACGAGCTAAAGAGAACATGATGTATTACACACCATCTCATCCTCCAGTTGGAGCTAACAGGCTGACAATAAATCTGCAGACAATCAGACCTGAGCACTTTGAAGGAATTGTAGATTTTTCAGATCCACAATTCCAGGCAATTAGGATGGCTCATAGACAGCATCGTGAAAATTGGATTCAAGAATTGATGAGAGTCAATGTGACTCCAATGGAGATGGGTGCAGATACCAGACGACAGGGAGATTTTGCTGCTGGCACCATGATGGTAGTTCAGAGAAAATTACGCCTGATTTTGAGCCTGGAAGTAGATGAAGAGCAGGTAATTGTATCAAGACATGAGGTCTTTGACTCTACAACCAGAGGAATTACTACAGTTGATGATATAGTGCGAGATATCGAGCAGGGCAAAGTTGTGGTGCTAGATACTTCGAGATTGGGCGATGAGGCAGAATTACTAGTTGGAAATATCATTGCATCAAAATTGTTACAAAAATACAAGGATGCAAAAGCTACAGGAGATCTAGAAAGAAAGCCTGTTGCAACCATTGTCATTGAAGAAGCTCCTCGTGTAATTGGAGAGGATGTACTAACTTCAAGAAATGACAACATCTATTCCACAATTGCAAAAGAAGGACGTAAATTCAAAGTAGGACTCACTGCAATCACACAATTAAGCAGTGTCATTCCAAAAACAATACTTGCAAACATGAATACAAAGATAATTTTAGGAAACGAGATGAAGCAAGAAAGAGAGGCAATCATTGCATCTGCATCTCAAGATTTATCTGAAGATGACAAGAACATTGCAAGCTTGGATAAGGGAGAGGCAATCATAACTAGTATCTTCGTTCCATTTGCAATGCCAATCAAAGTCCCTCTCTTTGAGGATATTGTAAAAAGCAGAGCAACTGAAGCAAACACTGGCAAGACAAAGGTGTTCTAGTTTGAAATTTGCACATCTGTCTGATATTCATCTAGGTTTCCAAAAACATGAATCGTTACAAAAGGTAGAGCAGCAAGTTTTTGAGAAAGCAATGGATGAGTGTATTTCTCGCAAAGTTGATTTTATTTTAATTCCAGGAGATTTGTTTCATGTAAACATTCCAGAGATGAGAGTCCAAAAGTTTGCATTTGCAAAATTCCGACAGGTCCATGATGCCGGAATTCCAATCTATGTTGTATATGGAAGTCATGATTTCTCCCCAGTGTCTAATTCTGTAATTGATTTGCTAGCAGAAGTTGGCTACATCACCAAAGTTACCAAAGCTACAAGTAATGAGAATGACACAATATCACTAGACTTTTTAATAGATGAGAAAACTGGCGCCAAGATTGCAGGGCTGTCTGGTTTGAAGGTAGGAAAGGACAGAGAATGGTACGAGAAACTAGATAGAACCAGCCTGGAATCTGAATCAGGCTTTAAGATATTCTTGTTTCATGGAGGAATCTCAGATATGAAGACGGATTCAGGCATGGATGGGGACCATATGCCGCTATCTTTGCTGCCTAAAGGATTCTCTTACTATGCAGGTGGCCATATGCACAAATTCAATCACCAGTCATTTGATGAATATCCAAACGTGGTATATCCTGGAACTCCATTTGCAGGGTATCATGCAGATTTGGAAGATAACGCAAACGGTCAGAAACGCGGATTTGTTATTGTAGAGTTTGAAGATACAGTAAAGTCAGTTGATTTTGTAGAGATTCCAAATATACAATACGAGATTATTCAAGTTGATGCAAATAATAGAAAAGCTGAATCAATCAATCAAGAATTAGTAGAGAAAAGTAAAGACATTGATCCTGCAGAAAAAGTTGTAATTATTAAAATCAAAGGAGAGCTGACATCAGGCAAAACTGCAGATGTAGATATTTCAACAATCAGAGACGAACTAAATTCACGCAATGCAATGGTGATCAATGTCTCAAAGAATGGTTTAACATCAAAGGAGTATTCAATTACAGAGGCAAAAGGTGCAAACAAAGAAGAGATTGAAACAAATGTGTTTTCTGAAAACATTGGACAGTTACGATTTGAGTATCCAGAGTTACTAAATGAGCAAGGAGTCAAACTAGCAAAGAAACTTTTGCAAGAATTAGGACAGCCAATACTAGTCAACGAGAAAAAGAATGAATACATTCCAAGAATTCGAGATAACGCAATGGCGCTTTTAGGATTAGAGAGAGATGATTCTTAATAGTATCATAATTGACAATATTCGAAGCTATGAACATGAGGAGGTAGAGTTTCCTCGTGGGATATCTTTGTTTGAAGGAGATATTGGTTCAGGAAAATCAACCATACTGATGAGTATAGAATTTGCACTGTTTGGTTTAGGTTCTCAAAAAGCAGAATCGCTACTAGCAAAAAAATCTGATTCAGGATTTGTGATTTTAGATTTTTCAGTAGATGACGAAAAGTACGAAATCAAACGGACTCTATTAAGAAAGAGTTCCGGCGTTAATCAGGATCCTAAAA
The DNA here is from genome assembly GCA_035458995.1 of Candidatus Nitrosopumilus sp. Lineage (GTDB taxonomy): Archaea > Thermoproteota > Nitrososphaeria > Nitrososphaerales > Nitrosopumilaceae > Nitrosopumilus. The sequence continues at coordinate 4,645 of DATHYS010000056.1, forward strand.
ATTCCTGGATAGTTATTGACGGGGTTAAAGAGCCACTCTCACCATCAGAACTAAAGCAGCGAGTCTTGCAGATATTGAAATTCAACGAGCCTGCAGACCCAAAGGCTGAGAGCAAGATATTCAGATACGCCATTTTTACGCCTCAGGAAGCCATGAAGGAGGTGCTTTCAGACTCTGCAAAGCGCCTTGAGACCATCCGTAAAGCCTTTGGGATTGAGGATTACAGCATTGCAAATTCCAATGCCCGTGAAGTACTATATGAAATTAGAAACAAAGTTGGTATCTTTCAAGAGAGATTTAGCAACATCTCAGGGTTGGAAAGTGAAATAACAGAATCAAACAAAGTGATTTCAGAGATTGGAAAAACAATTGCTCAAAACAAAGAACAGATTAGTATTCTGCAAAAAGATGAAGAGCAGAAAAACAAGCAATTCAAAGATTTACAAATTAAAAATAATGAGAAAATAAAGCTTGAAACAAACAAGGAAAATATCTCTGAAAAAATAGAGACATCAAAGCAAGATATTGAAAAAATTGAGCAGGATTTTATTCAAATGGAATCTGAATTAAAAGAAAACAATGAGAAATTTGAAGAATTAATGGAGATAAAGCATCCTGGAACAACCAAAAGCATACCTGAAATTACAGCTGAAATTAAAAAAATCCAGGAATTAAATAATGAAAAGATAAGAATTGATACTGAGAGAAAATCGATTACTAGTGATTTATCTCAATTAAAAGAGACTCTAGGTGAGAAAATAAATTCAGATCAGTCAAGTCTGGAGAAATCTTTGGAGGATTTACAAAAGGAGAGAAAAGACTTGGAAAACTTCTTTGATGAAATAAAACAGCAGCAGGATAAAATCAAAGAAGAGCAGATTCAAAAAACCACACAGAAAAAGTCACTGGAGCAAGAGATTGCAGAGTTTTCATCATTAGGTAATGCATGCCCCACTTGCAAGCAAGAAATTACAGAAAATCACCACCATACACTTGTTGATGAAAAGCAAAGACTCGCAGGCATTTTAGAGGGAGAGATAAAATCAATTACTGATTCATTTTTTGAATCAAATTCCAAATCAAAAGAGATTCAAACAAAATTAGATTCCTATGAGGAGGAAATCTCAAAGATTGAAAAAATTCTTCCAGGAATTGCAGAGCATGCCCAAAAATCCTCAAAATTGAGCCAAATTGAGGCGGATTTTGAAAATATTTCATCTCAATTTCCAAAAGAGTATGGCACGATTCCAATTGATTATCTCTCAGAACTTAAAGACAGTATTACTGCATACGAGAATGCACAAGTTCAGATGCAGCAGATTGTGCAAAACAGGGTAAAAATTCAAGAAAAATTAGAATCAGAGCAAAAACGAGTCGAGATTCTATTATCTTACGTTAAAGAGAAAGAATCAGAATTAAGAGATATTCAAATACAGTTAGAGGGATTTAGCATACTGGATGAAAAAATAAAATCAATAGAAAGTGAGCTCCAAGAAATCAGAGGAAAAGTTACAAAATTATCTGCAATCATAGCAGCATCAGAAGAAAAGGTAAACAATGAAAAAGATAGAATTGCACAAAATCAGCGAAAGATATCTGAATCAAAAAAGTGGGAATCAAAATACAAAAAGTATGTCCAATTCCAAGAATGGCTAGAATCATTTTTCATTCCAACTATATCTCAGATTGAAAAACAGGTATTGCTATCAATTTTGCAGAATTTCAATGAGACATATACAAGATGGTATTCTATTTTGGTTGAAGATCCTACTAAAGAAAGTAGAATTGATGAGAACTTTACACCTATTGTGAATCAAGATGGATTTGATCAAGAGATAGGCTATTTGTCAGGAGGTGAGAAGACAAGCATTGCACTAGCATATAGACTGACTTTGAATTCACTAATGAGAAAAGAGACTGAATCAATGAAATCTAATTTGTTGATTTTAGATGAGCCAACTGATGGATTTTCTAAAAATCAACTAGGAAAGATACGAGAGTTGCTTGATGAGTTAAAGTCAGAGCAGATAATTTTGGTCTCACATGAAAAAGAACTGGAGACTTATGTTGATAACATATTTCAAATCTCAAAGGAAAACGGAATTTCCAAGATTTCCCAAGCTTGAGTGGGAAATGAGAAAAGTCTCAGAATATTACAATAATTCCCAAAATTACTATAATTTTGCTTAAAATAGAGTGATTTTAGGCATAAAAATTCACATTTTATATACATATGCGTTGCTAGTGGAAATTAAAAAATTTTAGCGAATTATCGCCATCAATAAATATCTCAATGTCGTCATTATGACTTACATGAACAAGGGAGAGCTAAAAAAGATTGTAAAAAAGATGAGGCAAGACAATCAGATCTTCAAACAAAAAAGCAAACTTGCATCACTTTCAAATGAGATTCCCGATTCACTTGTTGGAAGAACCAAACAGACAAATCAACTGGTGAGATATCTCATAGGATATGAAGAGGGAATGGTGGTTCCTCTGATTTCTGTTTTTGGTAGAAGCGGTTCAGGAAAATCAAGTGTGGTCAAGTTTGTGTGTTCAAACATTTCAGAGATAGAGTACTGTCATGTGAATTTTAGAAAAGCAAAAACCATTTTTGGTTGTGCCAATCTGATTTTGGGTGCAATGGGATATGAAGGAATCAAAAGTGCAAAGGGAATGAACAAGGCAATAGATACCATTTATGATGCAATAAAGAAGAAAATGTCAGATTCCCCAAAGAAACTCTTTGTTTTGATTTTAGATGAATTTGATGTGATAATGTATGATCGTAGAAGCAATCCTTCAGACTTTGTTTACAAGTTAATTGAGATGCAGTCTGACTTGGGAGAAGCAAATATTCCAACTACGATGATTACCATATCAAACAATGTGGTTGGAGATTACGAGTTTGATGACAGGGTCCGCTCGAGAATTGGAAGCTCTGAGATATTTTTCACACCATTCTCAAAGGAAGATATTTTGAAGATTCTTGAGGAGCGTGCAGGTGAAGCAATTGAGGAGAAAGTTGACCCACTAGTGCTTGAAGATATTGCACAAAGATGCTCAGAGGAGCACGGAGACATTAGAAGGGCAATTGAATTGCTTCGTGTATCTGCTGAGCTTGCATCATCTAAGAAAAAGCCAATATCAAAGATATTTGTCCTCACTGCTGCCCAGAGATTAGAAAAAGACAGGCTGGAGGAGACTATGGAGACATTGTCTGTGAAATCAAAGTGGGTGTGCTTTTCACTTGCAGCACTGTGTTATCTTACTGGAAAAGATTGGCATTCAACAATGCATGTTTTTGAGCATTATAGGAAGATGCTTCCTCCCGGAAGCACACTGATCAGTTACAGAAGGGTCTCTGATCTGCTAGTTGATTTGAGTAATACCGGAATAATATCATCATCTACTACTTCAGAGGGAAGAAACGGATACACCTCAAAATTCATGCTCAACATGAATCCTGAAACTGTCGGAAAGATGATTGATGAGAAAAAGTGGGAGATGGTTGTTATGGAGAAAGAGAAAGAAGATGTGATGAATCTATTTTCAAAAAGTGATTTGGCTAGAGGTAAACTGTTTGGAGATATCTTACACAAAAAATGAATTGCTCTGCTAAAGATTCATAAAATTTAGTTATTTTACTAGTTTTCCTGAAAACGCAGAGAGTCTGATATTGATGATTTTAGATATAAAATATCATTCACATAAACACACTAGTTGTTTACTGCCTTATCCATTACAGCAAGCGAGTTAATTTCATTTGAATTCCTCCTTCC
>DATHYS010000057.1:0-2069 GCA_035458995.1 Candidatus Nitrosopumilus sp.
GGCATTTGAGCTTCCAAGTGATGGTGAACCGTTATCGATGAATGTATTGATTGTAATCTTTGCTGGACCTGCCTGCTGAACTGTAGGGGCAGGTTCCATTACAAGTTCAGATTCATTTGAAATACTATCAAACCCCACAAATGCCACAATTAAGGCAATAGATGCAATAGCAGCTCCTATTCCAAGAGAAGGTCCATGTATCAATTATTTTTCAAAGATTTTTGGATACATTTAGTCTTTTGTTCTATGGTCTACCATCAGTTGGAATGTTGCCTAAAACAAATGCTTGTAATATTTTGGATGATGATGAATTTTCATTCTCTGCATTTATTGAAATTGTCAATGTCTCTCTTTTAGAATTGTCTGGAACCAAATACTTTGTTTCAAATAATCCTTTGTCATCTGTAATGCCAATCGATGAGAAGACTTCTTTGTTATCTTCATCGGTAATCACAATTTCTATATTTGTATTTGGGATATAACCATAATTTTGATTGAAATTACTATAGTTGTTTTGTTTCTCGTCGAAAACTTTGACATCTATGAAAATAATTTGTTTTGAATGTGCTCTTTGTGTATATTGAATTGCTAATGAAAGATCATCATTTTTGTCAGTAGATTCCCTAATCCCAATAACTTTCTCATCAAAGGATAGTTTAACAAATTGATTATTGATAAAAATTATTCCATGTGTGTCTATTTTCTCTTCTGATATTTTTGAATATGTAATATATGGAAAACCTTCTATTGTTTGTCCAGAAACACGAATGATGTTTCCATTAAAAAATTCTCTTATGCTGATGTCATTACTAATGTTGAATTGGTTTGTATCTGAATAAATAAGACCTGATTGCAAAAAATCAATTTCAATCAACGGATCTATCTGACCAAATGAATAATCAGTTGTTGATACACCAATAATTAAAACAGAAATGCATGCTGCAATAAAGTAGAAATTCATACTTTGATATGAATTTCTTTTGAGTATAAACAGTTTCTATAGATTAATTCATTTTACCTTTGTCGTTTCCCTTACCTTCATCTTTTTTCAACCATCCTGAAGATTATTTTCAAAAGTATGCCTAAATTTTGTTCTTATGCCTGATTTAATTCTGAGTTTTGTTATTCTTAATTTCAAAAAACTCTACAGGATGTGTAAACTGTCTATTGTAATCTACTTCATGCCAAAACTTTTCTTCATCAATGATACGCCCCTCATCAATCCAAACATTCAACACTTTTTGCATAAACATCTGTGTGCTTTGATCAATTTGAGGCCTAGTTCCGGTCTCTTTTTCTATTCGGTCACGCTCTTCTTTGAATTTTTTTAATAAACCTTTGAGTTGTTTTCCGTTTAATTGGGCTGCTTTTTCTCTTTTAGATAATTGAATACTTTCTCTAAAATTTGACAAAAAACCCATGTCCAAATTTGATGATTCTATGATTAAAGGGTTACAAACACTATGATGAATGCAACTGTAACTATGGCAATAGATATTTTCATGAATGATGACATGTAAATGAGATTAATCTGTCAAGATTATAATCGTTTTAGGGAGATGTTATATTTTTGGTAAATTTCCTGTTTTATCTAGATTTGATTTGCATACTTTACAATAAAGTCTAACTTCTTTTGATGGAAACTCTGAACCACAATTTTTACAAGTATAGAATTTCTCATCATCCATAATTAATATCAAATAATAATGAACTTAAGAGTATTGGTTGAATTCTTAATTTTTAGATTACCGTCCAGGCCTTCTAAAACTAGGTTCTATTTTACAATTTGATGCATCTGATTCTCGGAATTTTTTATTATCTTGTCTATTTTTAGATTTTACTTCATCTGTGTTTTTTTCAATTTTAAAGATTTTTTCAATTGATTCTTCTTTAATTCTATTTTCTGTTGGGAGGTTATTTGTAGGTGAAATCTTTTTTTTGTTTTTGCTTTTTGGTTTATCTAAATTTTGTAAATCTTTTTTGCTCCACTGAATATTTTTTAAATCTGATGAAGATGATTTTTCTTTATTATAATCTCCAAGTGATTTCACCATAAAAATAGATTTTAG
>DATHYS010000058.1:0-10347 GCA_035458995.1 Candidatus Nitrosopumilus sp.
ATGATACGCATTTTTGATTTGCCATGATGATTCTAAAAAATTGCTGTATTTAATGAATACGCATTATTTGCGCTAAGAAAAATTATACAATTTTGAGATATTTTTGATTAATTGATTTTCACTCATTCTTTTTTCTGAAATACCCTATATTCTCCAATAATTGAGTTGCACTTATGACAAGTGTATTGGCCTCTTTCTATCAAAATTAATCCATCTGCAACTGCTTCATTGGGACTTTCTTCAATTTGTATTTTAGTTGCCCCTTCAAATTCTACATTACATTGTTTACAAAAATGCTTTAACATTTTTGTTGTGTCTAGTTTTTCAAGTGATGACAAAAAATGTTTATCAATATTTGGAACAAGTTTTGATTTAGTTACTTGCTCATCTGTGATATCTGCTTTAATCCATCCTCCTGAGCCATCTAGTTGTATTTCTGTCAATTCGATTTCTTATTTTGAATGCTATTAAAAAACTGTTTGACCTCTAAAATTTTAAACAGTCCATTTGCCCATCACGGAAAAAAAGTCAGTCTCCTTTACTTTGGAGACTATGTAATGTATTAACTAGTTTATGTGAGCATTGGGCTCTTCCAGCTAACACCGCGAGATGTCTCTGACTCAATGAATCTGTTAAGACAATGTTTTTGTTAAAAAATCAGAATCAAAAATTATTACTTTTAGGTTAAATTTCTAAACGTCCGATCAAAATTACTCACATATTCATAAAAAAACACGCTTCATAATTCGGCAATATTCATCAAATTTGAGGAAATCAGATAGAACCCGTTGTAATAATCATCAGCAAAAGAATGCAATTTTTACGGTAATTAAGACTTTGAAATTCTTCATGCTCTGAAATTGATTTTAAATCCTGTTTTTCTTAAAAATTAGTTTACTCTTTTTCCTTATTTTCATTTGAACGATCATACAATATCCTTGCCTCTTGCCAAGAATAATATACAAAATTCCATATCAAGTCATCAATTTCTCTACGTTGTTTTTCTGTAACTTGATTATTGCGTAAATTAAATAATATTTTGTCTCTCATTGTTGCTAACCTGATTCCTAACATGACACATTCTCTGTTATTTTTAGGCAATTTTCTACCTCGAAAATCTTCTTGACTTAAATCAAATGCTTTGAAGTGCTCTGGCTTCCACTGGAATTTTGTTTTGTTGAAAACTTCTAGAATTAAAGATATGGTGTCATAATCTAATTTCTTCGTATCTAATTTTTCTTTGATTAAGTCTTCTGAAACCTGTTTAATTTCTCTATCTAGTTTTTTCTCTAATTCTTTATATGATTTTGATTTGGGGTTACCACTCAATAACATTCTGCATGAAATTGTTAACTTAAGCGTATTGGTATATTAGAAAATCTATTTCTCTTGTTTTCTTTTTTTATTGTCTTTTTCATTAAACACAAGATCTGAATCTCCTTCTTTCTTTTTCCATTTTTGAAATTCTTTTTTTTGTTTAATCATTTTTTCACGATATTCTTCTTCCATTTACAAATTATCTGTGGAAATTGAAAACTTAAGCATGCCGTTTTGTGCCTAAAATGATAAAATAACCAGTAGATTCTTATCTAAAATTCTTAGGCAAATTATATGGCTAAAATTAAGCAAAATTCTCCAGTATTATTCTTCTATAATAATTCGAAAAAGTGGTTAGCAAAAATTTCAAAAAATGAATCATTTCATACTCATATTGGAATCCTCAAGCATTCTGACGCAATTGGAAAAGAATATGGTTCTAAATTGATTACAAACAAGGACAAGTATGTCTATCTTCTTGAACCTACGATGTATGACTATGTAATGAGGATTCAACATGGAACACAAATAGTTTATCCAAAAGATATTGGCTACATTATTGCAAGAGCAGGAATTGGTGATGGTCAAAAAATCTTAGAAATTGGAACAGGTAGTGGCTCTCTTACTTCTTTTGTTGCAAGTGTTGTAAAACCTCGTGGACATGTGTATACTTTTGACGTTGATGAAAAGTTCATGAAAATTGCTGAGAAAAATATCAAGAAAGCAGGAGTTTCAAAATATGTTACCCAGCATAATATGGATTTGAAAACTGCTAAAAAAATGCCTTTAGAAGATATGGATGTTGCATTAATTGATTTAGGAGATCCATGGATAGTTATTCCTCAAGTTAGACAGATGCTAAAGGGCAGTGGAAGTATATTTGCAATTTGTCCTACGATGAATCAATTAGAAAAATTAACTGCAGCTTTAGTTGAAAATGAATTCACAGACATAGAGTCTACTGAACATATCATTAGAAATATTGAAGCTAGAGAGGGAAAAACAAGACATTCTTTCCAAGGAATTGGCCATACTACGTACCTTTGCTTTGCAAGAAAGGCATTTTTTGGCAGGGTAACTAAAAAATCCACAGAAAAATCAAAAACAACCAAAAAGGCTCCTGCTAAAACAACCAAAAAGACTCCTGCTAAAACAACCAAAAAGACTCCTGCTAAAACAACCAAAAAAACAATCTAGCCATTTAATACAAAACAAGATTTATTCACCCATTTTCTAAGGATTGTCATATGGTGAGAAAAAATCTAACATTATCTGTTGTCAAAAAATTCATCCCTGCTAGAAAAGCAAAATCTAGAAAAGGTGATAACGGTATTGTGCTGGTTGTAGGTGGAAGTTACATTTACCACGGTGCACCAATTTTGTCTTCACTTGCTGCATTAAAATGCGGTACAGATCTTGTTTATACATCAGTTCCTAAAATCAACGTCGCTCCTACTAGGGCAATTTCTCCTAATCTCATCGTAATTCCTCTAGTTGATCAAAAATTAACTCTTGGTGCTGCAAACAAGCTAATTGGTGCCTTGCCTAGAAATTTACATTCAGCAACAATTGGAATGGGACTTGCCATCCAAGAAAAAAATTCACTATTACATTTTGTAAAATCATTACTTGATAGAGATGTTAGATTATCATTAGATGCTAGTGCATTAATTCCTGATGTATTACCACTACTTGCAAACAAAAATGTTGTAGTGACTCCTCATGCTGGGGAATTTAAGAGATTATTTGGAGAACCTCCATCAAATTCTAAAAATGAGAGAATAAAACTTGTAGAAAATAAGGCAAAAGAATTTGGAATTACTGTCTTGCTAAAAGGTGCAACTGATGTTATTTCAAATGGCTCAACCACTTACCTTAATGAGAAAAAAACCCCTGCAATGACTGTTGGTGGAACAGGAGATGTCCTGTCAGGATTGGTTGCTGGTTTATTATCTAATAATAGAAATCCTCTAGAATCTGCTGCTGCAGCCACTTTCATTAATGGATTGGCAGGGAAATCTGCCCAAAAGAAATTGGGATTACATATGACTTCTATGGATCTTTTAGATGAAATTCCTTCTGTGATGAAACCTTTTGATAAAATTGTGTGACTAGGATGATCCCATCAAAATATGTAGATTCCCATATGGATGAACTTGTTTCAGATTTACAGACATTAATTCGTCAACCAAGTGTATCTGCAAAAAATGAAGGTATTGAGGAATGTGCAAAGCTAGTGCAAAAATTACTAAAAAAAGCTGGCGTAAAATCTGAAATTTTGAGATTAAAGAAAGGTATTGCTCCGATTGTTTATGGGGAGATTAAATCAAAACAAAATCCGTCAAAAACCTTAATGTTTTACAATCATTATGATGTTCAACCTGCTGAGCCATTTGATTTATGGGATGATCCTCCATTCAGTGGTGTTAGAAAAGGAAACAAAATTTTTGGAAGAGGTGCAACTGATGATAAGGGAGAATTAATTACTAGAATCAAAGCAGTTGAGGCTTGTCTTAAAACAACAGGTGATGTTCCATGCAACATAAAATTTGTAATTGAAGGAGAAGAAGAAACTGGAAGTGCTCATATTGAAGATTATTTAAAAAAATACAAAAAGAAATTTTCTTGTGATGGTGTAATCTGGGAATTTGGATATGTTGATGCAAAAAACAGACCAATCATTGGTCTTGGAATGAAAGGGTTACTCTTTGTAGAATTATCTGTCAAAGAATCAATTCGTGATGCCCATTCAAGTTTAGCTGTTTTGATAAAAAATCCTGCATGGAGATTAATTGAGGCTGTAAACACACTTCGAAACTCTGATGGTAAAATCCTCATCCAGGATTGGTATAAGGAAGTCTCACCATTATCAAAAAATGATTTAAAAATTATTCAAAAAGAACCCTTTGATGAAAATGTGTTCAAAAAAGAATTTGGAATCAAATCTTTTGTAGGGAACAAGAAGGGCTTGGAGGCAAAAAAAGCAATTGTTGGTGGTGCGACTTGCAATATTGCTGGATTTGTTTCTGGATATGCTGGAGATGGTGCAAAAACTGTTCTTCCTGGTAGTGCATTAGTAAAAATAGATTTTAGATTGATTCCTAAAATGGACCCAAAAAAACAGGTGTTGCGATTAAAAAAACATCTGAAATCAAAAGGGTTCTCTGACATAGGTATCAAAGTATTTCATGGCGAAGCAGCTGCTAGGACAAACTCTTCACATCCATTTGTTTCTCAAGTAAAAAATGCTGCAGACAAATCTTTTGGCAAATCGATTCTAAACGTTTCAAATGCTGGAACTGGTCCAATGCATCCTTTCGTTGAAATTCTAAAAGCACCTTGTATTTCTATAGGTAGTACCTACATGTTTTCAAGAATTCATTCACCAAATGAATTTGCTAGAGTTGATTTACTGAAAAAAACAACAAAGTGTATGTATCTGATAATGGATAATTTTGGAAAGAACTAGTGTAAACATCTAGGTAACTTTTTGATAGCTTGAGCAAGTGATATTCTACCTGGACCTGCAATCATGATAACAAGTGCAGATGCAAGTAAAATCAAATCAAATTCCACTCCTCCTTTTCCTGTGATGCTTGATGCTCCTTTTACCATGAAGATTGCACCTAACATGATTATTGAAATTAATGATGCGGATAATCTAGTTAATACTCCTATGACTAACAAAATACCTGGAACTAATTCTGCTAATGCAATAGGAATTTGCATTTCTACTGGTAATCCCATGTTTGGCAAATTTTCAGCAAATCCAGGATTAAATTTTGATATTCCGTGAAGAATAAAGATCACACCTAATGCTGATCTTAATCCCATGAATACAATGTCATTTAGAAATTTCTCTCTAATCTCAGCTGAAGTCAATGAGTTTACCCTTAATTTTCAGTATAATTATTTTGCCCATAATTTACTCGTCAAATGTAGAAAGCCCTTTATTATGCGGCAAAATTATTTGAAATATGTCAATGTATATGCCAGGAGCAACTGCTGTTGGAATTACTTTTGATGGTGGCGTAGTTTTTGCTAGTGAAAAAAGGATCGCTTTTGGAAACTTTCTTGTAAGTAAATCCACAAAGAAAACATTCCCGATTACTTCTAAAGTCGGTGCAACTTGTGCTGGTCTTGTGGCTGACATGCAAATCCTAACTTTACAAATTTCCGCTCTTGCTAAAATTAGAAAAATGGAACTCAAAAGAGACGTTCCCCCAAATACAGTCGCTAAAATGATGTCAAATATGATGTATGAAAGAAGATACTTCCCATTATTGACTCAGGTAATTGTAGGTGGAGTAGTTGACAAACCAATCATGTATACTCTAGACCCACTAGGTTCAGTACTTCCTGATGAATATGCTGCAGTTGGAACTGGAGCTGAAATGGCTTTAGGTGTCTTAGATCCTCAATTCAAATCAAACATGAGTAAAGATGAAGCAGTTGATTTGGCAAAACGTGCAGTTCGTGCAGCTGCCCTTAGAGATTCTGCCAGTGGTGATGGTTTGGATGTACTAGTCATTACAAAAGATGGTATTGAAGAGTTTACAGAAGAAATCAAATAATTAAATTCTAAAAATTAAATTTTAATCGTAAATAGTTTTTCCTGTTTCCCAAAATTTATCTGATATATAGTGGATATTTTTTACAACTTCCCCTTTGTCCATAGTACCTAATTCTGAACTTGATACAACAGATTTCCCAACTGCTAAAAATTTGTGCTGAGATTCCTCAACAATACAAACTAGTTTGTCTTTTTCAAATTCAGTAAATTCTTTGATTCCTGGTCTCATCAAATTTGCACCCTTACACATGAATTTCACTGCTCCCATGTCTACTGTAACTGCTGGAAATTTTTCTAACATTTCAGTTTCTGATAAAAATGGAAGATAATCATCTTCAACTTTTAAAATCTTGATTCCTTTACCGGTTATGATTTGTGCATCATCTAAAATTTGATGAACTTTAACATTTTTCATTTTTGGTAATTCAATTCCCCATTTTTCAGAAACTGTTTTTAGGAGTGCACTGGTCTCACTCTTTGAAATTAGATTTGATTTCAATCTTTTGCTATCTCTTGTCTAATGTCTAGCAAATCTCTGAGGATTGAACTAGCTGTTTCCATGCCTCCAGCACCCTTACCAATAATTGTCTGAGTGCCTGAATGTTCTGAAGTAAATGCAATTGCGTTTAATGTTCCATTAACACATAGAGGGTCATCATTTGATACTTCTTTTGGCCCTACGACAAGATCTTTGTCACATGATGCAATTAATTTAATTGAGCAATTGTTTTTGGCAGCTTTTTTGATATCATCTAATGTGACTTTTCGTATACCTGTGCAGTTAATGTCTGGTAATGTGACTTTCATTCCCATAATCCAGTTTGCTAAAATGACTAATTTTGCTGCTGCATCTAATCCATCTAAATCTAAAGACTCGTCTGCTTCAACGTATCCTTTATCCTGGGCATCTTTTAATGCGTCTTCATAAGAAACACCAGTTCCCATATTCGTTAAAATGTAATTTGTCGTTCCATTTAATATCCCTGCAAATGATGTGATTCTCTCCCCACTTAGACTATTTTTGGCATAGTCAAGAATTGGTGTGCCCCCGCCTACTGTGCCACTAAATTTGAACATCACTTGATTGTATGTTGCAAGTTCTAGTAGTGATGGAAATGCTAATGCCAATGGGCCTTTGTTTACTGAGATTACATGCATTCCTTTTTTCATGGCTGTAGTTATGTGAGTCATTCCTGGTTCTGCATCTTTGTAGTTGCTGGCTGTAGTTTCAATGAGAACATCAGCTTCTACATTTTTTAACATGTCAATTCCTGACATTGAGTTTTGTGTATTTGCATAATTTTTTACAGTTCCAAATTTTTTCTTTGTATCCATTAGTTTATTGAAATTTAATCCTGATTGATCAACTGCACTACCTTTACTATCAAAGACTCCTACAACTCGTGGTTTTAATCCATATTTTGCATATAGATCCTCTGACCTGGATTCAAATAATTTAACTAAGCTTTGACCAACAACGCCAAATCCACATAATATGATTCTCAAATCATTTCTTTCCTTTTTGTTGTATTGTTATGGTCCATTTTATTTCTCTTGATTTTCTTATCATAAATTGCGTTTTATTAAATATTTTTGAATAACCTCAGCAATCCCATATAATTAATCTATGACTGTGTCTCTTCATCGTTTTCATGTTTCAGTGAAATTGAATTAATACAATATCTTTCATTAGTGGGTTTTGGACCATCATCAAATACATGCCCTAAATGTGCACCACATTTGTTACAGTTTACTTCTGTTCTAACCATTCCGTATGTGGTATCTGAAATGTATTCTATTTTATCTTCAGAAATGGGTTTCCAAAAACTTGGCCATCCTGAACCTGAATCAAATTTAGCATCTGATGAAAAAAGCTCTTCACCGCAACATGTACATTTGAAATTGCCTTCAAGTTTTGTATCGTTATATTTTCCAGAAAATGGTGGTTCTGTTCCGTGATTAATACAAATTTCATATTGATCTGGGGTTAGTTGTTCTTTCCACTCTTCTTTACTTTTTTCAATTTTTTTTGCCATAATGTTTTCCTATTTCTTTAATTTTTTTCTCTTTTCTTCAGTTCTTTTTTCTGATTCAAATCTTTCTAGGTCATATTCTTTCATATCCACATATTTCATAATTTTACTTAGATTTGGATGAACTTTGTTAATCTGCTTGAACATTTGTTGTGCCACTCTTCTGTAATCTACATGCCCTTGCGGAACTGTTCTCAATTCAATTAGATGACAGGCCTCCCTTAGATTAAATTTCATAAAATATGGATAGTTGTATCCAAAGTTTACAACATACTGTGCTTGTTCAGGATACTTTGTTCTAATTTTATCAAACGTTTCTTTTGTTTTATTCATACAGTCTTTGAAATCCTTTTCAATCCCAAGAATTTTAATTTCATTTGGCATGTTATAACCGTGGTCTGTTGTAAGTAGTTGTCTTTCAAGAGTTAATGCTCTGTGTCTGTGAAAGTCTCTGAACATTCCATAATTATTGCATAAATCAAATGTGTAGTAGACATTTTCAAATGCTCTTGATGGTCTATGACGTCTATTTGTCCTAATTTTTGTAAATTCATTTATTATTTTGACTTTCCTTTCTTTTGACATTTTTTTAACTTGTTGGAAAATATTTTGATAAGACGTACTAGGTGATTGTTCATACATTATACTTGTAATGATTTTATCCATAGAGTTCTTTTCTGATTCATAATCTACAAGTTTTGTAATTACTCCTTTTTTTGGATTTGATTTGATTTCTTTTGCTGTAATTGATTTTGATTTATTTTTAATATCTTTGAGGTATTTTTGAAATGCCATACCATATTTGTCATCTGCACGTCTGACAAATGATTTGATTGTGGTGTCTAACTCTTTTTTGATTTTTGAGGCTAAATCTTGCTCTTCTTTGAGTTCTGATGAGCCTAAAACTGTTAATAGGTATTCAAAGGCTCGACCATTTCCTGTAATTCCTACGTTTGTCAAAGTTGATGCTGGTAACAATCCTCTTAGAATATCCAGTGCTTTAGCTTTGGTTGAACCACGGTAAATCATATTAGCTGATTTAATGTCTGATTCATTTTTTAATTTGGAAAATAATTTTTCTTTTCCATCTCTTGAATCTTTAAAACTGTATTTTTCTATTGGATATTTTTCTCTAACATAATTCACCATTGGTTCTATGTTTTTTGAATAAATGTCAAATGAAAAATTGCAACTATCCTCATACATGTCTGCAAAACGAGATTTCATAATTTCTGGATCTCTATAAAATCTATATTTTCCATTTTCTTTTTTATTCCATGCAACATATCTTGATGATTTTTCTAAATATGATAAACCGATTCTTCTATCTTCAATTTTTTTAACTGCAATGTTTGACAAACCTTCAATTGCAATTTGTGCTTCACCTAACTCTGCAACTGAATCGTCTCCATATTCTAAAAGTACTCTATTGTAAAATTCCTCTCCTCTGTTTTTATTTTTCAAAAATTCATCAAGAAAGATACGTCTCATACTTTTGTCTGTTCGACTATATCTTGACATTAATGCACCACGATCTACTTGTCGTGAAGTAATTATTGCAAAGACATTGCCTTCTGTATTTGAAAAATGATCTGATAGAATTTTTTTTTCTTTAATTGAGAATTCAGACAATAACGGTATGTTTATTCACAATTATTAATAGTCTATTTCTTTTTTCCAATTTGAATTAGATCGGGGCCTTTGTCTCTATCTTTGTCTTGACCTTTTGCTTGCCATCTTAGCAATACTTGTTTGAAAGCTTCAGCATCTGCCTCATTTTCTGTATACATCAATGTTGTAACCCAATATCCTTTTTTGGCAGTTTTTCCTCCAATTGAATTCATCCAAAAATCACTTGGCAAAGTCTCCATTGCCTTGCTATCTGGATCCTTTGGGGCAGCAGTCCATCGACTTGCGACAAAATTCAAAATTTGTTCTAATTCTTCTTTTTGAATCATGAGCCTACTATTTTGTCTCTAGATTTTAAAATTACTGAAAATTCACTGATTTTGAGTTTGTGAATTTAATCTTACTAAAACTAAAAACATTTCTTACACTTTGTCGGTTATACAAATCTCTAAAGTACCATACATGACAAACGACGATATCGAAATTATCGGTAAAAATGTCAAAGACATGTACGGAACGTTCATGGGTAAAGTCGTAGGAACAATAACTGATATTGACGGAAGTATACAATCCGTTGGCATTGACTGCGGTTCTCAAGGATTACAGCAAATCCAATATGAGCAATTAGTAGTTCAAGGCGAAACTGTTATTTTTATTCCAAAATGGAGACTCGACTCACAAAGACTCATTCGTGAAAAACAATTAACTCTACGTCGATTGAAAGCATTGATTGACATTGTTTCAGAAAATGATGACATGAAAGCAGATGCAGAAATCATTCATGAAAAATACAAG
>DATHYS010000059.1:0-3946 GCA_035458995.1 Candidatus Nitrosopumilus sp.
AAACCTGCAAAGAAAACAAAGAAAGCAGAAGATAAACCTGCAAAGAAAACAAAGAAAGCAGAAGAAAAGCCTCCAAAACCAAAAAAATTAACTAAAAAAGAATTAGAAGAAGCTAAAAGATTAGAAGAATTAACTCTTGAAGAAGAATTAGAAGAACAATTATCTGATGAAGAAATTGAAAATTTCCAAATAGAAAAAGTTGACATGGAACGTTTGACAAACAAAGTTTGTGATATTTTAGCAGAGAAAGAATCTGATGGAATGTTCCAAGGTGAATTATGGAAAAAACTTAAACTTACAAATCAAATTGGTTCTCGTTTAGCATTAAAACTTGAAAGAATGGGCACTATCACAAGAGAAAAGCTTCTTGAGAATAATCGTTGGACTTACAAATTAATTTTAAAAAAGACTCCGATTAGTACTCAATCCATTGAGAATGCTCCATGTTTAGTTTGTCCTGTAGAACAGAAATGCTCTCTTGAAGGTGAGATTAGTCCTAGAAACTGTCAATTCATTGAGGATTGGGTAATTGCAGAATTGAAAAAACCCGTGAAGGCTAAATGAAACTAGCAGATGCACGCAAAGATCATTATCGAAGATTAGCTCACGAACAAGGTTTTCGAAGTAGAGCAGCATTCAAACTTCAAGAGTTGAATAAATCATATCGTCTTATAGGGCCCGGATTTAATGTCCTGGATCTTGGATGTGCTCCTGGCGGTTGGACCCAAATGGCTATGAAATTAGTTGGAAATCAAGGAAAAGTAATGGGGATTGATTTATCATATGTTGAAGAAATTCCTGGCGCTCATATAATACGAGAAAATATTGAAGATGAGCATGTTGTTGATGAAGTATTATCGTATTTTGGGCGTAAAGTCAATGCCGTAATTTGTGATCTTTCACCTCAAGTAAGTGGAAATTGGTCTATAGATCATGCTAAACAAATCTCATTAAATTATGATTGCACAAAAATTATGGACAAAGTTTTAGAACACAAAGGAAATGCAGTTTTCAAAGTTTTTGATGGTGAATATTCTATGGAATTTAGGGACTATGTTAAGAAAAAATTTGCCAGAATAAATCTTACAAAACCTAATGCTAGTAGAAAACAAAGTAGTGAATTATACCTTGTTTGTTTAGGTTTTATTGGATAGACTGAAAAATTTCAGTAATTTCATTTATGTTTGCACTAGTTCTAAATCCTGTTGGATTAAATGCTGTAACGCTAGCTAAAAAATTATTTTCCTGTAAACTTGATACCGCTTTTTCTAATTTTGGAGGAGATGATTTCATTTTAGATGCAATTTCATCTACGGTAAAATATGTTCCTGGCATTTCTGATTCTGCTAAACACTTCTCAAGAGTTTTTTGACATGTCTTGTCTATTTTTAAATTTGAACTTTCTTCAATCATATCTTGAATGAATTGTTTGTCAAAAATATTTCCTATCCATAATGGTCCAGCTATTTTGATTTTTAATTTACATAATTCACATTCTTGTTTTTGTTCTAGTGAAATTTTTCTATGCCCACAATTCTTACAATGTAATATGTATCCTAAATTTTCTTGCTGATCTGGCCTATTGAACACTTTGACATATGTTCTATAGTAATGCATTTCACTTTCTACAAACATGGGCATTATTTCTACACCTAATCTTGCTGCTACTGCTCTAAGGGATCCTAGAATCAATCTAATTGCAATTTCATTTCCATATTCTGTTCTAACTGGAATTCCTCCATACTTTCTCTTACAAGCATCTTGAAAAAGACCATTCAGAACCTGAAGATCTGTGGCTGCAGTTGATAATATCCCTCCATGCATTGTTGCCCTAATTCCACAGTCAAAATATGGTGCAGGTGAGCCAAATGGATCTATATCTACTAGTGAGCCTCGCTCCCCTTTCTTTGAATAGTTACTGAAAAATCTGCATACTTCTTTTTCAGAGAATTCGATATTTTTTAATCCATTGAGGTTGGCTGAATGCTCTGCCATTTTAAGAGCAGTTGGATTTAGATCATTGATTATCACCTTTTCAACTTTTAGTTCATTTGCAACTCGCAATCCTCTTGCTCCAAGGCCTGATAATCCTTCTAAGAAAATTTTTGGATTTGGGAATTTTTTGAGAAATGCAGCATATGCTATAATAGAAAAATCTCTATTCAGTTTAGCTTTAGGATTGAAAAATGCCGGTTTCTTTGGAGGTACTTTATCTGTCATTGATTTTCTTGGGACTAGAAGCTTTGTATGACCTTCAATTATTTCTTGAAAAGTTTCATCAGGAAATTCCAATTATTTTTCAATTTTTTCTAAACGTATAACGGTTTAATACTTGTGCTTTAAGACACAATTCGTGCAAATCTGTGGAATTGATGATGCTGGACGTGGTCCCATGCTAGGACCCTTAGTTATAGCTGGAATATCTTTAGAGAAAAAAAATATAAAAAAATTAAATGCATTAGGTGTAAAAGATTCAAAAAAACTCACTCCCAAATTACGTGAACAACTATACAAAAAAATTATTGAAATTGTAGATGATTACTATATTGCAAAAATTTCTCCTAGATCTATTGATGCTAGTGTAAAGAAACATTGTTTGAATGGTTTGGAGGCAAAATACATGGCCAAAGTAGTATCAAAACTAAATCCTGATGTCTCATATGTTGATTCATGTGATGTGAATCCATCTAGATTTGGGAGAGAAATTTCTAAACTGTCTGATAATCATAAGATCAAATCATATCATCGTGCAGACAGTAGGTTTGTAGTTGTTTCTGCAGCATCTATTCTCGCAAAAGTTAGTAGAGATAAGGCAATTGCAAAATTAAGAAAAGAACATAATTTAGGTAGTGGATACCCCTCTGACTCTACAACTGTAAAATTTGTTACTAAATATTACAAAAAAAATCATGAGATGCCTAATTTTGTGCGTAAAAGTTGGAAACCTGTTCAGAAAATAGTTGAAAACAATTAGTTTTTGGCTCTTGCTATAACCATTGCATGATCTTTATCATATGGATGCAAATCTATCGATTGTAAAATCTCAAATTTTTCTTTTAATTTTTCTATTTCTTCTTCAACGATTCTTTTTGGTGCTTTTGTAACATCGATGCTTCTAGTTTTGATTACTAGGAAAAAATATCCTCTTTTTTTTAGAAACATTTCACAATTATCAATTGCAATTTGAGTTTGATCAGGTTGTGCAATATCTACATACACAACATCTACTTTTCCAAAAACTGAAAAATATTCTTTTGGCTTTCTAGCATCTTGTAAAATTGGAACAATGTTTTTTCTGTATGCTGCTACTCTATCTAGAAAATCCCTAGCAACTCTGCTTGCATGTTCCACTGCAAAAACTATTCCATTTGGGCCTACAATATCTGAAATATGACTTACTGTGGTTCCAGTTGATGCTCCCAAATACAAAATTTTACTTTTATTTTCAAAAGGAAAATAATCTAATTCATTCATAATTGATGCCGCTAATTTACTTCTAAAGGGATCCCATAATCTGTATTCAATATTTTTTTTAATAATTAATTTTTCTTTGTAAACTTGATTTCCAGGAACCATGTTCTCTGTAGCTAATTTTTTTTGGCCTTCTGATTTTATCCAAAAAAATAATTGATTATCTTCTTCCAAACTTCTTTCTCTTTTTATTTGAATCCTGACCTTCTCTTCTAGGATTATCTCTATAGCTTCCTTCTCTTCTATCTCCGCCTTCTCTTCTAGGATTATCTCTATAGCTTCCTTCTCTTCTATCTCCGCCTTCTCTTCTAGGATTATCTCTATAGCTTCCTTCTCTTCTATCTCCACCTTCTCTGCGGTCACCTCTTCTTCTATCTCCACCTTCTCTGCGGTCACCTCTTCTTCTATCTCCACCTTCTCTGCGGTCACCTCTTCTTCTATCTCCACCTTCTCTGCGGTCACCTCTTCTTGGTTT
>DATHYS010000060.1:0-2347 GCA_035458995.1 Candidatus Nitrosopumilus sp.
AAAACACAAAATCTGTGTTTTGCAACTTCTGAGTGTGATAACATCATTAATCCCTTACAATTTGGAAGGAAGAAAAAATAATGCAGGAATCTGATATACAATTTCTAGAAAATTCATTCAAGAAATACTATTTTGATCACTTTGATCTAATCAAAGTTCCAGAAAGAACTTCAGAAAGAGAATTTGGTTACCAAAAATTTAATTCTGGAATGACTCGTCATATTGCAATAAAAGATGACAAAGAATTACATCTAATGCTGATACAAAATATTCCCTCTGATGTTTATTGCTCTAATGCATACTATACATTTCCCAATTTACCTATGAATGAAAAAGATTGGAAAGAGGCCGATCTAATTTTTGATATTGATGCAAAAGATCTTAATTTATCGTGTAGGGAAAGTCACACGGTATCAATTTGTAATGAATGCAATGAAGTATCAAAAAATTTATCCCAATGCTCAAAATGCAGTTCTACCAAACTAGAAAAGAAATCATTACCATGTAAAAATTGCATTGATGCATCTAAAATTGAAGTAGAAAAGCTATCAGAGGTTTTAGTTAATGATCTTGCAATAACTAAAGAAAACATTGATGTCTATTTTTCTGGAAATGAGGGATTTCATGTTTATGTGTATAATTCACAATTTCAAGAAATTGGATCAAGAGAAAGATCAGAATTAACAGATTATATCTCACTGCGTGGAGCTATTCCTGAAACATTTGGAATGAAAAAACTAAAACAAAATCGTGCATCATTTCCTGACTTTGATGAAAAAGGATGGAGAGGAAGATTCTCAAAACAAGTGTTTGGTTCAAAGTCTAAGCGCTCAAAAATAATTACAGAATTATTATCAAACGGTTACTCTTCTTTTCAAAAAACTCTAGATAATGTCTCTGAAAACATTGGAGTAAAAATAGATCCTAATGTAACTATGGATATTCATAGAATTTTTAGATTGCCTGGTTCTATTAACAGCAAAAGTGGTCTTACAAAAATTCAATGCAGTGATTTGGCAAAGTTTGAACCATACACTGAAGCATCTTTTCTTAGTGATGATTCAGTACAAGTCCTTGCAAATTGCCCAATTGAGTTTAGATTGAAAAATAAAAAATTTGGACCCTATTCTAACGAAAAAGTAACAGTTCCTACGTTTGCTGCAGTTTACATGATTTGCAAAAAACTTGCTAGAATAGCTTAATTTTGCTGGTAAGACATTAATTTACCAAATCTTAAGAAAATTTAGTTTTGTATAGCGCCTCTACTGATAAGCAAGCTCCTCCTCCTGATGCTGGAAAATACATCAGATTAGGTATTGTAGCAATTATTGGAATAGTGATTTTCACTATGGTTGGAAATCAGGCAGTAATTTTATCTATGAATTTCACTGAATTTGGTGAACAATTTAGCAAACCTCTCTACTACACTCTTGTCTCTACAATTATTCTATCTGCTATAGCTCTTGTACGAGTCAATATTGGTGGAAGATCCTCGATCTTCTGGTATGCTATCAGTGCTGGAATTGGATTTTTAGGAAGTGGCGGACAACAACCACTATCAAATAATCTCAAAAGCTTTAGAGATTACAAACTCTCCTCACCTCAATTCGTAATTTGGCAAATAACAAAGATCCTGCTTTTCGGAGCTTTCTTTGCAAATATCATGTTTGGATTTGCAGCAATGTCATTAATTGATGGAAACACTTTGGGACTAGAGAATTTGCCATCACTGTTTACTCTACCATTTGTAACACCTGATACCAATCCAAATTATGCAGCAGAAAATGTTGTCCCGATGATTCCAGGATTAGTAATTTTCATTCCGCCATTACTTGCAGCAATTGGTCTTCGTTTAGTTTTGTATGTTGGAATTCATAGAATAATTCACGTAATCACATCTTTCTTACAAGATTCCAATGAAGGCAAACCACGATATCTAAACTATGTTTCAACAATTGAAGGAATTATAGGAATTGGTATAATTTGGGCAGGAATTAATCTCTTCTTTACAGATCAAATTGATTATAATACAAGATATGTAATTGGTGGTACACTTGTAATAGGTGCAGCATTACTTGCATTTTCACTAGTTGATAGAATTAGAGCACGTGTACTAACTCATATGTTTAAGAGAGATGTATACATTAGAATCTTAACAATAATTGCTATTGCAATAATTATTGCAGGAGTAGTTTCTGTAAACAATAGTATTGCTGATGCAAAGAAGATTGAATATCTAGGACCATATACTGCTCAGCAAATTGGAGTAAATCGATATCTAGGAGAACTAAATAATGTACAAGAAAATATTCATGACGTTCAACTAACATCAGTTTCACCAAATAAC
>DATHYS010000061.1:0-4030 GCA_035458995.1 Candidatus Nitrosopumilus sp.
TTGTTTCATAAAACTCCATGCAACGTCATGTGTTTTGAATTCAGTTCTTATCCCCTCTATCTTGCTCTTTTTTCCAAACACATCAAATGGTACCACTGAATATTCTTTAGGACGATTGTGAGGTCTTGCTTTGAGTAGCCATGCAAATGCAAAGATAAAGACTGCTCCTAAAATCACATATTCTCCAGCAATTTTGAAAAATGTTAAGATGATTCCTGGGATAGTTTGCCCAAATAATACTGCGACAAAACTTGAAAAAGATATGACTGCTAATGCTGTGAAAATGTATGTCTTCCAATCAAATACCTTCTGTAAAGCATTCATGACCTAATTCAATTACAGCGTTTTTTGATTTAACTATTTCCTATGATTAGCAAGATCTGAAATCACTAATCTGGGTCTTCGTAATTTTCTTTCTTTTCACCACTGGATGTATCTTCCATTGGTTTCATCTTGGTTTCAAGTATGTCCATTCTAGCCCTGTATCCTTCAGCATATTCTAATTCTGATGGAACAAGCGTTGCTGGATGAATAAATCCTTGACTTCTAATTGCAATTGCTTTCTTTGTTGCATTCTCTCTAATGTAATCCCAATCAGGAGTTGAAAATCCATCAAATGGTCCTGTTAGTTTTCCATTATGCATACTAAATACCAGTGCTTCAACAATTGGAATACAAAAGTTGATTGTAGCTGCAGAGTTTAGTTTTACAGGCATTAGTGGCATGTTGTGACTGCCTCTAGTATTGCCTGCAACATAATGTGGATTGTTAAAGACACTTCCAACTTCTTCTGTAGCTGGGAAATTCTTTTGAGTTCTAACTAGACAAATTGGATCATCTTTTCCAACATATGTTCCTGCAATGTTATGTAATCTGTCAGTTGATGCATCTAGAATTGGTTCTCCATCTTTTGTGTAGACTGAATCTACAACATATCTTCCTGGGTACATTAGAGCAGCTTCGATAGTTGGTTTGTCTTCCCATAGATGTAGCTCTGCAATTTGTGCTTTCTCTACATCCATGATGTGCATCACTACTCCTTTTGCAAGGCTTTTGTTTACAATTAGTCCTGTGTTACTAAGTGCATCTACAAACATTCTGTAAATAGGATAGTTGAATGCACCTGGTTCCGTTTTGTCAGCTGCAAACACTGTGAATGCTTCGTTTGGTCTTTCTTCGAATTCCATCTCTGCAACACCTGGACCCATTCCTTTTACGTTTCCTGAAAAAGAATCTTTTAAGAGATCTTGTCCTGCTCCGTACAATCCTTCTTCTTTTGCGACTTGGGTTCCTGCCATGAATGCATCCCATGCTAATTTGTGAATTTGTTGATTATCTACTCCGTGAGTATGTGTCATGACAATGTGAGTATCGTCTCCACAATATCCTATGTAATAATCAATGAGTAAATCTGCTGAATTTTTGACGGTGTTTCTAATTGCTTCTATTAGCCCATCACTTGGTTTTGTATGTCCGCCAACTCCACCGACATCTGCTTTGATAACTGAAACTGTAATTTTCATAAGTTCCATTTTTACACCTTTGATTTATGTGCTTTTAGCAAAGTTTTGTGATCTGTAATTAATTGAATTTTTTTTAATTTTTCTTCAAAAATTCATAACGCTAATAAATGCCCTCAGCAGGTGGTGTCATATGGCAGATAAACCACACTTGAACCTGATTGTTACAGGACATATTGATAATGGAAAATCAACTACTATGGGTCATTTTTTGATGGATCTTGGAGTTGTAGATGAAAGAACAATTGCAGCTCACGGAGCAGAATCCGAAAAGACCGGAAAAGGTGATACTTTCAAGTACGCTTGGGTTATGGATAACATTAAAGACGAAAGAGAGAGAGGTATTACAATCGACTTAGCTTTCCAAAAGTTTGAGTCACCAAAGTACTTCTTTACTTTGATTGACGCTCCTGGTCACAGGGACTTTATTAAAAACATGATTACTGGTGCTTCTGAAGCAGATGCCGCCATTCTAGTACTTTCAGCAAAAGAAGGTGAAACCGACACTGCAATTGCAGCAGGTGGACAAGCAAGAGAACACGCATTCTTGCTTAAGACACTCGGTGTAGGCCAACTAATTATTGCAATCAACAAGATGGATGCAGTTGAATACAAAGAAGACGCATTTAATGCAGCCAAAGCAAAAGGTGAAGGCTTAGCAAAATCCGTTGGTTACAAATTAGATCAAGTCCCAATCATTCCAGTTTCTGGATGGAAGGGAGATAACTTAGTCAAAAGATCCGAGAACATGGCTTGGTACAAAGGTAAAACTTTGTTAGAAGCATTTGATGACTTTACCGTTTCTGAGAAACCAACAGGTAAACCACTACGTGTTCCAATCCAAGACGTTTACACTATCACAGGTGTAGGTACTGTACCAGTAGGTAGAGTTGAAACAGGAGTTATGAAAGCAGGAGATAAAATCATCGTAATGCCTTCAGGTGCTCTTGGTGAAATCAAATCTATTGAAACTCACCACACTGAAATGCCATCTGCAGAAGCAGGTGACAACATTGGATTCAACCTTAGAGGAGTTGAAAAGAAAGATATCAAGAGAGGAGATGTTCTTGGTACTCCTGATGCTCCTCCAAACGTTGCAAAAGAATTCAAAGCACAAATTATTGTAATTCACCACCCAACAGCAATTGCTCCTGGTTATACACCAGTAATGCACGCACACACTACACAAGTAGCAGCAACTGTTACTGAGTTCCTCCAAAAGATCAACCCAGCAACTGGTGCAGTTGAAGAAGAAAATCCAAAATTCCTTAAAGTTGGAGATTCTGCAATTGTCAAAATTAGACCGGTGAGACCAACTTGTATCGAAACTTTCCAAGAATTCCCTGAAATGGGTAGATTCGCCCTTAGAGATATGGGTGCAACTATCGCAGCAGGTATTGTAAAGGAAATTACCGAAGAGTACAAACCATAGGCGGATTTTTATGACTCAAACCGCCCGTGTTAAACTCACTTCTACCAGTCTACCTAAACTAGATGGTGTATGTGGTGAAATCATGGGTATCGGTAAAAAAACCGGTGTCAAAGTTAAAGGTCCAACTCCACTCCCTGTAAAAAGACTACATGTTGCAACTAGAAAATCACCATGTGGAAGTGGAACTGAAACTTATGAGAAATGGGAAATGAAGATGCATAGAAGAATAATCAATATCAACGCTGATGATAAGGCAATTAGACAACTAATGAGACTAAAAATCCCTGATGACGTTTACATTGAATTATCTTTGACATAATCTGGTAGCCTTAAATTATAGAAATTTTGATGATAAACATGGTTGATGAAGAATTAGAAGAAGTAGAAGAAACTCCTGTAGAGACTTTTGATGTAAGTTACTCTTGCTTGAGATGTGGCACCAGTGTTCTAAATTCTGAATTATCTAGATTGCCTGAAATCAAATGTATTTGTGGGTTCAGAGTATTTACTAAAGATAGACCTCCCGTAGTTAAGACAGTTAAAGCAATTTAGTTATCTGTCTTTTTTGTAACTGTGTTCTCTTTGCAAATGAGTTCTCATATCTTCCATGTTTGAAAAATATTTGTTGCATTCTTTACAATCGTATTGCAAATCTTTACCGTGCAGAATTTGTTTGTGATTCATCAACTCTTCTTCTTTTGAAAATTTCTTATCACATAATTCGCATTTAATTTTATTAAAAAATCCCAACTCTCATCCAAACTCTGCCTTTTTTTCATCCCAGCACTTTCTACATAATTGACCTTCAATCTTCCAATTTCCCTTTGGATTATATCTAATCAATCCCATTTTCCCTTGACATAATGAACAGAAATTTTTCTTTTTTCCATGATCTTCTTCTTTTTGTTCAAAGCATTTTTTGCATAACAATCCTTCCATGTCCCATTGCCATCTTGGCTCCCACAAATCTGTAATTTTCTGTGTTGTTCCACAGACTACACATGGCTGTCTTACTTTGCCTTCATAGTACTCTTTTTGTTTCTCAAAATGACAATCCCCACAAAGTGGACCCTTGATG
>DATHYS010000062.1:0-36909 GCA_035458995.1 Candidatus Nitrosopumilus sp.
TTCTTTTCCCCAATGGGTTCAGACAAATGTTCCAGATGTGACGGTAAAGAATCACAAGGACATGGAGGTCATGATTCCTGTGGTTGTGGACACAGCCACTAACTCCTTTTTTCTATAACATGCATATATCCAACGGAGAATGATTAAACTTATGACAAAGACCCCTGACCAAATGAAAGATTTAGTAGAAGATTTTATCAAAGTCACAAACATCAACTATGAAGATCAGACTGAAAAAATTCGAGAGAAAAGCAAGATCATAGATTGGCAATTTCATGTCGGAACAAATGTAATTGTAAGCAAAAATGCAAACAGGGCAGACAGAATTCATGTAAATGTAAACATGCGTTTTCCACCTCAAGATTCCAAATTACTAGTAATGAAAAACCCATCATTTTCAAAAACAATCATGGAGATAAGTGAAATTTGTACCATATGCAGTGTTGGCCATCAATGGATCAAAGATGGTGAAAATATTGCAGGTTTGGCCATATTTTCTCATGTAGATGAACAGGTTTTGGATAGAATTTCATTTCATAACACATGGGATAATGTAGCAAGGGTTTCAGGACATGTTCAAAAAATCCTCCGCTCTAATTTTAGTGGATTTTCATCACAGGGAAACACAACAGATGCTACAATCGACAAATCCATGTATGGTTGAATAACAAATATCCAATATACAACAATCACCGAAATGAACATACACTAGTGAAATATAGTCGAAATGAAATGATAACATTTGAAAATAGAATTCTTAGTGAATATAGAATCAAAATAGCAAAAATTGAGACACTTGCAAAGTCCATAATGGCTCATAAAGAACCTAAAGGAGAAGAGGCAAAAGGGGCTTCAGAGTTTCTAGACATCCTGATTAACGAAACAGATAGTTTCTATGAAAAAAATAGTTCAATATTATCAAATAATGGGAAAAGGCCTCATGCACGTTCACGCCTTCCAGAAACTAAAGAATGGAATGATAATGTTGAAAAATTTTATGAAAAAAATCCAAGACGAAGACCTAGAAAATAATCATCCATCAAACGATTTGAGATAATTTTTGGATATGACTAACATCATTTTTAGCTGCCAAGTTTAATGCTTTTTGCATTTCTTCCTTGTAGGATTCAACATTTTCTTCAGAATTTTTGAGAATTTTACATTCTTTGACTACTGGTAAATTTTTAAAATTTTTGTATTGATCATATGTAAGAAGACAAGTGTATGATTTATCATCATCATTGAAAGAATATTGAATTTTAAACGGTATTGAATTATTTGTTTCCTGTATTAGTATCTCAACTAAATTATTCATATTAACTGGTTTGAACATAATTTTTGTGGGTTCTAATGATTCAAGATCTGCTTCAGTTTTGGCAGTTGACCCACCAGTAATTATTATCACTCTACTTTTAGGATCTAATTCTCGAATTTTTTTTAGTGCATACACACCGCCGTATTTTGGCATTGAAAGATCTAATAGAACAACATCAGGACGCAATTTACTAAACAAGTTGAATCCGTCTAAGCCATCATATGCTTTTCCAACAACATCAATTCCATGCAATTCCAATAGTTCAGACATAGAGTAAACAATATCCTCATTATCATCAACTATAATTACAGAAATCATACTATTCCCATGCCCATTTTAATTCAGAGTAGATCCCCAGATTAAATGGTGTCTGTTTAGAAAATAAATAACACATTTTCAACATTCTTTAACATTATCGCTATAAAATGACTTTCATACAATGTATGAAAGTATGAATGAGTAGGAGTTCTTTAAGATTAAGGAATAATCAATTCAGGCACAAAAGTCTTTATTGACATTAATCAAATTATCGATAATTGGTTTGCACGCCAAGATACTTTGCAGGGGCAACTCAGTAAAGTATCCCTAGGAAGAGAACAATGTTTTCTTCCTAGGACATTACATTCTATCAGGAGCTTTGATGCCAAGAAGGTCTAATGCTTTCTCTAAAACAATTTTAAAAGAATTTACTAAGCATAAACGAGAACTTTCAAGATCAGTATCATCTAATCCCAATACTTTAGATTTTTCATAAAATGAATTGAATGAGACTGCTAAATCATGACAATATCTTGCAATAACTTTGGGTGAAAGATTATTTGCTGCATCCCTAACTTGTAAATTAAAAAGCCCAATGTTTTTTATTAAATCTAATTCAGACTGTTCCTTTAACAAAGTAAAATCTACATCAATAGTTGGAGTTTGTTGAGACTTTTCCAAAATTCTAGATGCTCTTGCATGAGTATATTGAATATAAGGAGCAGTATCACCCTCTAAACTGAGAGATTTTGTCAAATCAAAAGTAATAATTTTGTCTAAATCTTGTTTTATCATTTCGTATCTTAATGTGCCAACAGATACAGCATGTGCAATAGAGTCAATTTCTGAATCATCCATTTCAGGATGTCTTTTTTTTGTCTCACCTTTTGTTTTCTTTTTTAGAATATCATATACAGAATCTGCATTGACATACAATCCTTTACGCCCAGACATTTGAGCTTGTTTCCCATCAGTATCCAAGCCAAGAGTTTTTGCAGTTTCTGAACTCAAAGTGACAGACTCATAGCCAAGGTGATTATATGCATCTGGAACAGATTTGAATTTCCCCATCAAAGAGGTAACTATTTTTTGTAATCTAGCTTGTCTTGAATCAATGACAGTTACAACTTTGTCTCCAGTAAAATTTTGAGATATAGGATTTTCTGGATTCAGAGTTGTTTGCCATAAAACACGAGAATTAGGCTGTTCAGAGGGATATTTTTCATAATTAAATGGATCTTTGAGTAAACCAAGTTTCCAAGCAGCATAAGGAATATCTTTTGCAATGTAAGTCGCAGTTCCATTACTACGTACAATGACCTTATCTTCTTCCTTACCCTCACCACGAATTACCCAGCAACCATTATTCTTACCTTCATTTTCAAATTCAACAAGTTTCATTTCTTTTAGCTTTTCAAAGATTTTATCCCACAGGCCTGAACGAATAATTTGAGATTCAAAGTTCAAGCAATCATAAGTCACATCCAAATTCCAACAAGTTTCAAGTTGACCTGACAAAACTCTTCTAGTAATTTTATCTGCAAACTTTGCAATTTCAGAGTCACCATCTTCAAGTTCTTTGAGAACATTTTTTCGTATCTCTTCAAGACTTGAATCTGCTTCATATTTTTCAGTAGTTTTTACATAAACATCATCACCACAATAATGATCAAATTTTTTTCCTGTTGGAGGTTCAAGATCATAACCGAAATGTTTGAACCCAACAATAATGTCAGCAACTTGAAGTCCAGAGTCATCAATGTAATTCAATATGTTAACTTTGTACTTTGCTTTTTGTAAAATTCGAGATATAGTATCACCAATAATGATATTTCTAATATGCCCAATGTGTAGGGCTTTGTTTGGATTTACACTAGTATGTTCAACTACCATTGTTTTGTTATTACCAATATCAACATCCCCACAGGTATCAAGGTAAGATTCAGATAGAATTAATTGGCTTAATTTCTCCCAATTTGCATAAAAATTAAGGTATCCTGATGGATGTGCTTCAGACTTCAAAACAAGAGTATTTGTACAATCAGAATATTTTTCCGAAAGCATTTCAGCAATATCTTTAGGACTTTTTTTGAGTTGTTTGGCAAGCAAATAAGAAATGTTTGAACTGACATCTCCAAATCCAGGTTTTGCAGGTTCAACAGAGAACTTAACATCAGATATAGAAAGTTCAGATAGAATTTTGTTTAGATTATTTTCGATTTCATCAAGTATGGATTTGAATGTCATGATTATATCTCAGATAATTTGGGTGCTAATTTATCTAATGCTTCAAGAACACCATCACCAGCTTTAGCAGATACAACCATACTTGCCTCAGATTTTACCTGATCGGATGCATTTCCTAAGGCAATACTAGTTTTTGCCACTTTAAACAAGGGGATATCAGTGGCACTATCTCCAATTGCAATAACATCATCAGATGAAATAGAGAATTTTTCCATTATTTTTGTAAAACCAGTGCCTTTGTTAACTCCAGGGGAATTAATGTGGTATGCATATTGACTATCAGATAACTCCACATGAATATTTTTTTCAGAAAGTAATTTTCGAGCTAGCTCCAAATCAAAAGTTCTCTCTAAAACAACCTCAGTCATCCTAGGGAAAACCCGTTTCTCTTTAACATTATCAATGTTATTTTTAATAATATCAAAAGCATTTTTACATTCATCAATATTTCCCAGCAGAATGTGTTCATCAGACTCTAATGTGATACAACCGCCATTTTCGCCAACAGCAATTTTTGTTGTTCCACCAAAAACAGAAAGTAAAAAGCCCTCTACAGAGGAGCGGCCTGTTACATAGATAACATTATGTCCCAAATTTGTTAAACGCCGCAATGCTTCAAGGGCATCAAGATGAATTCTGCCACCCCCATTTTCAGTGATAGTTCCATCAATATCGACTGCAAATGTTCGCTTTTTCACAATTATTCTTTTTAGAACCGAATAATATTTGCTACTAACGAAAGTAATACGGTTTTATTTGAAAAGAATGTGAATAGTATTGAGCAGTCTTGGGAATTCCTGAAAAAATTAAAGCCATTCAAGATGAAATGGCAAAAACTCAGATTAACAAAGCTACAGAACATCACATTGGATTACTAAAAGCAAAAATTGCCAAATTGAAAAGAGAGCAAGAAGCAGACATCACCAAAAAATCAGGGATGAAACAAGATGGATTTGATGTTAGGAGAACAGGTGATGCAACAGTGGTCTTTATCGGATTACCAAGTGTAGGGAAATCAACTCTTCTAAATAAAATGACAGGTGCAAAATCTACGGTAGGTGCTTTTCAATTTACAACATTAACAGTAGTTCCAGGAATGATGGAATATAGAGGTGCAAAAATCCAAGTGTTGGATCTGCCAGGCATTATCAAAGGAGCATCTACAGGTAAAGGATTAGGAAAAAGAATTTTGTCAGTTGCAAGAACTGCAGATCTTGTTTTGTTGGTGTTAGATGTTTTCCAACCATATCACGAAGATGTTCTAACCAATGAATTAGGTAACATAGGGATTAGACTAAATCAACTACCACCAAACATTACAATTGAAAAAGCATCAATGGGGGGAATTGCAATTGCACAACAAGTAAAGTTAACAAAAATTACAGAAAAACATCTCAAAGATATTTTACATCTCTATGGATTAGTTAGTGCAAGAGTTGTAGTTAGAGAAGACATCACATCAGAACAGTTGGCAGATCATATTGCAGGAAATATTAGTTATTCAAAAGCACTTACAATTTTAAACAAAATTGATTTAGTAGATGCAGAATTTCTAAAAGATTTGAAAACAAAAATCAAATCAGATGTCATAGAGGTATCTGCAAATTCAGATACCAACATTGAATTGCTTAAAGACAAAATTTTTGAAAAATTAAAATTCATTAGAATTTACATGCGACCTAAAGGAGGAGAAACGGATTTCAAAGAACCGTTTATTGCAAGAGAAGGAGATACTGTAGAAGATATTTGTAATAAAATGCATAGAAGATTAAGAAGAGAATTCAGGTATGGTTTAGTTTGGGGAAAGAGTGTAAAATTTGGAGGACAAAGAGTTGGATTAAATCATGTTTTAATTGATGAAGATGTGCTTACAATCATCAAAAGACGTGGCGTGTAATTCAAAATAGATCAAAAGATTTTGAAAATATATTCAGATTAAAATTTTGAAATAATAAAATAAAAAAATTAATTTTTAAAAACAATGCATTTACGCGCAAAAAACATAGAATTTGATCCATTTTAAGAAAAATAAACAAATGGAAAAAGAGAGAGTAACTAAATCAAGTTGTAATTAAAAAATTTACGATCAAAAAAATAAAAAAAATAAAAAAAACTACTTGATAAATTGTAATCAATTTGTGTAAATTTCTTTAGTTTAACCACTGAAAAACAATGAAAATGCGGATTCTGTAATGGCTACAAAAAGAAAAGCTGCAACTAAACGTAGATCAACTACTAAAAAATCTACAACTAGAAAAGCAGCTCCAAAAAGAAAAGCTACTAGAAAAGCAGCTCCAAAGAGAAAAGCTACTAGAAAAACTGCAGCTAAAAAAGCAGCTCCAAAGAGAAAGGCAGCAACTAAACGCAGAGCCGCTCCAAAGAGAAAAGCAGCAAAAAGACGATAATCACGTCAGTAAACTAACAATCGTCATAAAGACGACGAATTGTTTCCATTTTTCTAAAGATAATCAGTGTTAACTATGAATTTTTTTATTAAAGTTAAAGAATATACATCAATCAAAAAATCTTTAAATTAAAAATTAAAAAATTTTTTTAAAAATAATATTACAAATCAATAAAGATAACTCATCAATTTGATTTGTTCTTCAGTTGTAATTACATTTTTGTTAGTTAAAATTTCTAACAAGTCTTTGAAAATTGCTTTTTGTTCTGAAGACATTCCTCCAGACGGACCTTTTTCTCCTGGTGGACCTGGTGGACCTCTTGGACCTGCTGGACCTACAGGACCTTGTCCTCCTACAGGACCTTGTTCACCTATAGAACCAATTGGACCTGTTGGACCACGTTCACCTTGTGGACCTTGAATTCCTTGTGGACCTTGTGGACCTTTTTCTCCTGAGGGACCTGTTGTTCCACGTTCACCTTGAGAACCTTGTGGACCTTGTGGACCTTTTTCTCCTGGTGCACCTAACGGACCTGTTTGACCTTTTTCTCCAATTGGTCCAACGGCACCTTTGTCACCTTTTTCTCCCTGAGGACCAGGTACACCAGTTAATCCTTTAGAACCTGCTGGGCCTTGTGGACCTTGTGGACCTTTTTCTCCAATTGGACCTTCAACACCTTTGTTTCCTTTTTCTCCAATTGGACCAGGTGGACCTTGTGGACCTTTGTCACCAAGAGGACCTGTTGGACCAGTTAATCCTTTATCACCATGTGGACCGGGTGGACCTAATGGACCTTTGTCACCAATTGGACCTAACGGACCTTTGTCACCAATTGGACCAGGCCCTCCTTGAATTCCTTTTTCACCCTGAATTCCAGTTAATCCTGTAGGACCTTTTTCTCCAGGAGGTCCGGTTGGACCAGTTAATCCTTTATCACCAGATGCACCTTGTGGACCTTTGTCTCCTTTTTCTCCAGGGACACCTCTTAATCCAGCTGCACCTTTGTCGCCAACAGAACCTGTTGGACCTTTTTCTCCTTTATCACCAAGAGGACCTTTTAATCCACTGGGACCCTTATCACCAATTGGTCCTGTTGTTCCTTTTTCCCCTTTATCACCGGGTGGACCTGTAATTCCTTTATCACCTTTGTCTCCTTTATCTCCAGTAATTCCTTTATCGCCAGTTAATCCTTTGTCACCAGAAAGTCCTTTGTCACCTTGTGGGCCTTTGTCACCTGTTGCTCCTTTGTCACCAGGTACACCTTTTGGACCTTCAGGTCCTTTAATTCCAATTGGTCCTTGTTGACCGGGTGGACCTTTATCACCTGGTGGGCCTGTTGGGCCAGTTGCTCCTTTGTCACCGGGTGGACCTGTTGGGCCATCATTAGGTTTTGAAGAACGTTTAGGCTTTGGAGTATCAGCAATTTTTTTTGTTTCAGGTTTTGTTTCAGGTTTTGGTGTTGATCTAGCTAAAGGAACATCAAAAACAGTATGTAATGAAGAAAATAAATCAGTTACAACGATCCAAACTTTATCAAGATTTGCAATTGATGGAGGAAGTGGATTTGTAGGAGAACCAAGAGTTTCAGAAAACATCCCATCTTTTACTCGAAGATGAAAATTTCCCTTCCATAAAGATGAAAATTGTTTTGTTTTAATGGCATCATCAGAAGGTTTGCTATCAGTAATGGCAATTTGAGCTTCATACACACCTGATTGTTTGAAAGGTGCCTGTCCTTGAATCTCTAATCGTGGCTGAGATGACACAATCGTTTGTGTATATTTCAAGTATTTCTGTATTTAGATCGCTTCAGACTATCCCAAGACAAGGGAGGATAGTATCAGGCTCAATTAAGGTTGGTATTTATCTAGATAATATGAATAATTGAGTTGATGAAGAAACCGTTTGGTAGAAAATCAAAAGAGGTAAAGGAGAAAAAGCCGGATTCGACAATTCCTAGAGAACGAAGTTTAGTAGATGTGGATTATAATCGTAAAAAATTATTTAAAAAAGGAGTTAATTTGATGGCAGATGAAAAGTTAGAAGATGCCATAGAAGTTTTTGAACAAGCATTAAGAATAGATCCAGACAATGTTGAAACTTTAATGAAGATAGGATATGCAAGATTTCATCTAGATGAATATCCAGAAGCACTAAGAGTATATGATAAAATTTTAGAAATTGATGTAACAAATCCAGAAGCTTGGAATCTCAAAGGATTAGTCCATTATGAACAAAAAAATTATGCAAAAGCATTAGATTCAGCTCAAAAAGCAATTGAATCAGACCCAACATATGGAATGGCATGGTATAACCAAGCATGTTTCTTATCACTACTAAATCAAGTTCCAGAATCATTAGAAGCATTGAAACGTTCAATTGAAATCGATGTAAAAAATGCAAGAAAGTCAATTAGAGATAAAGATTTCATGAATGTTAGAGTTGAAGAAGGATTCAAAAGAATTCAAGAAGTTGTAGTTTTGGAATCAATTAGACAAGGTTATCATACAATAGGTGCAATAGTGTGGACAACATTTCTAGATAAAATTGATGCTGAAACTGCATTAAAGAAATTATTAGAGAAAGGATTGATTGTACAAAATGAAAAACGTGATGGTCTAAGTAAAATTCCAATCTATGATCTTGCAGACAACATTGCAGAGAAAATAGGTAAAGAAAAGAAAGGATTGTTCGGAATTACTAAAAAAACATTACCAAAACCAGTAAAGAATTTGAAAGAACTCAGTCAAGCAATCCATTCAGTCAAAGAAGCAATTGAAGAAGAAGATGTGGATAAGACAATTGAGATATTTGAAGAATTCATAGATCCAAAGAAATCAGGAGAACAAATGATAGAGAATTTCTTTGACGAACATAGAGAAATAAGATTATGGAAAATCAGATTAAAAGATAGAGGGGCAGATTATCTAATTGACAACAAAGAGAGAATGACTGTTCTGTTTGACAACATTGAAGGAACTGTAACTAAGAAACTTAGAAACGAAATAGCATAATCATTCAGCAGACAAATCCCAATAATTGGCATCTTCTTGTTTTTCAGTTGGTTTTTCAAGTTTTTTCCATTCTTTGAAAGAACGAACGTATAATTTTGCATTGGGCAAGCCTGCAGATTTTAATGCATAGTATGCCAATCCAGAGAGAGTGCCCACACTACCGCAATAAGTAATAATTTCAGCATTACCTATAACGCCCCTATTATCCAACAATCTTTTCATGTCTTCTTTTGGGCGTAGAATTTTATCATTTGATGCCAAAGTTCGATAAGGCAGACTAATTGCGCCAGGAATGTGCTGTTCAAGGAAATTCAGCCTCTCTCTATTATCGATTAAAATTACATCATCCCTAGTTTTTGCAGTTTCTAAATAATCCGATGTTGCCATGATATCAGGTTGTAGTTTCATAGAATGTTCTTTAGATTGAATTTCAGGAACATTTGAGTCATTTTCTAAACCAAGAGACTTCCAATGGCCGTAAGTTGTTTCAAGTAGTGTTACATCAGAGTGTCCCAAATATTCCAAAGTCCAAGCAACTCTTGATGCTAATGCACCAAATGTATCATCATATACGACTACAGGGGTTTCATCATCGATTCCCAGAGAGTTAACAATTTTCAAAACTCTTTCAGGACTGTCATCAGATAGCAAATGTGCCAAAGGAAGGTTTACTGCAGAAGAGATATGATTTTGTTTGTAATCAGACTCTCGTCTAACATCTATTACTCTAACACTTTTGTCCCTAATTTCTGAACGTAAAGAATCTACATCAGTTGTTATTTTACCAGATCCTGTCAAGCAGCACATTCACCCTTGCCAGTTTTTGTATGATAACTTGTGTCATTACCATAATCAAGATAGAAATCAGGATCCTCTTCTTTTGTTGGAGGAATCGTTAAGGGTTCAAGAATATTTTTGATATCACCAATAGATTTTATTTTAGAATCTTCGTTTCCACTTACAATTCTATGAATCCAGGATTTTAGAGTATCATCAGATTTTTTATTTTCTTTAAAAATTTCAATGATCTTAAGAATTACAGGAATCACTCTTTTTGCAGGAACTCTAAGAAGCGTTTGACCCAACATAGTGTCTCCATCAGAACGTCCACCTATAGACATCTGATAGTTGGCATACATGTCTTTTCCAACACGTCCTCCACCTCCAAAGAATCCAAGGGTTGCAATTCCATGTTGACCACAAGAATTAGGACACCCACTAATTTTGATGGAAGAATCACTGAGATCATCATCCTCATCAAGTTTTAACTCAAGGAATTTTCTTTGAATTTCTTTTGCGAGTCTATGTGAATTAGTCAAAGCCAGATTACATGAAGTAGTTCCAGAACAACCAATAGGCGCAGTCATAGTTAAGGCTCCAGATTTTGCCAATCCTACTTCAAGGAGTTTAGAGTACATTTTGGGCAAATCATCTTCATGAACATAACGAATTGCAACGTTTTGCACAAATCCAGTTCTAGCCTTGCCTTCTGCAGAAAAGTCACGAATAATATCTGCAATTGCAGTTAATTGATTTGAAGTAATATCACCTGCTTCAAGTGTGATAAACACAGAATGATAATCAGATTGTTTTTGTTTGACAGTATTTGTTTTGAGCCACCTTGCATAACCATCAGGGGCTGATTCACCACTTTCATCAGTAATTCTAATAGGTCGTCGAATTTCACTAGGAGTCGTATCAACTTTAAGTTTGGTAACAACTGATTGAGTTGCTCTAACAACAGCTCGTTCTTTTAACACAAGATTTTGGAATTTTTCCCAACCCATTTCATTTACAAGATAGCGCATTCTATTTCTTGCAAGATTAGTTCTATCGCCCATTCTATCAAATAGTCGTACCACAGCAATAGAAGTATAAAGTACATCTTCTTCTGGAGTAAATTCTTCTAATTGATGTCCAACAAATGATTTGTTACCTAATCCGCCACCAAGAAATATTTTGAATCCTCTTTGAGGTTCACCATCTATTTCTCTTATTTGTGGAATTAATCCTACATCAACCATTCTTGCCATTCCATGTTTCTCACAACATGTAAAAGTAAATTTGAATTTACGTGGCAACCCTTGAGACATTGGATTTCGTAAAAAGAATTTTGCAGTAGCAAGCGCATAAGGTGTAGAATCAAATTCTTCATCAGGACATACACCTGCCATAGGGCTACACATTACATTTCTCACAGTATTTCCACATGCTTCTCTTGAAGTCATTCCGACTTCAGCAAGACTGCGCAATATTTCTGAAACGTCTTCAAGAATTACCCAATGTAATTGGATACTTTCTCTAGTTGTAAAATGTGCATTTCCAATAGAATATTGTTCACTAAGTTGAGATAGTTTTTCAAATTGATGAGGATAAATTTCGCCTGCAGGAAGTTTAATTCTAACCATGGCATAATCATTTGTCATTCTAGTACCGTATGCACCATGCTGAAGTCTAAATCGTCTAAAACTATCTTCGTCATACTTTCCCTGACGGAATAATTTTACAGTTTTAGCAAAATTATCAGCTTCCTCGTTTCTAGCCCAATTGATTTTAGGTTTTACAGGTTTGGCAGTCTGCTTTAGATTAGGTACTGTCAATACAATGTAATCTCGTTTAGTTTGGATATAAATTTTTGATATTTGGAGCTTTTAGGAGAAGAATTTTCCTCAGGGCACAAAATTTTCCTACTTTTAGATAGAAAGAATTTGAGAATGGGATTAGTACAACCTAATTTTAAAAAAAGAT
This sequence comes from Candidatus Nitrosopumilus sp., assembly GCA_035458995.1. Lineage (GTDB taxonomy): Archaea > Thermoproteota > Nitrososphaeria > Nitrososphaerales > Nitrosopumilaceae > Nitrosopumilus. The sequence continues at coordinate 11,988 of DATHYS010000062.1, forward strand.
GGGACAAAGTATTAATTGTTAACAGAATTCTTCTGTTTCATGCAAGAAGCAACTGTAGCAGAAAAATCAGAGAAAATTTTTACAGATGTACGTGAAGTTGAAATCACACGTGCAATCGCAAATGAATTTCACGATGTATTAATTGACAGAGCAGAATCAGATGTCATCATTATTGGTGCAGGTCCTGCAGGACTAACAGCAAGTAGAGAACTTTCCAACATGGGTTACAAAGTTTTAGTCATTGAACAAAACAACTACCTTGGAGGAGGTTATTGGTTAGGAGGATACATGATGAATCCAGTTACCGTTAGAGAACCAGCCCAAAAGATTTGGGATGAATTAGGAATACCATACAAAAAAGTACAAGAGGGATTATATCTAACACCAGGACCACATGCAGTTTCAAAATTAATTGCAGGTGCTTGTGATGCAGGAGTAAAATTCCTTCAATTAACAAAGTTTGATGATTTAGTACTAAAGGGTGGAAGAGTTGCAGGAATTGTTGTCAATTGGATGCCAGTTTCAGCATTACCACGAAACATTACATGTGTTGATCCAGTTGCATTTGAAGCTAAAGTAATCATTGATGCATCAGGGCATGATTCGGTTGCAGTAAAAAGACTAGTTGATAGAGGACTAGCAGAATGGAAAGGAATGGAACCAATGTTTGTCAATGACGGAGAAGAACACGTTGTTCATAAAACAGGAGAGATTTATCCAGGATTGATTGCAGCAGGAATGTCAGTTACAGAAACACATGGACTAGCAAGAATGGGCCCAACATTTGGTTCTATGCTATACTCTGGAAAAAGAGCAGCAGAAATTGCCGCATCTAAAATCAAAGAGTTAGAAAGATAGTATTATCAAAAACATTACAAGGTAAAAATCATTCATTCATGGATTTTATCAAATCTATAATTTCACCCAATAAAACATCATCTGGATTTACAAAAAAAGTTCCAAGTGTAGCAATAGTAATCAAAGAAACTGCACCAATTATTCTTACTAGAATATCTTTTTTGTTATGTCTTTTTTGTTCTTTTGATAACCCCTCAAGAATGTTTTTAGAGATTTTTTTTGTTAGATCTTCTTCATCGACTAAATTACCATTTAGTCTAGTAGAATTTAGATTAATATCGCTTACAAATGGAAAATTTCTTGCATGACATTCTTTACAATCAATATTTTGCATTGTAATTTTGAATAAAAACCCGATAAAAAATACAGAATAAACTGCAACAATACTAAAAAATAGAATCAAATCACCTTGAACAAATAGATAGCCATATACTAAAACAAAAAATCCCAAGGGAAGTAAGAGAAAAACAAAATTTTGTTTAGCCCGAGAAGTTTGAAAGCTTCTTTTTTTGGAAGTCAATAATTTCAGTGAGCCACAATTAGAACAATGTTTCAATGGACAAACTCTGGTCACATCATTATATTCTGTTTGACATAAAGGGCATTTCTGCATTTCAGTAATTATATCATCTTTCATATTGATAAACATGTTAGCATAATCCAATCAATCGAAAAACCATGCCTAAAACATCCTAATTCCTAAAAAAGTGTCAATTTTAAATTCTAATCATAATACAGTTCAGAATAACAAATTGAAAACATCTAAAGTTATCCTATACAATGAGCCCACAGTTCCAGAAATTCAATTAAAAAAATTAGGGAAATTCATTGAAGATACATTTCCAGTGAAAATTGAAATAAGAGATAATTTTTTCCAAAATTCAGATAAAAGAATATTTAAAAAAATTGCAAGTACTAGAGTTTTTGATTTAAAAAAACCATTTAAAGCATATACGCCAACAATTGAGGAAATTCAAGTCGAAGTTCAAAACAAAGACATGTCAAATAGGGAAGAAATGACTTTGTATGATGGATTTGAATTTCAAAAAATAATATCAGAATTCATTTCAAAAGATGAAGATCAAATAGACACATTACACATAATTTTTACAAACAAACTAACATGTACATTTGATGAAAGTGATTTCAGATATCATGCCAGGGCAATAATTGGTTCAAATCCAGCAATTATTTCAACTTCAGGCATAATAGAAGCACCGGCAAAACCTAAACAGTACTATCTGGATTTGATGACAGATTTTTCAAAAGAAAGAGTTGAAGAGATTAAAGCAAAATACAAAGGTGAATTTTTAGAATATAATGATACGAGGCTCTCGGAAATAATTGAGGGTTATCTGCTACAGGCAATCATGTATTATGAAACAGGGGATGCATTTTGTGAAAACAAAGAATGTAGATTGTACAATTCCCACTGGCAAAATGATCTTTTGTATTTACAATTAAAAAATAAAAAACTTTGCAAGAAACACGGAAAAGATCTTAAAGAACTAAATCAATCTCGAATAGATTGAATGTCACTACGAATTTTTTCAGCAGATTTTTTCAAAGATGAAGATTCAGTGTCATCAAGGTCAATTTTTTGAATTTCAGATACACCATTTTGAATAATTTTTACAGGTACGCCCATAGAAATATCATTTTCTCCATATTCACCATCAAGTACTACAGATGCAGGAATGGAAATTTCTTTTTTATGTAAAATAGATTCAATCACATCAAAGGTATTTTTGGCAATTCCAAATTGTGATCTACTCTTAAAGTTCCTCAACGTCTTCCAATAATTTCTAACAGCATCAGTAATAGAATCTCGACTATCAATCATAGAAAAAAGGGGATTGCCTCCAACTTTTACACTAGAAAATATAGGCACCATTGAACTGCCATGTTCACCCAATACAAGGGCATTCGAAATTGAAGATTGGGGGACAGAAAGTGTCTCAGATATATAATAACGAAATCTACTAGTATCAAGACTAGATGCAATTCCAATAACTTTGAATCTAGAAAAATTGCTTTCTTTTTGAAAAAAGTAAGTTAGAACATCAAGAGGATTAGAAACTATCAAAATTATTGCAGAAGGGCAATGCTGTTTAATTTTTTGTGCTATTTCTTTAATCATTTTAACTTGAAATTCCATGTTTTCAGTTCTATCTTTTTGATACATACCTACACTTGCAGTAATTACAATAACATCTGAACCAGATAATTCAGAATAGTCATCAGTCCCATGAATGGAGAATTTAGAATCAAGAGGGATAGCACTTGCGATATCTAATGCTTCACCAACGGCTTTCTCTTTATTTCTATTTACAAGTAAAACATCATCTAAGCCATTAGATACACAAAGAAATGCAATAGATGAACCAACCCGTCCACTACCTACAATCGAAATCAATTAAATCACATTTTAATTATTTAACAATCAAAACAGGTATTCGAGTTTTCTGAGAAACACCGTTTGCAACACTGCCTAAGAGTAATTTATCAAAACCAGTTCTACCATGAGAGCCAATTACTATTAAATCAAATTTTCTAGATTTTGCATAATTTACAATATCATTGACAACAGATTTTGAAGTAATGATCTGAGATTTTATAGAGATATTATTTTTTTCTGCCAAAGATTCTAATTTTTCTAAATGTTTTTTTGAAACTTTCTTTTGTTTTTTAATTAGTTCGGCATCAGCTCGGGCATCATAGTATTTGTGATGCCATGCATCGCCTTCAAGACAAGTAAGTAACGTTACTTTAGAGTCACGACATTTGGCAATATCTAATGCAATTTTAAAGGCTCTAGTAGATTGAGTAGAAAGATCAAAAGGTACAAGAATATTTTTGAACAATCTCAATATTCCTTTTTACGAATGCTCTCTCTTTGTCGCTTATCATCATGTTTTGATAACTCACCTTCTAATTTTCTAGACAAGTCATCAGCGATTTTTAGGATATCCCAACCAGATTCAGTGTAAATTAGTTGGTTTTTTGAGGTTTTTACAGTAGCTCTAACTTCATAGTGAGTTCTAGAACCTTCTGTATTTTGAGTTTCTACTGCAATTTTGGCTTCAATAATATGAGACAATACTTGCTGAACTTTATCTAAAGCAGCACCGAATTTTGATGAAAGAATTTCATTTGCAGGTTCATCTGTTGGTAAACCAATTACAAATAATGGAACATTTGCCATATTTTAGATAATTAAACGAGAACTAAATAGCTTTCTAGTAATTGCCACGCATGATTTTCAGAAATGATTTTTCTGAAAGATATTTAACAAATTATTAAATATAATTAATCATGAATGTGAGAAATTTAAGATTATCAGAATTAATCATAAAACCAATCACAGTCGGCCCAAATACGTCATTGATGAAAACACGAGAATCAATATTAAAACATAGAGTAAAACGAGTAATAGTTACAGATAAGAAAAAACCAATTGGCATAATCACAGAAAAAGATCTAGCAAAAAAAATTTATGATTTAGGAACAAAACCAATAAACTCTGTAAAAGCAAAAGATTTCAGACCAAGAAAATTATTTACACTATCTAGAGAAGATACTGTAAAAGAATGCGCTAAATTGATGAAAAAGCACAGAATCAGTCTAGTGATTATTTTAAACAAAGACAAAACATTGGAAGGAATTGTCACTAAAACAAACCTTGCAACAGCTTTTCTAACCAAAGGCTCCGATTCAATTAAAGTTTCAAAAATTATGAAATCCAAAGTAATAACAGCAGCTCCCAGTGATCCAATTTTACATGTAGAAGGTTTGTTGTTAAAATATGGAATTTCTAGGATTATTATTAAAAGAAATCAAAAACCAGTAGGAATCATCACATTCAGGGATTTTGTGCCTGCAAAAATACCACAATGGATTGCAGAGTCAGCTGATCCTAAAGAAGTTCAAGAATACAAATTCAAAAAAGGTCTAGAAGAAAAGCATTCAAATCAAATGAGTTATCTTTTCCCATTTCATGCAACTGACATCATGGCAACAAATCCAATTACAATTGAAGCAGACAAAGATGTCAAACATGCAATAACTAAAATGATAAAACATGACATCAGTGGAATCCCAGTTGTAAAAAACAAGAAACTAGTGGGAATAATTACAAAATCAGATATAGTTAATGCATTAGCAAACTAATTTCATTTAACAATTAAAACTGAACATGGGGAAGATTGAGATAATTTATTTGAAACACTGCCTAGCAAAAATCTAGTTACAGCACCTAATCCCTTATTTCCAAGAATGATAAGATCACATTTTTCGGCTTTTGCAGCTTTTTCAATTTCATTTACAATATTACCTTCTTTGATCAAAAGTTTCCCAGAAATTTCTTTTTTAGATAGTATTGCATTTGCTCTATCCAAAGTTTTATTTCCAAACTTTCTAAGAATTTCCAAATATTCTTTACGATCTAGCAAATTAATCGGAATGGATTTTTCCACAACATATATGATAATAATCTTAGAATCAAATGCCTCAACAAGGTCACAAGCACGTTTTAGTGCCTTGTCAGAATATGTAGAACCATCAACAGGTACAAGAATTTTTTTGAAATTATTTGTGGTCATTTTACAACAAGTACAGGTTTTTTAGATTTATGTAAAACATAGTTAGAAACACTACCTAAGAAAATTTCTTTTGCAGAACCCCTACCACGTGCACCTACAACAATTAAATCAATTTTATTTTTTGAATTATTTGCAAATCGTGCAATATCATATCCAGGATCACCTGCAATAGCCTTTCCAGTTAGCTGAATTCCTTTTTTTGCAGCACGCAATTTTGCATCAGCAAGGATTTTTTTCACCTCGCTCATTGAATTAAAATCCAAGAATCCAAGAGGGTGAAGGGCATATACTCCAGGCACTGTTTTCACGGACAATGCCGTGATTGTTCCCTGAGATTGTCTAGCCAAATGTATTGCCATATCCAATCCACGAAGAGAATTTTTTGACCCATCAAGTGGGACAAGAATTTTCTTTGTTTTAATTGCCATATACAACATGAATATCAAAGTCCTAGTTTAAAAACTAAGGTGATTATCCTTTTTGATTTTCAATCTTGGTAATTTGGATTTTATATCATATAATTGAAAAATCCACTGATATTATGAACAGTACATTCGTACATGAAATAATGAACAAGGATGTACTGACTTTGGACAAATCAACATCATTGCAAGATGCTGCAGAGCATATGAAAAAATTAAGCATAGGATGTGTAATTGTTACAGATAACAACAATCCAGTTGGAATTATTACTGAAAGGGATTTTGTGACAAAAATTGCAGCCGAAGGTAGGCCTCTATTTACTGAAATTAACGAAGTAATGTCATCTCCACTAATCACAATAGATTCAGAAGAAACAGTATGGGAAGCATCAGAATTAATGAAAGAAAAGTTAATTCATAAACTTCCAGTCAAAAAAGATGAAGAAATTATCGGAATAATAACAACTTCAGATATTGTGAGAATCTCTAGCGTAGGTTCAGACTCAGAAATGAGAAGAATTTGTGATCAAATTCTTTTGAGAATGAAAAACGAGTGATCAAAAAGGATATTCACTTAAATTATTGAAACTAAAACCACCTACATTATGATGGCAGGAGATGCAGGTGCAGCAGTTCTCGAATCAGAAGATGATGCACCAAAAATGCCAGACAAGACCAAAACAAAGTTTGATGTAATTATTATTGGCGCAGGACCTTCAGGATATACTGCAGGAATTTATTGTTCAAGAGCAGGTTATGACACATTAATTTTATCAGGAATTTTACCAGGAGGACAATTAGTAAACACCACAGAAGTTGAAAACTATCCAGGATTTGAAAATGGGATAATGGGTCCAGACTTGATGATAGACATGAGAAAACAATCTCAAAGAATGGGAACAACAATCATTGATGACACAGCAGTAGATGTAGATTTTAGACGAAAACCATTCAAAGTTCTTACAGCATCAGAAGAATATGAAGGGCGAGCAGTAATTATTGCTACAGGTGCAAATCCAAGAAAACTTGGAATAGACGGGGAAGAAGAATTTTCAGGTAAAGGTGTATCATATTGTGCAACATGTGATGGTCCATTTTTCAGAAATCTAGAAATCATTGTAGTTGGTGGTGGAGATTCAGCAATAGAGGAAGCAACTTTTCTAACTAAATTTGCATCAAATGTTCATCTGGTTCACAGACGAGGAGAATTGCGTGCAAGTAAGATTATGCAAGAAAGAGCACTCAAAAATGAAAAAATAAAATTTCATTGGGATTCAGCAGTTACCAATGTTAAGGGAGATCAGAAAATGCAACAAGCTATTTTGAAAAATCTAAAAACAAATGAAGAGACAACATTAGATGCAGGAGGTTTGTTTGTGGCAATTGGTCATGAACCAAATACACAACTATTCAAAGGTCAAATTGATTTAGATGAAGAAGGTTATGTGATATTAAAAAATAAAACACATACAAACATCGAAGGAATTTTTGCAGCAGGAGATGTTCACGATAGAAGTTATAGACAAGCAATTACTGCTGCAGCTTTTGGATGTATGGCAGCAATCGATGTTGACAAATATCTCACAGAAAGTGCAGATAAACAATAATGAAAAATGCTCAATGCAAAAAATGCCTGAATAAATTTTATGAAAAAGAAATCTACACTATTCAACAATTTCAATATAGGAAAGAACCCACATATGCATGGTCACTAAAATTTTTTGAAGAATTGGGAATTTCTGAATGGGATTCATTCTGTGAAGAATGTATATTATTTTACTCAAGAGAATCAGAGAAAAAATGGAAAGAACCAAAGATCTAAACTCTTTATTGAGAGTAAGAAATCTAAAAAACAATGAGTAATGAATCAGAAAATTTGAAGAAATCTGCAAAAGAACATAGCGATAAACTGGCAAAATTAGGAATGGAGTTAGGAGAAATTCAATTTAGTTATAAAATTGATGAAAAAGTAACCAAAGAATATTGGGAGCAAAGAATGAAAGATTTTAAAAAATATAATGAAAAAGGATTAGAATATTACAATCAAGTTCATGCTATGATGGATTTAGTAAATCAAGAAGAAGCTCAAATGTTTCTTTTACGAGTAAGCAAGTTCAGACAACTAAGCACAGTATTATTAGAAACAATGGAGAAGATCAAGGAAAATCCATCAATTATCGATTCAAAAGATAAACAACAGAGTTCATGGAGTAGAAAAATTAAAAATCAGATAACAGAACAAAGTAACAAATGTTTACGACATGAAATGGACATGAATTCTTTATTTAGAGAATTTTATGACAAACATTTGAAGAAAATTCTAGAATAACTCAGTATGCCAATTCAGACATGTATTTGGCATTATTAAGAGAATTATCAAATTCTTCTTCAGTCATTACATTTTGAGAAGCATAAACACTTTTGAATTTTCGTCCATCATCAGCAAAAATTCCTACAACACATGCTTCACCTTCAATAGGATATTTTTTCATACATGCATAGACGGCAGCAGAAGAAGGACTGATCAGAAGTTTATCTTTGGCATAGACTTCTTTTACTACTGAAAATGCTTCATCATTATCAACAGACACCCAATCATCTACGACATTTTCTCTTTTTAAGAATAAATCAGGTTTTGCAGATTCCTCAAAATTTCTCCAACCTTGAATCAAATGGTTTTGTTGAGGTTGACATCCAATGATCTTTACATTGGGATTTTTTTCTTTAAGAAATGCCCCAATTCCAGTGATTGTACCACCAGTACCAACCCCAGTAAAGAAATGGGTAACTTTACCTTCAGTTTGTTTCCATATTTCAGGTCCAGTTCCTACATAATGTCCTTTGAAATTTGCTTCATTTGCATATTGATTTGGAGAATAATATGTATCAGGCCTAGATGATGCAATAGATGTTGCAAGTGCAATACTTTGATCAGTACCAGCACCAACTTTTGGACATAAATCATCACTTGTTTCAAAGACTTTAGCACCTAATTTTCTGATGATATCCTTAGTTTCATTACTTGCTTTTTCTGGAATAACAATCTCAACTTTGTATCCAAGTACATTTGCGATTCCAGTTAATGCAATTCCAGTGTTGCCAGAAGTGGGCTCAATGATTATACTTTTGCCTTTTGTAAGAATCCCTCTTTCTTCGCCATCTTTAATCATCCAATATGCAGCTCTGTCTTTTACAGAACCAAATGGATTATGACCTTCTAATTTTGCAAAATATTCTACATTATCATGTGAGAGAGAATCTAAATGAACTAGAGGAGTGTTGCCTACACGATTTAACACGTCAGTTTCAGTGACAGTAGTCATGATTTGGATTATTTCACCTTTTTAATTTTGAATGTAATAGTTTCGCCATCTTTGGACATATCTAATAATTCATGACCATTTCTTGTAACCCATCTGGAGATATCATCTTCAGCGGCTGGATCGTCAGCAGATACAATTATGATGTCGCCTACTTGCATTCTTTCAACTTCAATTTTTGTTCGGAATACAGGTTCAGGACAAAACAAACCAGTTGCATCTAATTTTTTTTCAGTAGATTCAGACATTAGTAACTAATTCCTCAAGTGCGATTTGTCATATTAAAATCTATTCGAGTTTAGCTTGCCCTATTTCAGATTGCAATAAGATTTCAAAAAAATTATCTGAAAAGATCTTCAGATTCGGGGCGAATCAATTCAGCAATAGATTGATTTTCAGATTTGAAAGTATAGTCACGAATTATTGCAATAGGGCATTTCAGAGATTTTCCCATTACCAATTCTGATGCTCCAGAGAGTTCATCAGCTATGGCAATTGCAGTAACACGTAAAATTTTATCAAAAGAATCCTTAGTTCCTTCATAATCCAAAATAGGATTTAGGCCAGATATACCAATAGCATGATTGGTTTGGCCCATTCTAAATGGACGGCCAAAAGTATCTGAAATTATCACTGCTACGTTTTTACCAGATTGTTCTAGTATTTTTTTTCTAATTTTTTGTGCAGATAAATCAGAATCAACAGGTAGCAGAGTGGCATATCCTTCTTCAACATTACTTTCATCAATACCAGCATTTGCACAAATGAAACCTTGATGAGTTTCAACTATCAAAATTCCATTACTCATTCTAACAATTTGTTTTGATTCAGATAAAATCAATTCAATAATACGAGGATCTTTTTGATATTGAGAACTAATTCCCTCAGCCAATAAAGAAGGAGTAACAGTTGACAAATCAACTAAACGTCCTTCTTGTTTAGAAATTATTTTTTGGGCAATAACTACAATATCTCCATCATTTAGTTTCCCAGACTCTAAAACAATGTTTGAGAGGTCATCAGAGGGTTCAATCTCTTTTTCAATTTCAATGGGAATAATTTGCAAGTATGATATCTGAAATAGAGGACTAAAAAATTGTTTATGCCGGTGTGGCTGCTTCCAATTCAAGTTTGTAGTGCTTATTGATAATATCAATGATTTTAGAAAGATCTTTTTCTTCCAATGTTGTAGTAGCCAAGTCTTTAACAATATCTTGAGCGCGATAAGCAATACCCAAACCACAAATATCAAATAATTTTACATCATTCGCACCATCAACTACACAAACAATATCTTCCTTTTTCTCACCCCATTCTTCAATTTTAATTCTAGCTGATTTTGATTTATCAGAATCTACGTTAATTGTTACCCCATCGAGTTTACCATCTTTGAATATGAGTTCATTTGAATATACATAATCAAGGCCTAATTCCTTTTGTAATCTGTGCATCATTAATGTAAAACCTCCAGATACTGCCATGAGTTTCCAACCGGCAGCTTTTAGAGCTCTGCATGCTTCTTTTGCACCAGTCATGATTGGTAAAGCATCAGAAACTTCTTGGCATGTTTTTTCATCAAGACCTTTTAGTGCTTCAACTCTAGTTCTTAGTCCTTCTTCCCAGTTTATTTTACCTTGAATGCCTTTTTTTGTAATTTCCCAAATCTCATCTTGTTTGTTTAGTTTTTCTGCAAGAATCGGAAGATATTCTTCATCATACAAAACTCCCTCGACATCAAAAATTACTAACAATAGATTTCTGATTTGGAAAAAAATTGCTAATTATATTAAAGTTTAAACTGATTTTAGATCAAAAAAACGCTAATAATAAATCACCGAGTGATATGTGAAGGATATGGCAGACGAATTAGAACACAAATTCGAAGTTGAGATACAAGAAAGGGAAGGCCGACAAAAACTCCCAGATCCTGTCAAAGAGGAATTAAAAGCATCAGGAATGATGGATGAGAAAGGGAAATTGAAATTAAAAGGCGTTAGTCCAAAAATGCTCAAAAAAATGAAACAAGAATTTGTAGACTGTCCAGTTTTAAAAGAAGACATTCATTTCATTCAATGTTTCGTATGTCCTAATTTCCAAAGCAGAGTAATGGGCAAAGTACTTTGTAAAGGCGACAAACTGTAATTATTTAGAATATCACGAAAGGCTCATTAGTTAAATTAATTGAAAGAATTCTAGTTTGGGTAAAGAAGACGTAGGCATCACAGTTTCAAAAAAAGAGGATTTTAGTGAATGGTATACACAGGTGGTACTCAAAGCAAAACTTGCAGATTATGCACCAGTCAAAGGATTAATCGTTCTTAGGCCAGATGGCTATTCTATTTGGGAGTCATTAAGAAGTACATTTGATAAAAAATTTTCAAAGAATGGAATTAGAAATGGCTTTTTGCCAATATTAATTCCAGAATCATTGTTGGGCAAAGAGCAAAAGCATTTTGCAGGATTTAATCCAGAAGTATTTTGGGTTACACATTCTGGAACTAATGAAGTAGGGGATAGACTTGCATTAAGACCTACATCTGAAACTCTCGCGTATACACTATACTCAAAATGGATTCAAAGTTGGAGAGACTTGCCGTTAAAAATTAATTTTTGGAACACAGCTTTGAGAGCAGAAATTAAAGCAACAAAACCATTCCTTAGAACATCAGAATTTTTGTGGCAAGAAGGTCACACAGTACACATAACTCAAGAAGAAGCGGAGAAAGAAGTTTTCAAAATTTTAGACATTTATAAAAATACAGTAGAAGAGGAATTGGCAATTCCGGTAACAACAGGTAAAAAAAGTGAAAAAGAAAAATTTGTCGGAGCAGTATATACTACAACTATGGAATCAATAATGCCAGATGGTAAAGCATTGCAAATGGGAACATCGCATTTTCTAGGTCAGAATTTTTCAAAACCATTTGAAGTAAAGTTTGCAGATAAAGACAATGTAGAACATTTTGCATGGCAAACATCATGGGGAGTATCATGGAGGTTAATTGGTGCAATGATCATGGTTCATGGGGATGACAAGGGCCTTGTATTACCACCAAAAGTTGCACCAATACAAGTAGTGATTGTTCCAATTTACAGAAATGATGAAGGAAAATCCAAAGTATTACCAAAAGTTGAAGAGATTAGTAAAGAATTAGAGTCTAAAGAAATCAGAGTTCATGTTGATGATAGGGAAGGACTATCACCAGGTTACAAATTTAATGATTGGGAAATGAAAGGAGTACCAGTAAGAATTGAAATTGGACCAAAGGATATAGAAAAAGAAAGCATTGTTCTTGCAAAACGATACAATTTAGAAAAAACAAGTTTAGGATTTAATGAAGTAGAAAAAATATCTACGATATTAGATGAAATCCAAGTTGAGATGTTAAAAAAAGCCAAAGATGAAGCAAAAATCAACACCATTGAAATTTCAGATTATTCAGATTTTAAATCAAAAATTGAGAGTGGAGGATTCTTCAACTCTCCATGGTGTGGAAAACAAGAATGCGAAGAAAAAATCAAAGAAGAAACAGGTGCAGAAATTAGAGTGATCCCATTTGAGAGTGAGAACACCAGTCAAAAATGCATTTATTGCCAAGAACAAAGTGTTTCAATTCCAGTTTTTGCTAGAGGATATTAGAAATCACCTACAAATATAATAATACAAAAATATAATTTTTCAATAATGACCTCAAATCCTGAATTAGAGCAAGAGAAATCATTGCTAGAACAGTTCAGAGAAACCAGAAACAGAACATTAGAACTGGTTAAAACTTTAGAGAAAGATGATTTTGTAGTTCAAACGGCATTTTTTATGAGCCCCCCAAAGTGGCATGTAGGACATGTGAGTTGGATTTATGAGGCAATAATGAGTAAATTAGATAAAAATTATGAATTTTATTCAAAAGAATTTTCAGAATATCTAAATTCCTATTATCAACAATTCGGAGTACCTCATGATAAAGGACTAAGAGGAGTAGTATCAAGACCAACTGTTGATCAAATTTTCCAATACTTTAACACAATTAATCAAAGAGTAGAGAAGTTTATCGAATCAAAATCACTTAGTGCCGAGGAAACTAGATTGATCACAATGGGATTTCATCATGAATGTCAACACCAAGAATTGTTAGTATATGATTTACAACATTTGCTTGCTGAACAGTATAGACCTATAAGAAAAAATGAGAGGTCAAAACAAAATACAGTTGAGAAAAAATCAGTTTCGATCAAAGGAGGATTGTACGAAATGGGGTATAACGGAGAAAAATATTGTTACGACATTGAATTACCTGAACATAAAATTTTCTTAAAGGATTACAAGATGGATGTGTACCCTTTAACAAATCAGCAATATCTAGAATTCATGGAAGATGGAGGATATGAGACATACAAGTATTGGTTATCAGACGGATGGGAGAAAGTAAAAGCAAACAAATGGAATGCACCAATGTATTGGGAAAAAATTGAAGGCCAATGGCATGTAAGAGACTTTTTAGGAATTAGAAAAATCAATCCAAATGAACCAGTATGTCATGTCAGTTACTACGAGGCAGATGCATATTGTAAATGGGCTGGAAAAAGACTACCAACTGAAGGAGAATGGGAAAAAGCAGCTTGTTGGAATGAAGAAAAACAAGAAAAAACAGTGTATCCATGGGGAAATCAAAAACCCACTGAAGACAAATGCAATTTACTTGAATCATACTATTGGGGATGCACAGAGGTAGGAACATTACCTAATGGAGTCAGCCCATCAGGATGTCAACATATGATTGGAGATGTATGGGAATGGACGTCATCAGAATACACAGGGTATCCAGGATTCAAATCAGGATTTGATGAATATAATGACAAATGGTTTACTAATCAAAAAGTTTTGAGAGGAGGCTCATTTGGAACTCCAAAAATGTCAATCAGAGGAAGTTACAGGAATTTCTTCAGATTAGATGAAAGATGGTTATTTTCAGGGTTTAGATGTGCAGAAGATATCTAGATTTTTAACACTAAACTAAGTGAAAAATGTTTTTTCTCATCAAGCCAAGTATGCTTTAATTCAAAACCTACATCATCAAGAAGATCATGTATTTGAGATAATCTATATTTGTGAGAATATTCTGTATGAATTAATTCATCTTTTTTGAGTTTTAATTCAAGATCGGATTTTGAGATAACTATAGATTGGTCATGTAAGGATTTAAGATACATTTCAATTCGTTGATCTTTTTCGTTGTAAATTGCATAATGTGAAAAATTATCCAGATTAAAATCAGCATCAAGTTCATCATTAATTCTAGACAACGCATTAAGGTTGAATTCTGCAGTAATTCCCTCAGAGTCATTATATGCAGAGGTAAGAATCTCTTTTTCTTTAACAAGATCAAGGCCGATTAAAAATAAATCACCAGGTTTCATAGTAGCATGAACTTTTTCTAAGAATTTGTAACCATCAATTGGAGGAAAATTTCCAAAACTAGAACCCAGAAAAATTATTAGATTTTTCTTTTCATCGTATTTTTTTAGAAATTCTAAACCACCTTCATAGGTGTCAACGATTCCAGTGATTGTGAGATTGTCATAGTCATGTAGAAGTTGTTCTGAGCTTTCTGTGAGAATTTCAGAAATATCAATCGGAAAATATTCTAGATTTTTTTGTGACGTCAAAATATCTAAAATAAGTCTAGTTTTTGTTGAAGCCCCACTACCTAATTCAACTAACCTAAAATCACCATCAAGAAAAGAGGGCAATTCACTTTGTAGTTGCTTTAGAATGGAAACTTCAGTTCTGGTAGGGTAATATTCTGGAACTAGACAAATTTTCTCAAATAATTCAGAGCCTTTTTTGTCATAGAAAAATTTAGGAGATATGTACTTTAAATCACGATCTAAACTCGAAGAGATTTCCTCTGCAAAGGTCTTCCCTATTTTACTAGCATGTGGTTTGAAATATTGAAGTTTAGAATCCACTACAAATTTTTTATAATCAAGATTTTTTTCCACAGTTTCATTCAAGTATTAAATCGCTCTTTATTTGACATAAATGCCTTATCCCAAATTTTACGCATGAAGGATATTTCTTGATATAGTTCTTAATCCAACGATAACTAATGAATGAAATCCTTAGAGTAGAGAATTTGAAAAAATATTTTACTAAAAAAGGAATGTTTGGAGCAAAATCTAACACGGTTAGAGCAACAGATGATATTTCATTTGCAGTAAAAAAAGGAGAAGTTTTTGTTTTAGCAGGAGAATCAGGATCTGGGAAATCTACAATTGCAAAATTAATTTTAAAATCTATAGAATCAGATTCTGGGAAAATATTTTTTGAAGGTCAAGAAATAGATAATCAAAAAGAAAATTTGGCAAAAATCAGAATGAATTGTCAAATGATTCACCAAGATCCTTATGATTCGATTAATCCAAGAATGAAAATTGGAGATATTGTGTCAGAACCACTTGAGATTCATAAAGTTGGTAACAAAGAAGATAGAAAAAAAAGAGTGATAGAGGTATTGCAAGAAGTAAAGCTTGAACCAGCTGAAGATATTCTTAAAAGATATCCCCATATGCTGTCTGGAGGACAAAGACAAAGAGTGGTATTGGCCAGAGCACTTGCACTAAAACCAAAAATAATTCTTGCAGACGAGCCAGTTTCTATGTTAGATGTTTCAATCAGAGCAGAGATGCTTGAATTGATGCGTGAATTGCAGCAAAAATACAATATTTCATTTATCTATATCACTCACGATTTAGCAACGGCCAGATATTTCGGTCAAAGAATAGCCATTTTGTATATGGGTAAAATTGTAGAAATTGGGCCAATTAACCAAGTTCTAGTTAAACCCAGACATCCATACACACAGGCATTAATTGACGCAATATCAGAACCAAATCCAGAAAATCTACACAGAGAAAGAAAAATCAGAATTAATGAACCACTAGATATTGATGTGTATCAAGGATGCAGATTTAGAGCAAGGTGTCCATATGTAATTGACAAATGTACAGAGGAACCAGAATTAGAAATGAAAGGCGAAGAACATTTCTCAGCCTGTTTTGTGAAACTAGACTAGGAAGTTTTCATCGATGGTAGACGTTTGTCTTTGTATGTAACAACATTGGATACACCATTCTTAGGGAATACACCATAGATCAGTTTTGCTTTTTGGATAACAGAATCTTTTAGAGATACCATGATAAACTGACTTTCTTTTGATCTTTCTTCCAAAATTTTAGCCAATCTTTCAGAGTTTGGAGCATCAAGGTGTGCATCAACTTCATCAAATAAGTAAAATGGAGAAGGTTTCAATTTTTGTAAAGCAAGAACAAATACAATTGCAGCTAGTGTTTTTTCACCACCACTAATTGATGTAGATTCTCTTTTGGGTTTATTTGGGAATTGTATCAAATAAGAAATTCCAGAATTAAACAAATCATCTTCATTTTGTAATTCTAACCAAGCATTTCCATCAGTCATTTTGTTGAAAATTAAACGGATTTCTTTGTCAACTTTATCAAATGCATCCAAGAATGTTTGACGTTTGTCTTTTTCAATATCTTCAATGAATTTTACAATAGAGTTTCTTTCAGCTTCAAGAGAATTCTTTCTAGTAGACATTGAACGATAGCCATAGGATACTTCAAGATAAGTTTCAGGAGCTTTTGCATTTAATGCATTTAGAGACGATAATTCAGTAGTCAATCCTTGAACAATAGATTCAACATCAAACGTTTCCATGTCTTTATCAAATCCAAATGCAGATAGTAATTGCTGTAATTTAGTCTCTTTTTCAATTAAATCATGCAAGTCACGGTTAAGGGAATCAGATTGTCTTTCAATATTGTTGATTTGTTTTGTAATTTCTTTATCTTTTTCAGATAGAACTTTTAGTTTATCATCATATTCTTTTAATTGTCCAATAGAAGAACCAGATGTAGAAATAAGCTCTTGTTCTTTTTCTCTTAGTTTTACAAGTACCTCATTTTTAGATTCTTTTTGGATTTCAAGTTCTTGAATTTTTGTTTCTAGTTCTTGTTTTTCTGTATTTAGAGAATTCTCTTCATCATGAAGACGGTTAGATTGGGATTTTTCACGGTTATCTTGTGTCTCCATAGTTGTAAGTTGATCAGATTTATCACGAAACTCATTCATGATAGTTGTATGTAATTTTTCAATCTCTGTTTTTTTGATATTGATTCTTTGTAATTCACTTGCAATTCTAGATTGTTCTCCACTTGCATAGTTTTGTTCAACAATGGAAATTCTATCATTAAGAGAGTCAATGTGGGATTCACTAGTACTAACTTCAGATTCAATAGTGTTGTTTCTATCAGTCAAGTCAGAAATTCTCTTTGTGAGTTTTTCTTTCATGTCAAGTACAGATGAAAGTCTGGACTTTAGATTTGAATAATTTTCAGTGGCAGAAGACAAAGATTTTTCAGATAATGAAAGTCTATCAGTGTTTAATTGAATAGAATGATCTAATTTTTTGATTTCTTGTTTTCTGTTCAGCATTACTTTTTTGACCATACTGATAGATTTGAATAAACCATCAATATCGCTACTTAGAGAAATTAATTTTGTGAGTTTTGAAATTTTGGAATTGTTATCGATTACGACAGTGCTTCCTTTAGATTCAAAAAATTCTCCACCTATAGTTACTGCCTTGTAGCCAGATTGAGAGAGATTATATGCAGATTCCCTAGTCTCAGTCAGTGCAATATTACCAAACAGGAAGGTTTTGAGTGCAGAATAGGCAGGATCACACCTCACATGGTCAGATAAGACACCCAAAACTCCAGATTCTTTTGGAAGTGTTAGTTTGAATTTAGGAATGGCATCAAGAGGAATGATTTTGAGTTTTGGAAGTTTTTTGTCTCTTGCAACTTCAGCAATTCCAAGCAAGGTTGCAAAGTCTTTTACAACAATTGCTTTAATCCAGTCAGAGCTTACTGCTAAAACTGAACGTTCGTATTTTTTATCCCAAGAAATCATTTCATAGACCAATCCTTCAATACCAAGACTTTCAGCATCTTCTTTTAATTTTGCAACGGTATAATCCTCATGCATGAATCCTTTTACTGTTTTTATTTTTGATTCATAACGTGTTGCTTGTTGATCTGATTTTTCAATAATTTGGGCCCATTCATCCATATCATTTAGAATTTTGGATTTTTTTGTTTGGTATTTTTTAATTCTAGATTTTAATTCAGTAATTGTATCATTGTTATTCTGTATTAAAGATTCTAATTGAGATTTTGCTTTTCCTAGTTCTTCAATTCCAGAATTCATTTCAATTAGTTTAGAAGAATTAGTTTCAATAATTTTTTTAGATTGTTCTTTTTCATGTTGTATCTGCGAGAATTTTAATTTTGCAGCATTAAGTTGATCATTAAGTGTTTTAATTTTATTATCAATTTCAGATTTCTTGGCGGCTGCTTGGGATTGTTCTGATAAAACTTTTTGTCTCTCAGAGTCTACAATTTCTAATTCTTTACCAATGTTATTTTTCTTTTCATTTGTTTCTTGAATAGATTCTTTTATTTTTTGAATTTGAACATCAATATCACTTCTAGCATTATTGATGGAGTCCAATTCAATTTTTAGTTCAGGTATTCTTGCAGTAATTCGTTCAATTCTTTTCTTTGATGCAGATATTGCACTGTTATCAATTTCGTATTGTTCCATTGCTGTAGCAATTTCAGAATCTAATGCAGATTTTGTTTGATTGTAAGCATTTGCCTCTCCCATTAATTTTGATTTTTCAGTTTCAAGGCCTTCAATTTCAGTTCTTAAAACAGCCCTTTCTTCATCAAGTTTTGTGACTTCAGTAGTTAAAGTGTGCAAAGTGGTCTCTTTTGAGGTTTTTTTACTGAAAACATCCTTCATTTTATTAGCAGCATCTATTGCTTT
This sequence comes from Candidatus Nitrosopumilus sp., assembly GCA_035458995.1. Classification (GTDB taxonomy): domain Archaea; phylum Thermoproteota; class Nitrososphaeria; order Nitrososphaerales; family Nitrosopumilaceae; genus Nitrosopumilus. The sequence continues at coordinate 31,102 of DATHYS010000062.1, forward strand.
GTAGCGGTTTAGTTCTCGCTCCAAAATGTCATGGCGTAATTTTTGATTCCTTTCTTCTTCAAGTTCATCAATTCTTTTCTTGATTTCACCCATTTTTGCAAGAGCAATCTCTAATCTTCGGTCAGCCTCATCAAGCTGCTTTACAGATTCAGTTTTTTTATCATCAAAATATGAAAGGCCGATTAAATCCTCAATGGTTTTTCTTTTTTCTTCTGAAGTAAATTCAGAAATTCGAGTTACGGTTCCTTGTTGTACTGCATTTAATTGTCCCAATCCTGCATTTGCCATATCAAGCAAATCAAGGATATGGCTTCGATTTGTTTTCTTTTTGTTAAGATAGTATGTGTTTTCACCATTAGCATCCATCTCTCTTGTAATTTCAACAATGTCAGAATCAACAGGGATTTTTCTATCAGTATTATCAAAGTGAACACTTGAACGTGCCATTTTTGGTCCACGTCGATTTCCTTCAATATCATGAATCAAAGATCTTAATTTATCAACTCTCATAACTTTGGGTTTGTTTTCACCCATTGCAAAAATAATGGCATCTAAGATGTTACTTTTTCCAGATCCATTTGGTCCAGAGATAGAAACCAAACCAGGTTCAAACTGTACAGTAGTATTCTTAAATCCAAATGATTTGAAACCAAAGATCTCAACTTTTTTTACATGTACCAATGAGAATAAGTTCTCATTAGGTAGGATAATCGATGGTTAACAAGTTTAGTTGACAGAATTGATTAATTTTTCTTGTTGTGTTACGATATTTTTTGTAGCGGTAAGGATAGCAGTGTAAATTTTGAAATGATCGCATTATTACGCCTACTATAATTAGTCTCACAACATTATAGATTCATGGTTAAGTTAGGCTTAATTCAAACAGCATCACAAAGTACAAATGAAAAAGGGATTGCTCAAGTAGGAAAAATATTAAGAAAACTTGGGGGGAAAAATACTGAGATCGTATGTCTGCCAGAGCAGTGGTTGAAAAACAATATGATCGAGGATTTTGAATCTGAATTTTCAGGATTTAAAAAAATAGCAAAAGAATTTTCCATGACAATTATTCCAGGGGCATTTTATGAAATTTCAAAAAACAAGACCCAGATTGTTGCCCCCATAATAGGCCCAAATGGGGAATTCATAGGCAGGCAAGAAAAAATCCACCCTTTTGATTATGAAAGGGACAACGTGGTACCTGGAAAAGAGGCCAAAATATTCAATACTGCATGTAAGTTCGGGGTGGTGATTTGTTATGACATGGTATTTCCCAAAGTGGCCAATACACTCGTGAAGAAGGGAGCTCAAGTATTATTTTCTCCAAGTAGAATAGTCAAAAGAGGGATAGCACCTTGGCAGATGTATGTTCAAGTAAGGGCACTGGAGAACAGAATACCAATTTTAGCTGCTAATGTTGAAAATAAGAAATACGGGGGAAACAGCATCATCATTGACTTGGGTGAGAATAACAAAGTAGTGACAACTAAAATCATGAAAATAAATGGCGAGAGCGGTAAAAGTAAAGAGTTTGATTTGAAGAGATATGAAAAGAGCAGGAAAGTAAGATTTTCAGATTCAAATAAATTTCAATGACTAGTCGCCAGCCACAAACTCTTCGCATGCAGTTTTTGCTTTAACATCAGATGTTTGTTCAATTGGATGTTTCATCAGATATGCACTTGCAGGCTTAATTGGTCCACCTATACCTCTATCAAGTGCAATTTTTGCCAATCGAATTGCATCAATTACAATTCCAGCAGAGTTTGCTTTATCATCAACTTCTAAACGAACTTCCATGTTGTAAGGAATATTTGCCCATTGTCTTCCTTCAATTCTCATAAACATGAGTTTGGTGTTACCTAAGAATGGAATGAAATCAGAAGGGCCAACATAAATTTGATCATCATCTAGTCTTTCATCGAGTTGACTTTGAACACTTTCAGTTTTAGAAATTTTCTTTGAAACAAGTCTGTCTTGTTCTTTCATGTTTAAGAAATCAGTGTTACCACCTACATTGATTTGGTATGTTTTTTCAATTTTAGTTCCTCGGTCGTTACACAGTTTAGCTAAAGTTCTATGAACAATGGTGGCACCAACTTGTCCTTTGATATCATCACCGATACAAGGAATATTTTTATCTGCAAACTTTTTTGCCCATGTTTCATCTGATGCAATAAAAGAAGGAATGCAATTTACAAATGCAGTTTCAGTATCAAGACAAATTTGAGCCCAGAATTCAGTTACTTTATCAGAGCCCACAGGCAAATAAGATACAATTATCTCAACGCCGGTGTCTTTGAGTACTTGTTTAACTTCTTCAGTGATTTGCTCTAAGGATTTTGGATTCTCAATGGGTTTAATTCTATTTTCTACCCACAATCCAACACCGTCTAAAATTGGACTTTCGTAAATTTTAGCATCAGTTTTTGGCAATTCATCTTTTGGAATCCAGTCAACCATGTTTGGAAATGCATAGATTGCTTCATGTAGAGATTTTCCAACTTTATTCTCACCAACATCAAAGCCACAAACAAAATCAATATCATGAATACCATAACCAGCTAATTTATCGTGAATAATTCCAGTAACTTCTTGATCAGGATTTTTTCTGTAATACTCAATACCTTGGATTAAACCTGAAAAACAATTACCAATTCCCACTAATCCTACCTTTATTCTGTCTCCCATTCGAAAATCTGTGTTATTGGGCGGGTTTAAAGTTTTCTTAATGAAATAAAAAAACAAGTGAGACTAAGGCAGAATTTTATACTTGGCATCGAAGATTAAGATCATGTTAGAGCCAGGACGACCAGTGAAAGACATAGAGATTAGCTCAAACATGCCAATAGAAAAAATTTTTGAAGAATTGTCTCAATCAGGGGGATTTGAGTCAGTAAATCTTTCGGACGGTTTAGGGATTTTAACAGATATGATTTCAGACAAACAATGTCTCAAATTCGTCTCATTTGTTGGGGCTGTAGTTTCAACAGGATTAAGAGGAATTATCAAAGACATGATCAAAAACAAATGGTTTGATGTTGCAATTACAACATGTGGTGCTTTAGATCATGATATTGCAAGACACTTTTCTCATTACAAAGAAGGTTCATTCACAATGGATGACAGAGAGTTAGCAGATCAAAATATTCACAGATTAGGCAATGTATTGGTGCCTATGGATAGTTATGGTCCATTAATTGAAGAAAAAATGCAGGCATTTTTAGAAGAAGAATATCAAAACGGTACAAAAGAAATGACTACCGCAGAAATTTGTAAAATGATTGGAAAACATTTGGGAGAAGATTCATTTCTTTATTGGGCATACAAAAACAATGTAGATGTTGTTGTTCCAGGAATAATGGATGGAGCAGTAGGAAGTCAAATTTGGTTATTCACTCAAAAACATAGTGATTTTAAATTAAACATGACAGGAGATGCAAATCTTCTCTCAGGATTAATCTTCAAAGCTGAAAAGTCAGGAGCATTTATGATTGGGGGAGGAATTTCAAAACACCATACATTATGGTGGAATCAATACAGAGAAGGATTAGATTATGCTCTATACATTACAACTGCACAAGAATTTGATGGAAGTTTAAGTGGAGCACTAGTTAGAGAAGCAATTTCTTGGGGAAAAGTAACAAAGAAAGCTAGACAAGCAACACTTCATGCAGAAGTGACAACAATTTTACCATTCATTTATGCTGCACTTCTTTCAAAATTACAAAATTAGATAAACCCTATTATTTGATCAGTTCAAAAAATAATCAATGAATCCTAGAATCAGAATTAGAGAATTAAAAAAAATAAATTTAGAGAAAGGATATCTCATAGATGGATTTCCATCCATGGGATTCAGTAGTGCAATTGCAACTGAATCTATGATTCATACTTCACAATTTGAACTAGGAGGAGTGATTGATTCAGAAGATTTTCCTCCAATTAGTGTTGTAAAAGATGGAAAGCCAAATTTTCCTACAAGAATTTTTGTAAATCAAGATTTGAATGTAGGAATTTTTCTATCATATCTTACTTTAGATCAATCACTACACAGAGTTACGGCAAAAACAATGTTGTCATGGGCAAAAAAACACAAAATCAAATTAATTGTAAGTAGTGTTGCCATAAAATCTCCTGATGGGAGTGAAGAAATGATAGGGATAGGAAGTACAGAATCTGCAAGAAATAAAGTAAAAGAGGCAGGACTCAAAGTTTTAGAGCATGGTACAGTTCCAGGAATTCCAGGAATGTTACTAAACGAAGGAAGTATTTCAAATCAAGATGTCATTGTAATAATTTTTCATACAGATGGAGAAGGTCCTGATTTCAAATCAAGTGCAAAATTATGCATGGCAATGTCAAAATTAATCCCAGGTGCAACATGCGATATTCCTTCACTGCAAAAAGAAGCAGAGAAAGCAGAAATCGTAATTAAAGAAACACAGGAAGAATCAAAACATCTCAAAGATTCAATGTACAGATAATACACATCAATCAAGTTTATTTCATAATCAGATTCTACCAAAATATCGTGAGTCAATTTCTTGAATTTGCAGTAATGGTAATTGTCATTTCAGCATCAGGAGTAATGGCACCGGGGCCACTTTTTGCAGCAAATGTATCGTATGGATTACGAGAAGGAACAAAATCTGGAATCAAAATGGCAATAGGCCATACAATTGTAGAGTTTCCTTTAGTAATTTTGTTAGGAATAGGAGTAGTTTCTTTAGAAATATTTCCAGAATTTAGAACTTGGATTTCTATTTTTGGAGCAATTACGCTTTTTCTATTTGCAATTTTACAAATTAAAGGAGTCATACAAAAAAAAGAAAACAATACAGCAAAAGCAAAACAAGGTCCTTTAATTACAGGAATTGTACTAAGTGCATTAAATCCATTTTTTATTATTTGGTGGCTAACCATAGGCTTCAAATTAATTTCAGATGCAATGCTGATTTGGGCATTTTCAGGAATACTGATATTATTTTTTCTCCACATATGGATGGATTTTGTTTGGCTGGGAGGAGTTTCGTTCCTTGCATCAAAAAGTTCGCGAATTTTATCTAATAGAAATTACAAAATTTTGATGATAGGATTAAGTTTGATGTTAGTGTATTTTGGAATAACTTTTTTGACAGATTTGATTCACTAACCACAATCTAAAATTTCTATTTGAGATTCACATTGATCATTATATCTATCAATTTGTTCAAGTATATTTTCACAAAACTCCGGATCAAGAGATTTTTCATAGTCATCAATCTGATTAAAAATAATCAAAGAATCAACACTGCAAGAATCATTTGTGAATATTAGAAATAAGAGTATGAAAAAACTTGCAAAGGTAATTAGTATAAAATATTTTAAATTAGTTTTTTGAAATATCAATTTCCATTGTAGAAACATTACGCTGTTTTCCATCTTGTGAAGTTAAAGAATCAGATGAAATTCTAACGTCGCTAATTACATATCCTACAGAATCCATTCTTTTTACAATCATTTGAGAAACATCAACTGCTTGGGTAATTCGCTTACCTCTAGCTTTAATTGTCACAGTTGGTCGCGTAGAAAGCTGAGTTAATGTTGCAGAAACATAAGTCATAATTGGTTTCGTACCAACAAAAATTACATCACGTTCTTCTGGTACTTTTTTTGATTCAGTAGAATCACTGGAAGATTCAGCTGGTGCTTCAAGTTTTGGTTCTGGTGTTGGTTCAGGTTCTGGTGTTGGTTCAGGTTCTGGTGTTGGTTCAGGTTCTGGTGTTGGTTCAGGTTCTGGTGTTGGTTCAGGTTCTGGTGTTGGTT
>DATHYS010000063.1:0-7816 GCA_035458995.1 Candidatus Nitrosopumilus sp.
CAGTCTATCATATCAAATAGATGAAACAAAATTAAATCAGCAAGAGCAAATAATTTACAATCAATTATACCAATTAATTGAAGAAAATATAGACTCTCCAGAAAACATTGAGGAGAATTTTGGATTCATGTCATTTGTAAACAAAATACTAAAAGAAAACGAGAAATTATTCCTGGATCAGCCAAAGGGAAGTATAGAGAAAGTAAAGTATTACCTTGAAAGAGACATTGACGGATTTGGTGAAATTGATCCAATCATGCAAGACCCAAACATAGAGGACGTCAGTTGCAGTGGAATTAACTCTCCAATCTATGTATGGCATAGAAAATATGATAGCATTCCATGCAATGTATCATATCAGGACGAAAAATTAAATTCGTTTGTATCAAGAATTGTTTTTAGAGCAGGAAAACACATCAGCTCAGCTTATCCAATTTCAGATTTGGCCTTACAAGGAAATCACAGAATTTCAGTTCTATACCAAAAGGAAGTTACTCCCAAAGGAACCAGTTTCACAATCAGAAAATTCAAGCAAGATCCTTATTCCATTGTAGATTTGATAACATTTGGTACGATTAGTGTTGAAATTGCAGCATACATGTGGTTGCTGATGGAATCAAAAATGTCTATTATGGTTATTGGTTCTACGGGTAGTGGTAAGACTACAATTCTTAATGCAATTACAGGATTGATCAATCCAGATTACAAGATTTTTTCAGTAGAGGATGTATCAGAAATTAACATCAAACATGAAAACTGGTTTAGTTTAATTTCTAGAACAGGGTTTGGCAGTGAAGGGGAGGGAGAAATTGGATTGTATGATTTGATCAAATCAGGTGTGAGACATAGACCTGACTATATCATAGTGGGAGAAATTAGAGGTTCTGAAGCATATGTAATGTTTCAGGCAATGGCTACAGGCCACGGTGGATTATGTACCATGCACGCAGATAGTTTAGAATCTGCAAGCAAGAGATTGCAACAAAAGCCAATGGACATACCAGCATCATATATGGCATTGATGAATTGCGCGATTGTAATTAGAAGAGTAAAAGGTGCAGATGGAAAGGGAGTCAGAAAAGCAATTTCTATCCAAGAGATAAAAGATGCCAACACATACTATGATGCTTTCAAGTGGAATCCAAAATCAGACTATTTCAATCCTGCACTAGAGGATAGTGAAATGTTGCACAGGATTTCAGAGCAATCAGGTAGAGATATGGAAGAGATTTTTGCCGAATTAAAACGAAGGGAGGCTATTTTGAAATGGCTTGTGCAAAGGGGAATTAGAAGATATGACAAGGTTGCAGAGACAGTTGGAAAGTATTACAGAGACCCAGATGCTTTGATGAAAGAAATAGAGTTCGGGGTGTAGTATGTCATTTATTAAAAAACATGAGGAAGTAGATAAGAAGAAGAAATCTAATAAAAAAATTGAAGCCGAATTACCATTTTTTATTACAATTGTTACATTGTTGGCAACAAGTGGATTTGGGCCATACACAATTTTTACAAAAATCAAGGATTTGGATTTACTTCCAAATGTAAGAATAGAGTCAATTAAAATTCTAAAAAAAATAGACATTCTTGGAAAAGATCCTCTTGTCGTGATGGCAGAAACCAAAGAGAGGGGGATATCAAATTTTGGAGAGTTCCTAAGCGGATGGGTATCATCCATTCAGAGTGGAGGAGATGTTGTAAGTTACCTTAAATCAAAAATGGATAGTGCATTTGAAGTGTATGAGAGTCAACAAAAAGAATCTGCAAACAAAGTTCAGACATTGGTTGAAACATACATGACAATGCAGATAGTGATTTTGGCAATCTACATCATAGTAACAGCCACATCTACAGGAGGAGTTGGGACTCCGCCAGGCCCCAATGACATTGATCCACTCTATCTAGTAATTATGCTGCCGCCAATTATTACAACATTGTTTTTATTGCTTTCAAGAAAATTAAACAGGGCAAAAATTAATGAGATGGATTGGAAAAAAATTCTGATTTTTGGAATTCCAGGTATTTCTGCTGCAGTAATAATTAATTTTCTAAATCTCTTGCCAGGATATGATCTGTATATTTTAGGTCTTGCGCTAATCTTATCTGCATTATGGCCAGCATTAAAATTCAAAAACAAATACAAATTTTCATTAGATGCAGAAGCCGCAACTTCTCAGATAATGAGAGATGTTGCTGAAGCACGCAAAGCAGGATTAGGTCCAGAAAAATGTGTAATACGAACAGCCAAGAGAAAAGATTTTGGATTATTCAATCCAGTTGCTAACGGTGTAGCAAATAAGTTAGAGTGGGGTATGACATTAAATGACATTTTCAAGTTCATTAAAAAAGAGACAAGTGATTTCCAGATTTTGATTAATTTCAAAGTATTATTTGAAATAATTTCTGCAGGAGGGGGAAATGTAAATACATTGATCACGCTGGCAGGTGTTTCAGAAAAGATGAGAAACATAGAGACTACAAAACGAGAAATGCTAAAGCCATATGTCATGGTGGGATTTATGTTAATAGCAATTACAGGATTTACCACATTACTTGTAATTGATTCGCTGACCAGTTTAGGAGGACAGTTGGAGACAGATGATGCTAAAAGAGCTATTTTAGAAGAGGAGGCTCAGTCAAGATTCAAACTGTTAGGATTGTCAATCTTGGTGCAATCTTGGATTGCAGGGTTATTTTTGGGCAAGATCACGACAGGGAATTATACAGGAGGGTTCATGTATTCAGTATTTCTGGTTGGGATTTCAATTGTAGCAATCATGATAATTCAGTTGAAATTGTTCAGCGTTGTATCTATTTTCGGATAATTGTGTGTATTGTAATGTTTCATACTGTTCAATATAACTAAAAAATTAAGAGAAATGATGTGTTAAAGGTCATATTTGTAATATTGCTAATGATGGGCAGTCTATTCATACCTGCTAATGCTCAAACTACATCTCAATTTGGACATAAGTTGCTGCCTGAAAAACTATTAGAAAACACGATTGGGGATTTGCAAATTTATGTGGTTTCCAATGGCTTGATGGTTCCAACTTCGATAAAAAATCTAACCGTGATTAGTTCTAATACAGACATTGTAGAAATATTGGAAGTTTCAGAAGATTCAGAAATTTTTATCAAAAATGTCAAAATCAAAGCACTAAAGCCAGGAATTGCAACCATTGGATTGGCAGCACCTGGATTTGCATCCAAAGAAATCTCAATTGAGGTATTCAACAATAACAACTACCCTACACAAATTATGATGAAAGTTACACCGGATGAATTTTCAGTCGATGGACCAAGATATGGATATGTTGCAGTGGAGTTATCTACAACAGGAGGACTACCAACAGTTGCACTTGAAGATGTTACAGTATCAATCCAAACTCCAAATACGGATGTGATAAAGCTAAGAGATTCAGAAATTACCATTAAGCAAGGCGAGTATTTTGGAATTACGCAATTTGATATTGTAGGTTCTGGGGATGCAATAGTTTTTGCACAAACCGAAGGAATGAAAAAAATTAGTAAGATATTATCAGTATTAGAACCAGAAGGCCCATTAAGAATTGAACTTTCAGTGATTCCTGATACTTTTAGTAGTTTCAATTCTGCAAAGGGCTTTGCAGTATTACAACTAGTAGACAATCAAGGAATTCCAGTTGCAGCAGAAGAAGATATCTATCTTGAACTAAATGTAGACAATCCAGACATATCAAAAAATACAAGCACAGATTTTGATGAGATTTTGTTTGATGAAAAAAAATTAGTAATTAAGAAAGGAGAATATTCCACATTTACACAATTTTCACCAAGACCAAACCTTGCAGATTTTACCAGTGACGATGAACAAGTGTTTCAAATGTTTGTATCCGTAGAAGATTATCTTGCTCGGGGGGATACATTTACTGTAATACATGATGAAATAGGAGCACTAGAGGGGGCAGGACCTTCAATTACAGAGGTTTTACCATTTCTAACAACAGGTAAAGAAGAGATAATCGGAGTCACATATTTTGAAACAGTTATTGAAGTATCTAGAAGAATTGGTGCAACAAATGATAGAGAGACAGTAACAGTAACGGTCCCTGTTACTGCACAAAAGGATTATGAGTTAAACATTTCATCTTCAGATTCCAATGTCGTAAAACCCATTAATGCAATAATGGAAAAGGGCAAAAATTCAGTATTGATTACAGGTAATACAGGTACCATGGCACCAGATGAGCAAATTGAGATATACATCACAGATAATGACGGCGTCAAAACAGTTACAGCTACACCTGACGGCCCTATTGCAGATGACATTAGTTTAATGATTGAATCGCTTATTCCGATGATTTTGGTTGGAAAAGAATTTCCATTGCTAGGGTATTTACTAGAAGCAGAAGGGGACGATGAAGAAACTGCTGCAACTACGGACGATGATGAAGACATCAACCCAAGAATAGGACCAACACAATTTGTTAAATCTGGAATCTTAACATTTTCAGCAAATGAATACATCTCGATAGAATCCTCAAACGTTGATAAAAACCAAGAATATGTTTTGACTTATCCAACATCAGAGAATGTTGGAACGTATACACTAGAAGGGCAAATTGGTCAATTTTCAGGATCAGCATCCATAACAGGCCATACGACAGATCCTACAAAAATTCATTTGGGATACATCAATAATATTTTGATTACAGATGGTAATTTAGCCACAATTCAGTTATTGGATTCTGTAGGAAATCCAGTATATGCAAAAAAAGACACCGTTATTGAAGTAGTGTCAAACAATGAATCAATACTAAAAACACCAAATCAAATCTTGATAAAAGAGGGGGAATATTTTAAGACATTTGAATTAGAAACACTATCAGAAGGAACAGCAGAGTTGGCAATTTTATCCAAAGACCTGCCTTTATCAAAATATAATGTAAATGTCATAGATTTGACTCCCGTATTATCACTAAATCTTATTGGAGATATGAACTGGAATGAAAGAATTGAAGCAAAATTATCAGTGACAATCCCACAAATAGAATCTTCTCTTGAAGGGTTTAATGTAGAATGGACTACTGATGGTGGAGAAGTAAAATCAGTAGAAGAAGTCACTAACAGTGATGGAATTGCAATACTTAACATCATTGCAAATGACAAAGAGCAGGTTACAATATCTGCAAAGGTATCAGGCAAGGGATTGGATTCAGCTGCAGCATCAAAGACTGCTCAAATAAAAAACATACCTGCAATAATTGACACACCAGAGCCAGAGATTGTAAAAGAAGCATCGCCATTAGAGGGATTGAATGTAGATGGAACGACATTGGGCTTAATCATAATACCAATAATAATTGTGGCTGTACTGATATTCCTTAAGCGTACAGACAGATTAGAATCAATTACAGAAAAAATTCCTATGGGAGATTTAGATATTGGAGATAAGATAGAAGGAATTAAAGAAAAAATTTCAGACATGAGAGACAGATAGTATTAATGTAAAAAATATGACCGAACATAAAAAAAATATTTTTTTAATCTATTTGAAATAGCATTTTAGTAAAGGATTAGAAGATGGCAGAATTTTTCCTTGATTTTCAAATGGCAGGAGTCATCTTGGCATTAGTTATGCTAATTTTGGGCTCAATAATAGACATTTGGAAAAGAGAAATCCATGATTTGTATTGGATAGTATTCGGAGGGGCAGGAATTGTATTGGCATTACTCAATCCAAACATTATTTCCCAGTTATTATCGATAGGATTTGCACTAATTATAGCGCCATTTGTAATTATAGTTTGGAGAATTGGATTGTTTGGGGGTGCAGATGCATTCGCATTAATAGCATTAGCAGTTGTCGCCCCAATGGCATCATTAAATGACAACATGATATCGCCGTTCACAACACTGTCCAATGCAGCACTGTTATTCATAATTCCATTCCTATTCAATTTGACGAGAAATGCAGTTTCGCAAATAAGAGGAAATAATATTTTTGAAGGGTTTGATGAGCCAATTTCAAAAAAGATTGTTGCATCATTTATGGGCTACAAATCAAAAAATCCAAAATTTGCATTTAGTATAGAAAGAACAGAGAAAGGAAAAAAGAAACTGAATTTGGCAATACATCATGCTGAAGATCAAGAGTTTTGCTCCACTCCAAATACTTGGATTACGCCAGGGATTCCGTATTTACTACTAATCACAGGCGGATTCATCATCCAATTAATCTACGGAGACATTATTCTGAGTCAGTTTTTGGGCTCGGTGTAATCCCATCAACAATCTGTAACATTCAAGAACATACACCCGCTTATGTTATAATTTAATGTTACAAATTTAGATGACAGTCACTGAAGCCGTAGAAGAGGGGATGTTTCATACAGACTCTCCAATCCAAGAACTAACTAGAATGCTTGTCAGATATGATTTGACTCCAAATCAAGCTAAAGTTTACTTGTTTTTGAGCAAAATTGGTGTCAAGACAGCATCAGACATATCAAAAGCACTCAAAATTCCAAGAACTGAAACATATCATCTATTATCAACACTGCAACAAAAAGGGATAATTTTTTCAGTGTTTGGAAAGCCTACCAAATTTAATGCAGTCGGATTAGAAGAGTCCCTGGAAATACTACTAAACAATGAAAAAAACAGGATATCTGAATTAGAATCAGGCAAAGACAGTCTGATTAAACTATGGAGCATCATACCAAATTATGCTGAAAATGACAAAGCATCACAAGACAACAAATTCCAATCCCTTCAAGGAAGAAATTCAATTTTAGTTAAGCTAGAACAGATGATTAAAGAGTCTAAAGAAAATATTCTGGTGCTAGGAACTGATGCAGATTTTAAAAGATTTTACTTTACAGAATTTACAGAATTATTAAGCAAAACTAAATCTAATTTAAAAATATTAACTGATTTTTCAGAAAATACCCCAAATATTTTTGAAGACATGCCAAGTAAAACAGTAAAAAAAATAGATGATAAAAACAGAGAAGATTTTTGCTTTATTATTAAAGACGATTCAGAAGTAATTTTCTTCATAAGTAACAACAAGGTCAAAGACATGCTTGCAGTATGGACTGATTCCAAAGCATTTGTTACAACACTGAGATCACTGTTTAGTCTAATGTGGAAGAAATCACATCATCTTGATGAAACTGACGTAGAATCACTACTAGGCTCAGAAATCACATACGAACATAGATTAAGAGAGATTGAGCAAGAAAAAATGATCCTAAGTTATCTACAAAAAAACTTCAAAATACTAGATAAGGAGAAAAAGAAGAAATGACTAAAGCCAAAAATCAACAAGAAGAAGAAAAATTAAAAATTTTGATTGTGGATGATAACGAACAGATAACAAAAATGCTAACTACATTTTTAGAATTAAATGATCACGAGTGTACAGTTGCAAGCGATGGTAGTGAAGGATTAAAAAGAATCAAAGAAAATAACTATGATGTAATACTTTTAGATCTGGCAATGCCTGAATTTGACGGATATTCCGTGATCAAAGATTTAGAAGATAACAATATGCTAAAAGATCAGAGAATCATAGTCTTTACTGCATCAACTATCACACAAGATGAATTGGATGATCTGGTAAAAAGAGGCGTTTCAGCATATATTCTAAAACCAATAGATATCGATATTCTACATTCAAAATTAAAAGAAATCGCAAAATTGTGATAGGAAGCGCAATTAAATGCTATCAATCAAAATTACATTGTTTTTGGTTTCAGGAGTATCAAGTTTTATTATATTTTACATGGGAATAGTAAATTTTTTGACATCTGTGGAAGAAACAACAGGA
>DATHYS010000064.1:0-6873 GCA_035458995.1 Candidatus Nitrosopumilus sp.
TATAATTTTGATAGTATATTGGATGGTCGAGCCGGATTGGAATTGGCAGTATACAAATAATATGATTTAATTTTACTTGACATGTGTATGCCAAAATATAGTGGAGTTGATTTTCTTTTAGATTTAAAATCTAGAAGACCTTCAGAATTATCAAAAGTTGTTATTGTTAGTGGGCTTTCTATGAGTTCTACTCAGGAAGATGAATTATTAAAATTAGGAATTCGTGCTATTCTGCAAAAACCTATCTCAGTTCAAACCTTACTCTCCCAAATTGAGCAGAAAATTACGCTTTAATCTAAACCCCAACTGATTTTTGTATTTGGAACTATCTTCAAAAAAGGGGCTTCATTTTCCTTCCAAGGCTCTTTTCTAACCCATTGAAATTTTTTATAAAATATGTCATAAAATTTCTTAAATTCTTCTCCTTTTTCAATTATCTCTGCTTTACCCTGAATGCATATTGCCTTATGTTCTCCTGATTTGTAAACATCAATTACAATTCCGACATTTTGATTAGATTTAATGTTGGAATATGTCCGCGTGTTGTAATCTGTTGCAATCACAATACTCTCATCAATTTTAATAAATGAAACTGGTTTGACATGTGGTATGTCATTGTGAGATGTAGCAATTCTTGCTTCTTCCAATGTGTTTAGAAATTCTATCTCTTTTAGATTAAATTTATTCAATTGAAAATTCGTTCTCTTATCTCAGGAATGTGCTTGTATACAATGTCTCTTACTTTGATTTGATCTTCAGCAGTTGGAGCTTCTTTTTGTGCACTAAGAATTGCACCACTCATACCCAGTGCCATCCCCATTACAATCCCGTAGACGAACTCTTTGGGATCTTCTACTTTGAGTATGCCTTTGTTTTGTTTAATTTCTTCCAAGTATGCTGGAATTGTTGCAACTGCTCCATTAATTGTCTGTAGGATAATTTCTTCTAATTGATCTTCACTCATACATTTTCCTCAGAAATATTTCTTAATAAATCTGCATCTGACCAATATAGTTTCATATTCCTTATTTTACTATCTTTTAAGATGGCAGATTATGATCCTGATGGCAGACTTTTGATTTGCAGGGCTAAACAGTTAGATGAAATTCCTTCAAGATGCCATAATTGTAATGGCGATGATCTTCAACAGATAATGGAGCATATTGATGGGGGTAGTTGGATTTGTATGACTTGCAATTTTCTAAACTCGTATGAACCTTCCTTGAAACTGACAAAAAACATGTCTTTTACTATGGTTAATTTGGGAAATGACGAAATAGCATTTGTTGATGGCTGGGATTTTGAATAATCCTCTAATCAATTTTAGATTTTAGTGCTCTTAAGATTTTTAATCTCTATATTTTACTAGTATTCATGTTCACTTTTTTTACCACAAATGAAGCAAATGATGCTTTACCTGATGTGATAAAAAAATTTGAATATGCTTTAGCAAAAAATACTGAAGTTAAGAAAATAGAGCAAGAATTACAGATGAGTATATCGACTACGAATTCTTTTGAATCATATGTGAATATCAAACAACACCTAAACTCTGCAATCACCAAATTCTATGAATCTGTAGAGATATTGGAAAATACGGGGGTTGTTGTCAAAAGTATCGAGCAGGGACTATTGGATTTTCCATCAAAACGATTTGATGAGGAAGTATGGCTCTGTTGGAAATATGGTGAAACTGAAATAAAATTCTGGCATGAAAAGGACTCTGGTTTTATGGGTAGAAAACCAATTGAAGTAAATGACGATTCACTGGTTTAACACTTTGATTTCATGATCAACTCTTAGATCATTCCAAGACTCTGCAATATGATGACAAAATTCATCTGTACATTTAGTGGAAAATCCACAACTGCATCTACTCATTAAAAATTTCTCCTTCTAATTTTGACCAGAGATTGTTAAACAATAATGCCTTTGAGTAAATTATGGTTTCAGAATTTGTCCATATTGCTCTCATCTCTTTGTTATTTCCTTCATTTTTAATAAAGAACAAAACCTCATTGTCGTCTTTTATCAAAAAGCACAAGTTCTCTTTTACAGATGAACAAAGTTTCTTAATTTTTGTATTGTCGATATTGTCAAAAATTCCTTTTGATTTTTCTGTGATAGATGTCAATAATTTGTAATCAATTTTTTGCTCTTCTAATGCATCTAGGAAATTAGCATGATAAAATTTAATGAAATCTTTTTCAGATCCTAAAATTCGACATTCGTTTTTTGCATTTAGAATCATATCGAAAATTTTACTATTGACTTGGTTTCCTCCTTGTAATACTTTGAATTTCTCTTCTCCTTTTTCCTCTTCTTCTGATACAGCTCCTGGAATTTTTTCCCAAATTTCTTCTAATTCTGGACCTGATTTTTTTAGTTTGTTTAGACGTTCAGTTTCAGTACTGATCAAAAGATTTACTGCGTCTTTGATACTTAATGCTGTGAATTGAATTGGATGCTGAAATGATGCTTCAACTATTCCTTTGTTTTGTAGTGCTGTAAGTAAATGATATGTCTCACTTCGTGGAATGTTGACTGCTTTGGCAATATCTGATGCTGTTTTTGCCCCTATCTTTCCTAAGTAGAAAAATACCTTACTTTGATTTGGTGTTAATCCAAATGTGACTAGTGCATCACGAACTTGCTCAAAATTCGTTTTATCAACTGGATATGTTCCTAATTGCATTGTATCTGCACTAATTCCCATAAATGGTAATGATCGAGATTACTCTTAAAAGCCTGATCGTTCAAACGTATACAGTTTACTACAAATCACTACATTTGCAAATTTTTTCTAATTTTAGAGATTTTTTGTGCCTAAACTTTTTGAATTTATTGTTCATTTAGTCTTTTTTAATTTCATTTTTTTGCTAGGCATACTTATTTTCAATTTTTGAAATGACTAGCCTGCACTAATCCAGCCTTGTAATGCAATTTTGTTTTTAATTTTATTTTCAACTGACATTTTGTGCGTATGCTTTGCTTGTTTTCTTGTCTTTCTTTTAGGCGTGGTATTTGATGGGATTTCGCTTTCTTCATCATGCTCTTTTCCTGCAAGTTTGTTTCTAAGCAAAAATATTCCAACCAAAACTAGACCTAGTGAAAAAATGTCCATGGCACTAATCGTTTCTGAAAGAAACAATCCTGAAAAAATTACCCCGAAAACTGCTGTAGTAGAATACAGTAAAACAGTTCTAACTGTACCTATGAATTTCAATGCCATCAAGAAAAACAATGTTGACAATCCTGTACCAAAGATTGACAAGGTGATAATTCCTGGTAATTGAGCTAAATCAACATTCATTGGAATTTGAAATGCTGCAATAAGTGCTACTGCAACTCCTGCAGAAATAAATGACAAAACTTGTGTTACTCTTTTTGTATCAAATCTATCTCCAATGTATTTGCACAGCGTAATGTCTACTGCATATAGCACTCCTGATAAAATTATTAACAAATCTCCTGTTACCATGTGTCCTAAACTGAAATCATTTTGGAAAAGATCATTTCCAACAGGTATAACCATCATGCCTATGATTATCATGGTAAATGGAATTGATTCTTTGATGTGTAATCTTTCTTTAAAGACCAACATTGCAATCACAAGAGCAAAAATTATCTCACTGTTGCTAAATATTGATGCATTAACTGCTGATGCAGTTGACAAACCGTAAAAATATGTAATTAGAGCAGCAACTTCTGCCATTCCGATTAATCCCATAAACATCCAGTCCTTTTTCCCAAATTTGGAAATGGAGTGTGTTTTCTTTGCTACTGGTGTAAAGAAAATCCCTGCAATGAAATAAATCAAAAATGCCAACACAATTGGATTGATTTCAAGCATATTTTCTGAACTTTCAAGCATGGGTTTTGAAATTACATGAATAAGTGCTGATAATGCTGCCGCTAGAATAATTAGATAATATCCATACTTTGATTTTTTAAACGAAACCTTCTCAGAAATCATTCATTCCCATTTTTGGAAATGAGCTAATCCTTAATAGCGGTATCTTTGATTTATTGGAAATCTAGGCGTGGTTTTTAGATTACTCAATATCCTCCGTTTTGACTATCTCAAAAGAAAATCCTTGCTTATTGTATTCTTCATTGATGATTCTATGCCCAGTTTCATTTAGAATGGTGTTCATTTGACCTATGATGAAAATTGGCCAATTTTTTCCCAAGTCGTGTTGAATGATGATTTTATTTCTTCCATTGACTTGGATTTCTCTATATTGCACATTCATACTATTGCATCTTTTTTTGAACAAATCCAAAATTGAATCTAATTCAACATATCCATAAACATAATTCAATGAGTTTTTTAGATCAGATGATCCTGTAGTCTCTGCAATTTTTTCAATTTTATCCTTAGGTATTGAATCTGATATTTCTCTAAATGTTGATCTAAACATTGGAATCCATCCCATCTCTGTAGTTAGTTCATGCCAATTCACTTGTTTGTCTAGCAGGTGATTGATCAGTGTATTGAGACTAATTTTCTGCTCCAAACATTTCTCGTGAAGTTTATTGCTTAATTCAGAATCGATTCTAATTGAAACATTATCTGTTTTTTTCAATAATTGTTTTTCCTGTAGAGTCAAGATTGACTTCCCCCTTGATTTCTAGAATGAATGCTCATTTTACAATTATTTTAAAGCATTTTTAGTCATATGGATTAGTATGTTATTTTCCACACATACAACATTGTACAAATAATTACTTTGCATGAATTTGTAATATCGACGATCAGTTTATGACCGTTTTTGATCTCATGATCGATCAAACAGTTATGAAATGTTGTTTGTCATAAAAAATAATGTCATATTCTTTATAATCACTCCTTCTCATATCCATACATGGAAAATGGACTTGATACTCTCTTAGTTCCATCTTTACGTAAATCCATTGAGGAAAATCTTGGTAAAGACACACTGAATAAAATTGAACAAAGGCTAATGGAGAGACATGGTCTAGGGTTAGTTCAGGCAATTAAAAATTTCCATAAATTTGATAGTGTTTTAAGAGAATTTTTTGGTGCTGGTGCTGATGGTTTAGAACAAAAGTTCTTGCAAAAAGTTGTCAGTATTGAAAAATCAAAACAATCTGATTCTAACTGGATACAAATGAAAGATCCTGAATTAGCTAGAATCTTTTTAGAATCTTTTGCTGACCAAGATAAAAAATCAATTCTTGGTGCTGTCATGACAAAACCATTAATTATTGCAAAAATTTTAGACTCTTGTAAAATTCCACAAACTTCAGGTTATAGAAAAATAAATTATCTTATCAACAACGGTTTGTTGGTCTCAAATGGATTTGAATTGGCTCATGATGGTAAAAAAGTAAAAAAATATGAAACTATTTTTGAGAATGTCAAAGTAGACATCATAAAAAATGATGTAGAAGTCAAAGTACAGCTTAAAAATACACTACTATCTGAAAGTTCTATCTTACAAACAGTGGAAATTAGAACTTAATTCTTAAAACAATTCTTTTTGTTTAAAAAATTAATTTTCTGTGTGTTTTTTCTGACAAGCTATAGGTTTATCTGTGTAAATAGTAACATCATTCATGAAAGAACCTGGTGCAGAGGTTGTACCTGAAAAAATAGGAAGTCCAATCAATTTTAAGATTGTTGGAGTCATTGCAGGAATTGTACTTGGATTTCATTTTTTGGTAAACTATCTTGCTGAATTTGATGAATATGCACTAACTTCGGATGCTTTCATCTATGCCTTTTCAATGTTCATACCATTATCTGTATCAGCTTTTGCATTTTTGACTTCAAGGAGATATTCGGGGGCATTAGTTTATTCGAAAGCATATGTGATGCTTGGGTTTGCATTTTTACTCATGTTTCTTGCAGAGCTTACCTATTTTGTTTATGAGCAGATTTTAGATTTAGACCCTTACCCTTCAATTGCTGATGTTTTCTTCTTTGTATTTTATCCCTTAATTATCGCATATTTGGTAATTAATCTCAAATTTTTTGCACCAAAAATTTCGAAAAGTGGCTTTGGATTAATTATTGGAATGCCGATAATTGTTACATTAACTTATGTTTACTTTATTTTCTCTCCATATGTAGCAGATGATGTCATATCTATTGGTCTTTTTGAAATAATTGAAGATTATGGTAGTTTTGATTTCTACTATGGAATAATTTTCATTGCTGCTGCATCTGTGACTTTGGGTCTGGCAATTCATACTGCAAAGATTTTCCGTGGAGGATTAATTGGAACTGCCTGGCTTATCTTGGTACTTGGAATTATCTTGAATCTTGTTGGGGATACTTGGTATTACTATAGTGAAGTAACAACTGGTTATTCTTTATCTGATCCTGTCAATCTTTGTTGGTATGCTGCATATCTATTGATTTTATATGCTTTGTACAAGCACAAAAAAGCTCTTTAATTCCTAATTGTAAAAAGCTAATCTAATATTCTCTATTGGCTACATATCACTAATGCTTAATCCCAAAATCGATAAACGAAATTCTTCAAAAATCAGTCGATATGGTCTATTTGCAAATGAAATGATTTTAGAAGGTGAGGTAATCTGGTCCACTACTGAAAAACACATTAAAAAAATATCTCTGACTGAATTTGAAAAATTATCCAAAGAGGAACAACAAGTTTGGATTGATCATTGTTATCAAATTGATGATTATTTACAAATGGATATAGATGATACCAGATTCATGAATCATAGCTGTGAGCCAAATACTGGGGATTTCCCAGATGATGATCCTACAATGATTGTTGCTTTAAGGGATATTGAAAAAAATGAAGAAATCACGTGGAATTATTTGCCTTTCATGAATCCTTTTCAGGAATTTCCATGTAATTGTGGAAGTAAAAA
>DATHYS010000065.1:0-3269 GCA_035458995.1 Candidatus Nitrosopumilus sp.
CTTTTACTGATGTTAGAAACTTTGATGAGGCAACAGAAAGTATAGAAATTGCAGAACTCAATAAAAGAGATAAAACATTCACAGCACACATAGGAATTTTGGGATTTTTAGAGAATCTAAGAAGAGGGCAATCCATTATACCTGCAATACCACCAATTCCAGGCACAGAAATTACTTTACCTAGTAAGCAAGACCTAGAGGAAATTTTCAGCCCCAAAAAAGAAGGATGGGTTAGCATTGGTAATCTTTTACGAAATAAATCAATTGATGCCAAAGTGAATTTGGATAAAATAGTTTCAAGACACTTGGGAATTTTAGCAATGACAGGAATGGGTAAAAGTAATCTTGTATCATTAGTTACAAAACAAATTTCAAAACTAAAAGGTACTGTAATTATTTTTGATTATCATAATGACTATACAAGTTTGAATATTCCACGAATAAATGTAATTGATGCAAAAATAAATCCACGATTGTTAGATTCAGAGCAACTCTCAGACGTATTGGAGATAAGAGAAAGTGCAACAGTTCAGCAAAGAGTATTGAGAATGGCATTTACAGAAAATGTAAAAAAATCAAATGAGTTTTGGAAAAAATTAGAAAGCGAAGTAGACTTCATCATAAATTCAGACGACAATAAACTCAAGGAGATCAGATCATCAGCTTATAGAGTTCAAGATATAGTAGAAGATGCTCAAAGAAGATTTGAAGACATTTTAGATCCGGATATGGGAGATCCAATTGGCTTCATTAAAGAAGGGTGTGCAAATGTTCTCAACATTTCAGAATTGTCTGAAAAACAAGCAAATGTAGCTTTAGCATTTTACTTACAACAACTACTCAAAGACAGAAAAGATGCAAGCATTGCACAACATGGAAAAACAAAGAGGCAACGAAATTTCAAATTCAATTCTCCAGTGTTTGTAATTATTGAAGAAGCTCATGTCTTTATTCCAAAAGATCATGACACTAGTGCAAAATACTGGGCTGCAAAAATTGCCAGAGAAGGAAGAAAGTTTGGTCTAGGTCTAGGAATAGTCTCACAAAGACCACGTAGTGTAGACCTGAATGTACTCAGCCAGATGGGGTCATTTGCAATTATGAAGATTATTCAAGAAGACGATCAAAGGCAAATAGCCTCAGCCACTGAATCAACTAGTCGTGAATTAATCGCTCAATTAACATCATTGAATGTAGGAGATGCAGTTCTTGTAGGACAGTGGAGTAATCTACCATCCCTAGTTCACGTCGAAGAAGTCAAAGAAAAGATAATGGGAGCAGATCAAAGTGCAATTAATGCTTGGGCTAAAGCAGATAAAATGAAAGGAATCGCAATAGAGTCAACACAAGGATTAGTGCAAAAAGATCTACTGTTAGACTAATGTTATTTTCACATATTTCAGACACACATTTGGGATTAGTGCAATATGGTTCAGAAGAGCGTGAACAAGATGTGTACGATGTTTTTAACCAAGCAATAGATACATCGATTAGAGATCATGTAGATTTTGTTATTTTTGCAGGAGATATTTTTCATGTACCAAATCCTAATGGGACTGCAATAATTCAAATGGCAAATGGGTTAAAACGATTAAAACAAAATAACATTGATTCATTTTTTATTCTAGGGGAACATGATATTAGTAGAATCAGAACAACCCCAATCCCATATGTATATCATAATTTAGAATTTTCAAAATATATTGGTCAAGGAAATCCAATTGAATACAAAGGAGTACTTCTTGTAGGATTTGACAAAATAAGGAAAACAGAAATCCCTCAATATGAAGAAAAATTTGCGGAAATTGACAAAATCGCAGAAAACTTTTCTGGACATAAAATTTTAGTGTTACATCAAGGTATTACAGAATTCAATAAGTTTGCAGGAGAGTTGCAATCAACAGATCTTCCAAAAAATTTCACATACTATGCAATGGGGCATCTTCATGATACAGACATTAAACAATTCAATCATCTATGTGGACCAATTGCGTATCCAGGTTCAATTGAGCTAACAACTAGCGAGGGAATAAAAGAAACAAAAAAAGGATTCTTTGAAGTGGACATCTCAGGAAAAGAGGTAAAACCAAAATGGATAGAGCTTGATACAAGACCTCAATTTTCATTTAAGACAAAATATGAGGAGTTATCAAAAACAATAGATGAAATTTCTGGAAAAATTATAGATTTTGAAAAAAAGCCTATTGTAGAGGTAAATATTCAAGGTGAAAATATTGAAACAGATAACATTCAGGCACAAATTACTAGGCTAAATTCATTGGTACTAAGGTGCTTTTGGAGAATTAGTACAAAGAAAGTATCAGATTCTTCAATATTCCTAGACAGACCTAATATCATAGATGATGAGATGTTTAGACTATCAGTAGATGCATTGGGTTCTGAGCAGGCGGCTAGTTTTGCAATCAAAGAATTGCTCCCAGTTTTAGCATCAGAGGAGATCAAAGAAGCATCCCAAATAATTATTGAAAATTTTGAGAAATTTAAAAAGGAGAAAAAACAATGATTACGTCAATCGAGTTGGGAGATTTTTTATCTCACTCAGAAACAAAACTAGATTTCGACAACGGGGTCACAGTTTTTGTAGGGCAAAATGGGGCGGGAAAATCAAGTATCATCGATGCTATAACATTTGCATTATTTGGACATCATACAAGAAAATCAAACAAAGGCTTGATCAAACGTGGGGCAAATCAAGGATTTGCAAAAGTAAATTTTTCAGTAAATGGTAAAAATTACGAGGCAGTAAGAAAAATAGACAGTAAGGGAACTCTTTCAGCAAAATTCTCTGAAATTGTTGGAGATGAAATAGTAGAGATAGCTGCAGGTGAAAGAAAACAATTTGGAGAATCAATGACACATGAAGTTGAAAAGAAAATAGGTCTTGATTTTGAAAAACTAAAAGTCGCATCAATCGTAGAACAGGGGGAATTAAATGCCATCATCAATGCAAAACCCAAAGAATTCAAAGAATTACTTAATGCAATCATTGGAATAGATAAGCTGGATGTTGCTTCTGAATCAATGAAAGAGGTGAATAAGGAATTTCGTGAAAACATAAGAGGAAAGATTGGATATGATGACACACATATTGAGATCTTATCACGAGAATTGGAAAAATATCAAAAAGAGGTTAATGAGTCTACACCTCAAAAAAACCAGCTAAAAACAAAACAAGAAAAATTACAAAAGAGTGTTGAAGAATTAAGAAAAAAAGTTGAAATGGAGACTCCAAAAATTGATAAAATTAA
>DATHYS010000066.1:0-28377 GCA_035458995.1 Candidatus Nitrosopumilus sp.
CAAGTTTTAGCAAAAATAAACGAAAAGATTGTTGCAATAAAAAAAGGAAACATCATTGGAACATCATTTCATCCAGAATTAACTGATGATTTGGCAGTTCACAAATATTTTGTTAATCTAGTCAAAGAAACCAAAAATTAGGGAACAGATCTAGTAGATTAACTTTGAGAACGATTTGACTGTAAATTTATTTTATAATTTTTCATTTAGGATGCAAAAAATAATCTTCGGCACATTTATCACAACAAAAATCACTTGTAAATAATTCAAAATCCTTTCCACAGTTTTTACATTTAACGTCCATAATTTTTCATCTCATTTTGTGTTACAGTGTAAACAGGCAACAAATTTTTGATTTATTGCTTGCTCTAATGTATCTGGAGTAAAGTACACTTTGGCATCCTTTTTTATATAATATATTTTACATTCCTCCTTCATTGTTGCTAAATGATGAACAACCATGTCTGATGTATTTCCTAAATATCCTGCCATGCTTCCTCAATTAATGATAAATAAAAATAGAAAAAAGTAAAAGAAGATTTCAAGTTAAAGTCTCTTTTTAGATTCTTGGCTACTAAATTCTAGAAAGAGATTGATGTACAATTATTATTTTCTTCCTTTTGATTTAGATGCTGCTTTTCTCTTTGGAGCTGCTTTTCTCTTTGGAGCTGCTTTCTTTGTTGCACTACGTTTTGCGGTTTTTCTCACACTACGTTTTTTTGGTGCTTCTGTTGCTGCGGCTCTTTTTCTTGCTGCTGCTCTACGCTTTCTTAGGGCTGCTGCTTTTTCTGCTGCTTCAGCTTTTATCTTTGCATTTCGCTTTCTAGTTATAGCTGCTTTTTTGGCAGCTGCACTTTTTTGAGCTTTAGTTTGTACCATTCTAAATACTCAGAAAGAACCTATGGGAAATAGTAGAAAAGTTAACAGTTTTTACGTAAATGGGTAGCAGACGAGATACATTTTTTGTAAAGGTTAGTTTTTTTAGTAGTTCAAAACTAGTGATATGTTGAAAATAGCTTTAATGTATAACAAAAATAAAATCGATCCTTCTGATGTAATCAATATTTCAGACATTCCTACACAAGAACATTATTCTTCAAACGCTATAGAGAGGGTTGCCAAAGCCCTGGAAAAAGGAGGACATACTGTTAAACTGATTGAAGCCAACATGCATGCAATTGATGAAATGCATGATTTTATGCCCAAGGTAATGGATGGGGACAGACCTGGTCTTGTCTTTAACATGGCATATGGTTTACAAGGCCATAACAGATACACTCACGTTCCAGCTTTGCTTGAAATGCTAGGGGTTCCATATCTTGGTTCAGGACCTGAAGCACATGCTATAGTTCAAGATAAAGTAATGACCAAACTTGTTTTACAAAGAAACAATATCCCTACTCCTGGATTTTGGGTATTTTCAACTTCTGAAGATCAATTCGATGACTTGATTTTTCCAGTAATTGTAAAACCAAAATCAGAATCTACCTCCATGGGAATGAAAGTTGTAGATAATTGGGATGATTTAAGAAATGCAGTTAAAGAAGAAATTGAAAAGTATCATCAAGATGCACTAGTAGAACAATTTATTCCTGGAAGAGAATTTGCAGTTGGATTAATTGGTAATACGGACAGTGTTGAAGTTTTACCAATTGTGGAAATTGATTTGCAAGGAGATCCAGATAAAATTCAATCAAATGCTGATAAATTAAAAAACCCCCTAGACAAGATTTGTCCTGCAAAATTAACTAAAGAACAAGAAGAAGAAATGAAGCGCTTGTGTATTTTATCTTTTAAAAAACTTGGAATCAATGATTTTTGTAGAGTTGATTTTAGAATGGATAAAGATGGACACATGTACATTTTAGAGTTAAACTCTATGGCAAGTCTGGGCCTTCATGGCTCATTTGTTCATGCTGCAACTACAGCAGGATACACTTTTGAATCTCTGATCAACAAACTTCTTGATATTGCAGTAATCCGATATTTTGGAGAATCTTCATCACATGCTCCTCAAATGGATGCTTCTGAAAACTTACGTAGTCAACCATTAAGAGTTGCTGCACGAAGCTATCTTCGTAGCCATCTTAGAACGACAATTACTTCTTTACAGGAAATGTGTGCAATAAACACGAGTGTAAGAAATGTTGAAAATATCAATAGATTGGGAATAATGCTATCCAAGCGATTAACACATCTTGGATTTTCTGAACATATTCATAACCAATTTGACATTGGGAATATTAGATATTTCACAAATCATGAAGGTGAAATTAATGATGTCTTACTGATTACTCATTTAGACACTCCTTATGCTTCTAGAGATTATATCCAATTCAGAGAAGAAAAATCTAAATTATTTGGTTCAGGGATTGCTGAAAGTAAAGGTGGTATAGCAGTAATGCTTTCTGCACTACAGGCATTAAGATTTTCTAAGAAATTACGAAAAATTAACTGTGGTATATTGTTAACCACCGATGATAGCTTAGGTGGACAATACGCCAAACCCCTCATTGAATCTTATTCTAAAAATGCAAAATACGTTATTGGACTAAAATGGGGAAAGATTGATGGTGGAATTGTTACATCTGCATCAGGTAGAGACGAATTTAAAATTAACATATCCAACATTTCAGATTCTTCACGTCCAACAATCTCTGAACTCATTCCGGTGGTTTGTAAAAAAATTACTTCAATTAAGAAACTCTCAAAGAAAGACACTGTGATCAGGATAATGTCTATTGACGGCAAAACATCTTATGGTAACTCTCCAGACCATGCTTCAATTTCTCTTTACACCACATTTGCAAACAAATCTGATGCAAATGAATTAGAACGACAGATTAAATCAATATTGAAAAAACAAGACGACATGAGGCTTGACCTTGAAGTATACAAAGGCGTTCGTAGGGATCCCTATCAAGAAACTGTAAACACAAAAAAATTCTATTCCATTGTTGAAGAAATAGCAACAAGATTGGAACAAAAAATTAATCCATTTCATAGAGACCTATCTTCTGATATTAGTCACGTGCCACAAGAAATTCCTTCTTTGGAAGGACTAGGACCATTAGGTGCAGAATACCGTTCTCCTAATGAGTATATTGTCAAAGACAGCCTGATTGACAGGTCTCTTATTTTAACAATGTTGATTCACAAACTATCTAGGATGGAAAAATAAAATTCTAAATTTAGAAAGTAAAGAATCATGAATATAGAAAAAATTGAATCTTCATTTGTTCCAACTAGAGACAAAAAATGCTCTGTAGCAAAAAAAGGAATGGTCTCAACTGCGTTTCCTGATGCTACAAAGGCAGGTCTTGAGATGCTCAAAAAAGGTGGCAATGCTATAGATGCTGCATGTGCTTCTGCATTGGCAATTGGGGTATGTGAACCACAAGCATCGGGATTAGGTGGGCAATCTATGGCAATCCTTCATGTAGATGGAAAAACTTTGGCAGTTGATGGTTCTAGTAGAGCTCCATCTCTAGCACACATTTCAGCTTTTAAAAATAAATCTCTTAGTCGTCTTGGATACAAAGCAAGTACAGTTCCAAGTACAGTGGCGACTTTAGGATATCTAAATGAGAGATATGGTAGATTGGATTGGTCAACTATTGTAAAACCCTCTATTCGAATTGCAAAGAGAGGATATAGAATTACAAAACTACAACACGAATTACAAGAAAAACATCTTGAAAACTTTTTTAAAGTTAAATCCAAATCTGGTGCAAAATATTTTCTAAAAGATGGTGAAGTACCTTATGAAATTGGAGATCTTTTTGTTCAAGATGATTTAGCTAACACTCTTGAACAACTTGCAGCATATGGATTTCGTTCATTCTATCATGGATTAATTGCAAACTTGATTGATAAAGATATGAAACTTAATAATGGGTTTTTGAGAAAAGAAGACCTTGCATTTATTCCACTTCCAATAGAACGAAAAGTAATCAGTAGACGATATCGTGGCATTCGTGTATACACAGTACCTCCTCCTGCAGCAGGTCCTACAATGTTGCTAGTGTTAATGATGCTTAGTAATCTTCCATCTAAATTTCTCACTAGGACTCCTAAATCTTATCATTTTGTATCTGAAATTCATCGTAAGGCATTGTTATACAGAGAACAACGACGGTTTAATCCAAGAACATATCATCAAGTAAATGAAAAAACTCATCTTAGCAAAAGTTTTGCAAAAACACTTGCAAAATCTATTCGTGATACAGTTGATCCAGAACTCCCATTAAGAGAATCAACGGAAACTGAAGATACTACCCATCTTTCTGTAATGGATAAAGAAGGAAATGGAGTGGGAATTACACAATCAATTGAATTAGTTTATGGCTCAAAGGCAGCAGCTGATGGATTGGGATTTTTGTATAATAATTACATGTCAGCATTTGAGTTTGAAAACCCAAATCATCCTTACTACTTACGCCCAAATGCCACTCCTTGGACGTCTGTATGCCCATCCATCATATTTTATAATAATGAGCCATGGATAGTAATGGGTACACCTGGCAGTGCACGAATATTTTCTACACTAAGTCATTTCATCTCTAGAGTTATAGATCACAATAATCCAATTGACCAGGCTATGGAAAAGCCTCGTATTCATTGTGCTGTAGATGGAAAAATCAGTTTAGAGGCTGATGATTCTCTAATTGATATTATCAAACATCTTAAAAAAATGGGATACAAAATTAACATTCGAGAAAGATACTCATTTTTTTTGGGTGCAATTCATGCAGTAATGAAATGTCAAACAACTGAAGGATTTCAAGGAGTTGCAGAGATTCGTCGTGATGGTATTGCAGAGGGGCTGAATTGACCAAACTACCAGTTTTATTATCAATACCTCATGGTGGAACCCATAAACCTGTAGAACTTGAAGGACACTTGTCAATTACTAACAAGGATTTGTTTGATGATTCTGATCCTTTTGTAATTGAATTATTTGATTTAGGGGATAAAGTAGAACGGGTAATTAAAACTGATATTGCAAGAGCATTTGTTGATCTTAATCGTTCACGGCAAGATATGCCACCCGATAATCCTGATGGATTGATAAAAAGTAAAACGTGCTATGACAAACCAATCTATACAAACGGAAAAGAACCTGATGATTCACTTAAAAGAATGCTTATCGAATTATACTATAATCCATATCATCAAGCAATTCAAAAAAGTCTTGAAGAATTAGATTTGAAATTATGTTTGGATTGCCATTCTATGGCAGCTACTGCTCCATATTTCTCTCCAGACAAAACCCAATCAAAAAGACCCCTGTTTTGTATTTCTAATAATTATGGCAAAACATCCTCTCAAAAAATGATTGAATTGTTAGCTGATTCTATATCTGAAGCATATTCAATTGATAAAAATGAAATATTTCTAAATGATCCCTTTCATGGGGGGCATATCACTAAAACATATGGAAATAATCCAGTCCCTTGGATTCAAATTGAGATGAATCGAGACATGTATTTATCAGAAAGTTGGTTTGATAATGAAATGTTGTCAATGAAAACTGAAAGATTGCAAGAACTAAACAATATGTTTGAAAATACTGTTGTCTCTCTAATGAAAAAATTATCTTAAGATATTTTACGCCTATCTGCGTCTCATTTCATCCCATAGACTCGTACTATTTGAATAATCTTATTCTAAATTATGCATTGATTTCAAATCTTTTTTGAATGGTTCTAAAGATTCGGGAATTTCTATTTTGATTGAATCTTTCAATGAAAGATTTTGAGCTTTCTTTTCATTCCATACTTTGGAATTAAATTCAGAGATTTCTTTTGTAATGCTGCTCTGATCCTCTATATTTTCAGGCGTGACTTGTTTTTCTTTATGAATACTGTCTTTAGAATACAATTCTTTCCAAAGATGTTCTGTAATAAATGGAGTAATTGGTGCTAATAATTTTAAAACTGTTGATAATGTCTTATGAAGTGTAAAAATTGCACCATCTCGTTCTTCATCAGAAAATTCAATTCCATATGCACGTGCTTTGACCATTTCAATATAGTGTGCAGCAAATACATTCCATGTAAATTCTCTAATTGCAATTGCTGGAATGAAAAAGTTGTATTCTTCATATCCTCTATTACATTCTTTTACTAACTTGTCTAGTTCTGCTAAAATCCACTTGTCTGATGCAGCAAGTTTTCCTGATTCAATCACTGGGAAACTGGACAAAAATCTTGATACATTCCATAGCTTGCTGAGGAATTTTTTTGTTGATTCAATTTTTTGTTCATTACATCTAAAATCATAACCATGATTAATTTCACTTGCACTCCAAAATCTAAAAGTATCTGCACCTAATTTTTCAATTACAGGTAAAGGATCTATTGCATTTCCTTTACTTTTACTCATCTTCATTCCTTTTTCATCCAAACCATATCCCATGACCCAAGCTTCTGACCATGGTTTTTCACCAGTCAGCTGCTCACATCTTAGAAGCGTATAGTACAACCATGTTCTGACAATATCTTTTGCTTGAGGTCTGATTGAGACAGGATATACTTTTTTGAAAAATTCATCATCTCTGTTAAATTTACTAATGAAAAGTGGAGATACACTTGAATCCATCCATGTATCAAATGTTCTCTCTTCTCCTACAAATTCAGTTGAATCACATTTAGTGCAATTGCTGATTGGGCATTTTTCCTCCCAAGGTCGATAATACTTTCCAGGCTCTGGAACATGAGGTTCTGAGCAGTTTTTACAATACCATATAGGAATTTCAGTACCATAGTATCTTCTTCTTGAGATTGGCCAGTCAATATTGATAGATTCAAGCCAATTCATCAGAATTTGCTTGTGCATTGATGGGTGGAATGTAATTTCTTGCCCCAACTTTTTGATTTTATCAACTGATTCTTTTTGTTTTAGATAATATTCTTCCATTGGAATAATTTCAATTGGAGTTTTACTTCTCTCAGATACAGGTGTTCTGTGATTGATATCTTCTACTTTGTCTAGTAATCCTTTTGCCTCCAAATCTTCTATGATTTTGGTTCTTGCTTGTTTTGGTTTTAACCCTGTGTATTCTCCTGCAATCTCAGTCATTCTTCCATCTAATCCAATTGCTACAATCTCTTCTAATTCTAATTCTCTAAACAATGCAACATCGTTTTGATCACCATAGCTACATACCATAACAGCTCCTGAACCAAATTCTTGCTGAGCAGAATGATGTGTTCTTAATTCTACTTCTGCATTAGTTATTGGAACTATCACTTTTTTCCCAATATGTGCTGAATATCTTTCATCTTCTGGATTTACAATAATTGTTCTGCATGCACAAAGTAATTCAGGCCTTGTACTTGCAATGATAATTTCTTGGTCTGTATCTTTGATTTTAAATTTCATGTAAACTAATTTTGTAGCTAAATCTTCATACAATATTTCTGCATCAGCAATAGTTGTTCCTGATACCCAATCGTAATTGTTTGGTCTATTTGCTAGATAGATTTGACCTTTTTTCCATAATTCGATAAATGTTGATTGTGTTAGCGCTCTGTATTCTTTTGAATCTGTTCTGTAATAGTTTGCAAAATCACCGCTGATTCCTAAACTCTTCATAATGAGAAGCATTTCAGCTTCTAAATCATCTAGTGCATCTCTACATAGATTTAGAAATTCACCCCTTTCTGTTTCTCTCATTCTAATTTTGTGCTTTTTTTCTGTGTACAGTTCTACAGGAAGTCCGTTTCTATCAATTCCTATTGGAAAATAGACGTTTTTTCCTGCCATTCTTGCAGTACGGGCAATCATATCAATTTGTGAATAATGTGCTGCTGCTCCTATGTGCCAAGGTCTGCCTGATGGGTATGGTGGAGGTGTGTCTATTGTATAATTATCATCTTGAGGAGTAAAATCATAAATTTTTTCTTCTTCCCACTGTTGAAGAATTTTCTTCTCTAACTCTGGATTCCATGCTTTTTCTGATATTTTAGGTTCCATTTTCTAATTATCTTTCTATGTTTGAAATAATATGAGATCCTTTGTTATAACCTTCATAGATGTAAACACCCACTGCTTCTACATTTGATGGCATTTTTGGTACTAGTAATTTGATAATTTCACTTGAAAGATTTTCAACTGTAGCTTCTCCTTCTAACAAATATGTTGTATTTTTAGGAACTTGTAATTCAAACATGCCTTTAGGTCCTTCAAATTGAATTTGATAATGTGAATCATCTTCTTTTTTCAAATATTTTCTATTGATGAAGAATTTATGATCAAATACATTTACAACTTCTTTGATAATTTTTTTGGCTTCTCCAAAATCTAAAAGAAGATTGTCTTTCATTTGTCCTACAAGCTCTACCATTACAGAAGATGTATGTCCATGCAAGATTGAACATTTTTCAACTAGTGGAAGAATATGTGCATAATCAAATGAGAATGAAGCATCCTCTAAAAATATAGAACCTGTCTGTGGTGTTTTATCATAAAATACAATATCTTGTAACTCTTTAATTTGTGCAACATATTTTGCATGTCCTATTGCCATTATTTTATCTTCAGCAAAGTCTTCTT
Source organism: Candidatus Nitrosopumilus sp. (assembly GCA_035458995.1). GTDB lineage: Archaea > Thermoproteota > Nitrososphaeria > Nitrososphaerales > Nitrosopumilaceae > Nitrosopumilus. Next base: position 8,560 of record DATHYS010000066.1, read on the forward strand.
TGATTTGTTTGTACTTTTCAATATCTTCATCAGTATCAATTACTTCAATCAATCCTTTTTCTGTTTTGAAATCAACTGTAACTTCAGTCCCATTTTTCAATGTGACTTTGTGATTGTATTCATAATCTTGTTCGAGAAATGTAAGCATCTGTGCTACTGTTAACTCTGTTCTGGTTTTGAGTAAATTCCCCTTTTTATCGATATATCTAAAATCTGAATCTAAAATTGTAGGACTTGAAGTCATGTGAAGTCAACTGACTATGGATATAATATAAATTCTGTAATGAACGTGCCTAAAATTCCCCTAAATCATCATACTAGGGAATTTAGAATTTTGGCTAGATTGACATCATTTTTTGTGATGCCCCCAGCATCATGAGTTGTCAATTCTACTGTAATTCTATTGTATACATTAAACCACTCTGGATGATGATTCATTTTTTCGATCTCCATAGCTGCTCTGGTCATAAAACCAAACGCCTGATTAAAACTGTCAAACTGGAATTCTTTGTGAAGTTTTTCATTAACTACCCTCCACCCTGAGAGATTCTCTAGTTGTTCCTCAATTTCTAGTTGAGATAATCGTATCACACTATTTTAGATTTAATGCTAAATTAAAAGATTGATTCATTACCCTTTATGGGATGTATAGAATGAGTGAAAATGAATGAGATGAATAAAGAATTACTTGAAAATATTAAAAATTCTATTTCTGAAACTGTTAAAGTAAAAAAAATTGGAATTGCTTTTTCTGGGGGTGTAGATAGTACATTAATATCAAAAATTTGCTCAGATATGGATTTTGATGTTACATTACTTACAATAGGATTCTCAGAATCTCATGATATTATGTTTGCAAAACATGTAAATGAATTTCTAAAATATCCGCATCATATTCTTGAAATCAATTCTGATGAATTTCCATCAATTTCTTCAAAAATTAACCAAACAATAAAAACAGATAATCTATCTTGGAATGAAAACTGTATTGCTTTTCATTACGTTTCAAAACTTGCAAATTCTTTAGATCTTGATACAGTAATTACTGCAAATGGAATAGATGAACTCTTTTGTGGTTACAATGCATACAGAGAAGCGTTTTCTGGAGGCGAATCACAAATCAATGAAGTGATGCTTGCAAAATTAGATAATGAGCTGAAAATGATGAAAGCAGTTAATCTGATTTCATCTGAATTTGGAGTAAAAATACTTCAACCATTACTCTCACCAAAATTCATAGAATATGCAAAAACTGTTCCTATATCTGAAAAAATTCATGACTCGGAGGATCTCTATCGTAAACACATCATACGAAAACTAGCCAGTGAAGTTGGTGTCCCAGAACTTTCTTGTACAAAACGAAAGAAAGCATTACAGTATGGGACTAAAATTCACAAGACTTTGCTAAAAACTAGATAAATCTCTTAACTGTCTTCTTAACTGTTTTCTCTACATTACTAATGATTGTAGGCGATGCACCAAGATGTTTTTCTGGTGAAAATATCGCATCAATTTCTTTATCAGTTAATTTTGAGGAAAATGCCTTGTCATTTTTGATTGCATCTTTGTAAAACATTCCTTTGTCATTTGCTTCAAATGCAACTCTTTGAACGTCCCTATATGCAACAAATCTTGGAATGCCTTTTTTGATTAATGCCTCTAAAACAAATTCTGCAAAAATTTGTCCCTTTGTTATGTATAGATTATCTACAATTCTTTTCTCGTTTACCAGCAAGTTTGAAACAATTCTGGTCATGGTTTCTAGCATTTCATCAACTAGAATGGATACCGTTGGAATTACAAATCTTTCATTTGCTGAATTTGAAAGATCTCGTTCATGCCACAATGGAATATTTTCAAATGCAACTGCAACTTGACTTCTTACTAGTTTAGATAATGATGATACACGTTCGCTCTTAATCGGATTTCTTTTTACAGGAACTGCACTACTTCCCATCTGTCCTTTCTTGAATTGTTCTGCAACTTCTCCAATTTCAGTTCTCTGCAAATTTCTAATTTCTATTGCAATTTTTTCTAATGTGGCTCCAATCAGTGCCAATTCAAACACATATTCTGCATATCTTTCTCTAGGAACTACTTGCGTTGTAACCTCTGCTGGAAATAATTTTAATCGCTTTGCAGCTCTTTTTTGTACTTCAAGTGATTTTGCACCCATTAGTGAGCCTGTACCTACAACTCCCAATGTCTTACAAATCAAAATTCTTTTCTTGATCTCTTCGATTCGTTCTACATGCTTTGCCATTTCTGCAGCCCAGTTTGCAAATTTTAAACCAAATGAAATGATGCTTGCATGTTGACCATGTGTTCTTCCTACTGCTGGAATTTTTGCATGCTTTACTGCTTTTTTTGCAAGAATTGATGCCATCCTTGCAACTTTAGGTTCAATAATTTGTAATGCATCTCTCATTTGCATTGAATTACTAGTATCAACTAAATCATTGCTTGTAAGACCATAATGAATCCAAGGTCTTGCATTTTTACTACATTTCTCACTAAGTGATTCCACTAATGCTGCAGTGTCGTGATCACTTTTTGCTTCTAACTGCTTGATTCTTTTTGCAGTGATTTTTCCAGACATTGCAGCTCTGTGAATTTCATTACCTATACTTTTTGAAATCATCCCTATCTCACTTTGAGATATAGCAGCAGCTCCTTCAATCTCTAATTGATAGTCTACTTTCTTTTGTTCACTGAAAATCTCCATCATTTCTTTAGTGCCATAGCGACCATTATCTATAGGTAGAATTGCCAATACTACTACTCATTTTACATCGAAAATAAATCTACTCATGAAATTTGAACTTAATCCACTCTATCTCTTAATTGATGACAATCACAAAGACAACCTTTTTGACATTTCATTCTTTTACAGTCAGAGCAAACACTCTTTCTCCAATATGGTGCAGTATTCATTTCAGTACCTTTGGTTAACTTTGAAAGTTCTTCGTTTCATTTGAAGAAGAATTTTAATCAAATACAATGTCCAAAATACGATTAAGAAATAATACAAAATGCTAAAACCTGGTTCTTCTGGAATTTCTTTTGGTTCTTCTGGAATTTCTTTTGGTTCTTCCTCTACTGGCATATCAAATGGTGGCATGTATACAATTCCAAGAAAAACAGGTATTGCTACTAGAACAATAATTGGTACTACCATGACTCTAGTTATATGGACTATAGTTTGTATAAATTTTTGCTACTGAATGAAAATACATGTCTCTCATGTCATCCTCAACTGATGTTGCCAACAAATTAACAATGTCTGTTGCAGTAATTATTCCTACTACTTTTTCATCCTCAATGACTGGTAGTTTTCTTATTTTCCTTTCATGCATCAAATCCGCTGCAATTCTCACTGATTCATCTGAATTAATTGAGAATAGCGGGGATGACATTATTTGTTTTACAGGTTCTGTAATTTGATATGCGTGGGCTGCAACTTTAACAGAAAAGTCTCTGTCTGTGACAATTCCTACTGGTACATTATCTTCCATTACAATGACTGCTCCCACTTTTGCATCCTCCATCATCTTTGCAGTTTCATTCACTGTTAATGTTGCATCTACCGAAATTACCGATTTTGTCATAACATCACCAATAGTGATGGTTTTTGCATCTGTCATTTTACAAATAATATATGACTAATTCTATATTTTATAGTCTGCTAGAATATCAAAACTGAAAATCATGTCAGATAATCTCAATCGACTTTAAATTAAAAAATTGATTTATTTCATTATTGGCAATAAAAATTAAAAAAATTCTTGTACCTTTAGATGGCTCTACTAATTCCTTTAGGGGGTTAGATGTTGCAATACAGATGGCAAGAGAATCTCATGCTACCATTACTGGTCTTTACGTGGCAGGAATTGTCAAACCTAGAACAAAAGATCCAATTACTCCTCTGGAGAAAATTTTATTGGATCATTCTAGAAAAATCATGAAAAAAGCAAAACTAAAGGCAGCAAAAAAAGGCATTTTATTTTTTGATAGAGTATCATATGGTGATGATGGAAAAAGAATAGTTGAAGTTGCTGAAAAACATAATTTTGATCTAATTGTTATTGGCTCTAGAGGTATGGGTGCCGCAAAAGAAATTTTCTTAGGAAGTACATCAAACTATGTACTACATAAATCCAAGAAACCTGTAATGATTGTGAAATAACTTGACTGAATTAGACCCAAAATCTTTAGAATATCTAGATGAATTGTTAGAGAAAACACAAGAGTCATTTGATGGCCTATCTGCTAGATGGAATGATTTACAACCAAGAAAAGATTATGATGTAAAAATATCTGAAGACTTTCATCTTGGATTTGTTTTTGGAAAATTAGAAGATGATTTTGTTTCATGGTTTTACTCCAAGCATGGAAGGTCTATGACTGATCATGAATATCGTCAGTTCTGGATAAAATGTAGAAAACTTGTAAGATCTCTACATGAAAAATATGATATGTTTTATTTCCAAGAATAATTTTTCATATTTAGCCTCAATTTTTGGTCATTAAACATTATTACATACTGGCATTGATGTATGATAATTTTGAGGAAAAAATTATGACAAGGGTTGAAAAATGTCGTAACTGTAAAACAATTCTTTCGGATGACCTTAGTTATTGTCCTAATTGTAATTGGAAAAAAAGTAGACATGAAATCCCTGAGAGTATTGAAGAAACTACTGATGTAGAAGAAACTACTGATGTAGAAGAAACTACCGATGTAAAAGACAAGTCAAAAAAAGACAAGTCAAAAATGTTGAAATTTAAAAAAGAAAAATCCTATCAAACTAAAGCAAAAATAGTATACATTTTACCTATGATTTTTGGTATTTTCTTGATAGTTTTTGCAATAATTTTTGCTTCCGCTGTTTCATATTTGCTAATGGCTGGCATAATGAACAGTTTGGGTGGAATAGGAGGAGCTGGAATTCCAATGCCTGTAGACCTTGGCCCTGTAGATGCAGCAACATTATCAAATCTTGGGATCATTATAGACATGAATTCATTTGGATTTCCATACACTGCAAATGAAATTCAAGAATTAACAAACAGTTCTGCCAACGTACTAATGACTGCTATGATGGATATCCTAGGTGCAACAATTCTGATTGCACTTGTTGAAATTGGAATAGGAATATTCATTGTTTTCATGAGTAGAAAAATGTACAAGCGAACTTTAATGCGCTAAAACTAATATTTTCTATTTCTATCTTCTAGTTTTTTTCTTAACTGCTGCGACCTTTTTTGATGATCTAGCTTCTTTTGTCTTTGCACCTGCTTTGCTTACTTTACCTTCAGTTTTCATACTTTTACCGCTTCTTCTAGCTGCCCTAGAAGCTTTAGCTCTTAACTTTTGTTCTTCTTTTTGCTTTTCAATTTCTTTTTCTGTTAATTGTTTTCTAACCACAAATAATGCTGATTTTTAATCATAGATAAATTTAATCATTAATTTCATGTTTGGTGGGCGCTTCTCAAATTTCATTTCTACGATTCCAGTAATCGTGTTTAAAATTATTCTCATCCAGCCAAATGGGTTTTTTATTCACTCTACAAGTAATTGAGTTGATTTGAAATTATTTTGGCAATTCTACTGATGATTTAAATTGGATTGAACGGAATTTTTACCCATACCCATGTCTTCAGCTGCCCCTAGAAAAATTGGAGAAAATCAATACCAAATTGATGCTGATTCCAATCTTGGAATGAAAGTTCCTGTGAGAATTTATGCTGATGAGCCATTGATGCAGAAAATGCTATCTGATAGAACCATTATGCAAGCACGAAATGTTGCTTCTATTCCTGGTATTGTCGGTCATAGTGTTGTTTTGCCTGATGGCCATGAAGGATATGGTTTTCCTGTTGGTGGAGTGGCAGCCATGGATGCTGAAGAAGGGATGATTAGTCCTGGAGGTGTTGGATATGATATCAATTGTGGAGTTAGATTACTACGTTCAAATTTAACAGAAACAGTTGTTCGCTCAAAATTAAAAGAACTTGTCACTGATCTTTTTAGCTCTATTCCTTCTGGTGTTGGTTCTAAAGGAGCAGTCAAACTAACTCATTCTGAACTTGATGAAGTTCTAGTTAAAGGAGTTAACTGGGCAATTGATCATGGATATGGTTCATCTGATGATTCTGATGTTTGTGAAGAAAATGGTCAAATTCAAAATGCTGATCCAAACAAAGTTTCTGATAAAGCAAGAAAAAGAGGTGCACCTCAACTTGGTAGTTTAGGTTCTGGAAATCATTTTCTTGAAGTACAAAAAGTTGCAGAGATACATGACGAAGAAGCTGCAAAGAGAATGGGAATTGAAGAAGGAACCATTACAATTTTAATTCATTGTGGTTCTAGAGGATTTGGCCATCAAGTTTGCAGTGATTATCTTAGAGTAGCAGAACAAGCAATGGAAAAATATGATATCCATTTACCTGATAGAGAACTTGCATGTGTTCCAAACAATTCTGAAGAAGGGGAATCTTATAGAAAAGCAATGTTTTCTGCATTAAATTTTGCATGGAGTAATAGACAAATGCTAACTCATTGGACTAGGAACTCATTTCAACGTGTATTCAATCAATCTGAATCTGATCTTGACATGAAATTAGTATATGATGTTGCTCATAATATTGCCAAAGTAGAAAAACACAAAGTTGATGGCTCTGATCGTAAATTAGTTGTTCACAGAAAAGGTGCAACCCGAGCATTTCCTGCACATCATAATGAAATACCATCAAAATACCGAGATTTAGGTCAGCCTGTTTTAGTTCCTGGTTCTATGGGTACTGCAAGTTGGATTTTACTTGGACAACCAAATTCTATGAATTTGAGCTTTGGCTCTACTGCCCATGGTGCAGGTAGAACCATGTCTAGATCCAAGGCTAGGAGGAATTTTACTGAAGATAATGTAAAAAAATCCCTGAATGAAAAGGGCATATTTATCAAAGCATTAACTCGTGATGGGGTAGTGGAAGAGACACCTCAAGCCTACAAAGATGTTGATTCTGTAGTTAATGTATCCCATAATCTTGGTATTGCCACAAAAGTTGCAAAATTAGTGCCTATTGGTGTGATTAAAGGTTGAGTGAAGAAGATTCTGAACTTGAAAGATTAAAGGCAAAACGACTTGCTGAGATGCAAAGTAACATCTCATCAAAAAAAGAAATCGAATCTAATCCTGAACCAAAAAAAGAAACGATTTCTGAAAGTCCACGAGAATCTCTAATCAAAATCCTTGGATTTAGAGGAATAGAAGTTTTAGAAAATGCAGAATCTCAATTCCCTAATGAAACAAAAATGATTATAGAAAAATTATCTGAATTAATTAAAACTGGTGAAATCAATGAAAGCATTGATGGGGGAAAATTGTTGACATTGTTCAAATCTGTTGGATTGAATGTTAGAATGGCAACAAAAATCAATGTTGAACAAGATGGAAAATTTGTATCTCTGAGTGACAAACTAAGTAATCAGTCATCTGATGACGGTGACGAATAATGAATTACGTTTTAGAAGTAGGTACAAAAAATTATGATGACGATCTGTTTTCTATCAAAAAAGCAATGTCTCATATGGAAAGTCTTGTTGGAGGTTATAATGGATATGTTCTAAGTGAACCCTCCTCAAAATTTGGATGGACATTTTTTAAAATGTCCTTTAAACCAAATTTACAAAATGGAATAGAAGAAAAATTTTCTGATATGATCAATAGATATCAAGAAAATGAACAAGCAAAAAAGTTTGCAAAATTTATTGAAGATTTTTTTATTTCTAAAGGCTGTGATGTTAAAATAAAAATATCTGACTAGACTCTTCTTCCTCTTTTTCCACCTTTCTTTCTGGTGGTGTCATGAGGAATAGGTGTTACATCATCAATTCTTCCAATTTTGAATCCGCCTCTTGCTAATGCTCTAATTGCAGCTTGTGCACCTGGACCCGGTACTCTGGAACCAACTCCGCCAACAGCACGAACTCTGATATGGAATCCTGTGAATCCTTTGGTTTTTGCAGATTCTATTACTGCATTTGCAGCTTTCATTGCAGCAAATGGTGATGATTCGTATCTGTCTGCATTGACATGAATTCCACCAGAACTGATGGAAACTGTTTCTCCGCCTGTAAGGTCGGTCATGTGAATAATTGTATTATTATAACTACTGTAAATATGGGCAATTCCCCATTTTTCAGGTCCTTCTTTCTTTGTCTCTGGTTGAGGCTTTGATTCTTCTACAGCTTCAGTTTGTACTTCTTCAACTGCAGCCTCAGTCTCTTCAACTGGTACTTCTTTTACCTCAGATTCTACTTCTGACAATGTCTAATCAGGCCTTAAAGGGTTTAAAATACATTGATTTTCAAAACTTGCCATATTTTGGGCATTTGACTGGAAAATAATGACTATTCATATACTGTAATCCACTTTTTGTATTAAATGGCGTCAATTCTATTTTTAGCAATTGGAATAGCTGTTGCAGCTGCTTTAGTGGGTTCAGTTACAATTCAATTTTTGACACCGATCGCCGATTCGGGTTTATCTCCTTTGGAAAAAAATTGCCAAGAAATTGCCAATGAAGGATATCGAATTCATTCAATTTATCCTGACTCACACCCTGATGAACTTCCTAATGATGATTTTGAACGTTTGATGTATCTTGATGAATTGTGGATTACCGAATGCGTAAATGTATTGTCTGCAGAGTCAATTTTTAGTATTGTAAATAATGTTGAAAGAGACTTTGCTTATGGTGAATAATATTCAAAAATGCTTCCAACCCTGATCTTTTAAACGAATAAGCTTATCATTTGTTTCAACATATGCTCCCCTACCTGAGGTAACATAACCAATTTCAATAATTTTTGTTTTTGTTAATCTTGCATTTTTCTCAATTATTTTTCTATATTTTTGAGGTATTGTAAATACGAATTCATATTCTTCTCCTCCATTGAAAACTAGATTGTTTAAATCTAATTTGTAAGATTTTGCATATTCTTCTAAATCTCTCAAGGCTGGAATTTTATTTACTATGAATTTATTTTTACTTTGTTTTGACATTTCATTTAGTGTAGTTGATAATCCATCACTAGAATCCATAGATGATGAAAAATATTTTTTGTTTTTAACTCCAAATCCAAGTTTTGGTTTTGGCTTTATTACTGAATTAATTGCTTTTTTGATAAAAATTTCTTTCCCTTTCTTTACACCCAACAATGTGTTTAGTCCTACAGATGTATATCCAAATGGACCAGTCACAAAAATTAGATCACCCTTCTTTGAATCTTTTCTGGTGACAATTTTGTCTGTAGTTCCAAAAAGGCAGACGTTGAATACAACTTCTTTACCTCCATTGGTATCTCCACCAATGATAGAAATGTCAAACTCTTTACATGCTTTTTTAAAACCTGAAACGATTTTGTTGATTTTTGGGCGTGAAATTGTCTTTGGCAGGTTAATTGAAATCATTCCATATCTGGGTTTGACACCTTTAGCAGCAAAATCACTTACACATGCCACAATGCTTTTCCTTGCAGCATCAGATAATTTCATTTTAGATGGAATATCTGTACTTTCTACTAGTGTGTCAGTTTTTGTAACAATTTTGTTTTTACCTAAATTCAAAATTTCAACATCTTCTGATTCAAAATTTTTCTTACCAAAACCTGTTTGAAAAATCTTGATTATTTCAGTCTCATCTAATTTTTTCATAATTTTGATTCACTAATTCCACTGTATCTTTGACAATTTTTTTACACTTTTCTTCATTATTTGATTCTGCTGACACTCTAATGATGTCTTCTGTATTTGATTTTCTGATTAATACCCAACTATCTTCATCAATGATTCCTTTAATTCCATCTAGTGTGATAACTTCTGAATATTTTTTAGAAAATTCTGATTTTATTTCATCAATTACAATGTCATGATAATCTGAATTAATTTCAGTCTTATCTCTTATTTGATAATAATTTTCCATATAGTTTAACACTTCATTAAATTCTGTAGTTCCTAACATAGATGCAATCAAACCACTTGTTAGAATTCCTTCTCTACAATAATTGAATTCTGGTAAAATAAAACCGCCACTACTTCCTTCACCGCCAGCTTGTGCATTATTTTTCAACATGAGATCTATTACATTTGCTTCTCCAACTTTGGATCTTTGAACAGTTCCGCCCCTTTCTTTGATGAATTTTTCAATTGAAACACTTGTGTCAATACTTAGAACAAATTTTTTGTAGCCTAATTCTAATGATTTTGCTACACCCAAACCCAGTGTGACATCTGGAGTTTGTTTTTTGCCATTTCTTACAACAACTAATCGATCTCCATCCAAATCAAATGCGAATCCAATGTCTTTTTTGTTACTTGAATAAGTCAAATCTGTTAAATTATCTGATGTTGGATCAGGACCCCTAGTACATCCAGAAAGATTTTCGTTTAGAATTTCGACATTGCATCCTATTTCTTTTAATAATTCTGGGGCAAATCCTTTGGCTGCACCGCCTCCAATATCGATTACAATCTTTGGATTGTTTTCTATATCGCCTATGATTTTTCTTGCATCTTCTATGTATGATGTTGATAGATCAGTTTCTACTCCGATCTTTTTTTCTAAAATATCTTGATGCTCGATAATATGAGGAAGTTCTTGCTCATTGATACCTCTGCCTTCAATAATGAATTTCATTCCATTCCATTCTAATGGATTATGTGATGAAGAAATTACAATTCCTGCACCGAATTTTCTTGCTTCTCGAAAAACTACTGGGGTTGGTACTGTTTGCAAATTAAAGACATCTATTCCATTTTTTAATAATACCGCACTTGCAGTATCTTTTATCATTTGCCCTGATGGCCTTGTATCTTTTCCAATTACACATTTTCTTGATTTGATTAATGATGAAAAATTGTTACAAAATTCTAGTACGTCTTTAAGGTTAAGATCTTCTCCAAATATCCCCCTAATTCCTGAAATTGTTTTTTTCATTTAGTCCATTTCGGAAAGGCTTTTTATTAACTCTGATGGATTTACCCAATCGTGCCTTGGTAGCTCAGCCTGGTAGAGCGAACGCCTCGTAAGCGTTAGGTCGCGGGTTCGTACCCCGTTCAAGGCTTTGTTAACTTTTTAAAATTTGTAGATAATGATTAGTCTGATTCTTCGAAGGTCTCGATGTCTGTTTCTAGTTCTTTTCCTAAACCTTTCCACCATTGTTCTGTTTGTTCTGCCATCTGTTCCCCTCATAATTTACTTGAAACTGACCTTTATAGATCTGTCGGTTGATTAACAATTGATCAAGCACTAACAAATTCTAAAATTCTAGTCTTCTTTTTCTTCTTTCTTCTTTTTCTTTTTTCTATAGATGATGATCATAAGCGTTGCCCCTGCACAACCCCAAAACAGTGGTGATAATCCTGGTTCAATAGTAGGTTGTAAAAGTCCCATAAACGCTAATGACATTATAGCTATGAGAGCTAATCCTAAAATCTCTAGCATTTTGGCCATTTCTATCTGCTCCTTTTCTTAAATCAAAAAGATATATGGTTTTGTAAAATAATCCTCATGTGGATAAATACCTACTAGTAATTTTGATTTTTATGGTTGTAACTATTCCAATTGCATTTTTTGAACCTTCTACTGGAGAACTACGAGATCCACCTTGGTTTAGCTTAATGTGGGCAGCAATTGCAGGAATAATCATCATTGTATTGTATAGCTCCTTTAAGGAAAGAAAAGAACGCAGAGAAGCTAACGAAAAGAGACGCAGAAGATCTAAAAAATAAGTTTTAGAGTTCTAAACCAAATGATTCTGCAATACTTGAAAAGTTTACATAAGAATCCAAGTATTGTCTACCTTTTGATGTGATTACAAAAGTATTCTTACCATCATATTCTATTTTGTTAATCAAACCTGCACCTGTCAAGTTTTCCAAGAATTTTGATAATCTTGAATGTGATAAATTTGCCTTTGTAAGAAGTGAGGTTGTTTTGATGCCTTCTTGGCCAGACTGTTGGGTAGCAGTTAGTAAATCTGCGACAATTTGCATACTGGTTCTATAGGAAGCCATATGGTACTAAGTCTAAAACTATGATATAAGGGTATTACCACTAATTCAGATCAGATAAATAAGCTCTAACCTGATTTTTGTCCAATGTCTTCACAATCATCCACTCCTTGGTATGATGACTTTGTAGGTGTTGCTTATCGCTATTATGATCTAAGAATGAACGTTGTTCCATTATTTACTGACAGAAAAGAAGCCGCCTCACTTTGGCATGATACAATTCATTCCTGGGTAGATCCTTCAATCAAAATCCGCTTTTTAGAGTTGGATGACAAATATTGGTTCATCATGGGTGCAGATTCTCAAAAACCTGACACGAATCTTTCTTTCTTTAAAGAATTATCAAAGTCTGAAAACTATGAACGATTCAAAAAAGGGCATGGCGGGGAAGCGTATCTTAGATTGGGCGTATATGCAAAAAAATCTCTTAATGATGTTAAGAAAGATGCAATATGTGAGTGCAGTCATGAAGCTCAAGATCATGATGAGGGCGATGATGATGTTTGTCTTTTTAACAAATGTTCTTGCAAAAAATTTTCTAGTTTCCAAGTTAACCTGCTAAAAAAGAAAAAAACAATTACGGATATTGAATTTTTAGAAGAAAAAGATATGAAAAACGATCCCCTTGTTTGGAATTGTATTAACGCAAATAAATTTTCAAAAACAGAATAAATTAATCTAAATGTTTATTCACTCTGATATGATCACCAGGATAATGTTCATCAACTTTTTTTGAATAACATTTACCACATAATGTTCCATCTATTCCCCATTCTTCCATTGCCTTAAAACGAAATCCTACAGTTTCACTACAAATGACACATTTTTCTTTCTTACCCAAAGTGCTTTTGCTCTTTTTAATCGATATAAAAAACATTCTAGAATAAATGCTTCTTAGAATAATTATGTTAAATATTACTGCTTTATACTGATTTTAGGTAGGCAGTCTGACCAATGTAAACCTCCTGCAAGATTTTTACTTGGTTGGACTACTACCATTAAAATTAAAATAAATTCATTGCAAGTTTTTTCAATGCTAGGATTTCTTCTTCTTCTTGCCTGATTTTCTTATCGATCACTCTTAACATTGAATCGTTCCAAACATGTTGAGAGAAAAAATTATGTTTAGTATTTGCCATTTCAATTTCATCATCTACTACTGTATCTTCAAGAAATTTTGTTACAACCACATCTGAAATCTTCAAAATTCTAGAATTAAGCTTGAAACTGCGAAATATGGGTTCTATTTTTCTAACATCTCCTTTAAAATCCCCTTTTGATTCAAGAATTTTCTTATGAAGTATTCTAAAATACACTGCAACAAAAAACAATGTTGCGTATCTTTTTGTCTTATGTCCTCCTTTCTTTCCATATTTGAGTGACTTTTTTGCAAATTCTTTTACAAGATACGGATATAGCAAAATTCTGTAATCATCTTTTAGATTGTCATTGAATACATCATCGTACTTGCTTCCTCTTGGAAGAAATTGAGCTGGAGAGCTATATGCTTCAGTTGGTCTTTGTTCAATTCCTGCAACAAGTGATTGTATGGCATCTTTTGCTACGATGACTTTCTTGTGATTATCAGGGAGATAATTATTGTATATTGCATCCCCGTCATATTCACATTGCTTTGATTTAGTTTTTGTGTCAAAAGAACCTGCTTGAATTTCATAAAAGTAGCCACAATTTTTCAATTGAGATTTAATTGATTTGTGAAAATCCATTAATGAAACTAAATCTTTTCCTCGAACTGAATTTTGAGAATTTCTATATTTTGTAATGTTGTTTTGTTCTTGTTCATCATCTGCCTTGATTATTGTAACTGTCATAGAACCATCCATGTTCTTTGTTCTCTTTGAATGATCAAGTATAGAATTTGATGTTTGAGCTCCGTTGACAATTTGTGGTGCATAAAGTTCAATTATATTTTCTCCTAATTCTGAAAAATCACTAACTACAATAGTTATGCCATTATTGTAAAAGAAAAATTTGCCTGGATTACTTTGTAATGTTTCTCTTAATCCTTTGTTTACTGTGGTCTTAAACTGCATCCACTGTCTAATATTAGATTCAAAAACATAATCTCTGTTCTTACTTACAAATTCAGTAAGTTCACGCAACTTTAAAATTCCTAAAATTGTATTCTCATGTCTGAGCATTCTTTCTAATTTTATTGATGATTTCTTCCCTTCTGCAGGTTTTTTTATTCGATCCCATAATTTTTGAATTATTACTTTCTCATCAATGATTTCTACCATATCATCATTATAGTCCACTTTTTGATCCGTTACATAACAACATTTTATCTTGAGATTCTTTTCTTTAATTTTTGTAACAAGTTGTGCAAGTTCTGGTCTCATCTTTACTACATCTTTTGTAAGTAACCTCTTAGCATCTTCTTTGAATTTTGCAATTGCTTCTAGTGAGTGTGATGTTCCATATTTTGATTGAAATAATCTAATTGTATTATCTGAAAAATCTACTGGCAAGTATGCATCAATGCCTAGATCGTTTGCTCCATCTACAATTGCATCAGCAGCATCATCTTCTGTAGCCTCAAAAACCCTTGTTAATATCCACTGAAGAAAGTTATTTCCCTTCTCAACATCACTTTTTGAATTCTCAGCATATTCGTGTATGCTTTCTCTGATGTTTTCTTCAAATCCTTCCAGAGGTGGGCTAGAATTTTTTTGAACTAAAAGCGTATGTGAGCCAGGTATGTATTCTAATAATCCATTTCCGTTTTGAGACAATTTACGTTTCTAGTATGTTATATATTTAGAGAATTTGGTAATTATGTAATAACTTAGTTTTGGATGTGAAAAGATTTGATAAAAAAAATAATTGCCTCAAGCATAATTGGAATAGTTATCATAGTATCATTAGCTGTTGTTTTTTCAACTAATATGGAATCACAACCTGCTCCTGAATCTAATCCCCAATATTCAATGCAAGGAGTTACTCAACCCGATGTTATGACTGGCGGTGATGTTATTATGCCAACCAAAGTTTCTCGTCCTGGTTGTGAAGAAATTGATAGATGCTATATTCCATCTGTGATTGTAATTGATTCAGGTAGTCAAGTAACATGGGTAAATGAAGATTCTGCATTTCATAGTGTGACTTCTGGTTTTTACGATGAACCATCAGAATTGTTTGATAGTGGACATATGGATCCGTTTGAATCCTACACTCTAGATTTTGATGAAATTGGTACTTATGATTATTTTTGTACCCTTCATCCTTGGATGAAAGGCCAAGTTATAGTAGAATAAGGTACCCGAGGGAGTCGAACCCCCTTGTATAAGCTTTGCAGGCTCACGCATAACCGTTCTGCCAGAGTACCATTTTAAAAAACACAAAATGAATAATTAAACTCTTTAGATTAGAATTTGTTAAATGGCTTTGAAGCCAGTTTTACATCTTCACCTTTTACTGTTTTTCTACTTGCATGAGAAGCCATATCGACTGCACTTTTGGCAATACTGTCAGCAATCTCTTCAATAATTCTTCTTAATTCATCTGCTGATTCATCACTAACTCTTTCTGCTCCTGCCTTTTTGAGAATTCTATACATTGCAGATAATCCTAATTCAGATGATTTCATGAATTTTGTTTTAGTTTTTTCCGAAAAAAGATAATGAGTGAAAAAATATCACTAAGGAATCGATTTATACAGACTATTTTAACAATTGATAAAGAAATGTCCTGGTATTTTGATTCTCATATTCATTTATCCGATCCTGCATATGTTTCTGACATGGAATTTATCTTAAAACAAATGGAATATTTGAAAATCAAAGCATGTTGTGTATCGATGAATTATGAAAATTCATTACAAACTTTAGCTCTTGCAGAAAAAAGTGACCTAGTATTGCCTTTCATTGGAATCCATCCAGAATGTGCAAGTGAGGATATTGAAAACATGTCAAGATTGATAGAAGATAATCATAACCGTATATCTGGCATAGGCGAAATTGGATTGGATCCTACATATGTTAATCAAGATGATGATATAAAAAAACAAAATCATGTATTTGAAACTCTACTATCTCATGCTGAAAAATTTAACAAACCTGTTTCAATTCATTCTAGAAAAAGTCTAGATGATGTTTTTCAAATCATGACTTCGTATAATACAAAGCATGCATTACTGCATTGGTTTGATGGAAGTAAAAAACAACTACAAAGAGCCATGGATATGGGTTTTTTTGTATCATATGGACCTGTGATGATCTATGCTAATGATAAGCAAACATTATTGTCCAAAACTGATGAATCCAAAATTCTTGTTGAAACTGATGGTCCTGTTAGATTTTCAAGGTGCTTTGAAATGAAATCAGGCCAAATTAGCTTTATTCCAAGTGTGATTTTTTGTGCTTCACAAATTCTGGGAAAGTCATTTGATGAGATGACATCTTTACTTGAAAACAATTCAAATTCATTTCTTGGAATATAGGTATAAAATACCCCCCTTCCTTTTGACGCTTAGTGGATAGAATAAAACGACTCTCATACGAAGTTCTTGATGGACACAAATCCAAATTTGGCGAAGATTTCGCTGGAAACAAAAAAGCCTTAGATCAAATATCTATCGTCCGCTCAAAAGGCTTGAAAAATGAAATTGCAGGTTATATTACAAAATTTATCAAAAAAGAGATTCGCGAAGAAAAAGCAAAACAAGCTCGAATTGATGCTTCAAAAGCTGAACAACAAGCTGCAGAACAATCACAAAAAGAACTTGCTGAAGATACTGTTGCTCAAGAAGAAACAGAATCCACTGAAGAAACTCCAACTGTTGAAGCAACTGAGACTTCTACTGAAGAAGTTTCATCTGAGACCTCTGAAGAAACAACTGAATAATAAATTAAATATTATTTCTAGATTTTAAATTAGATAGATATGTTTACTGTAAAATTTGTAGGTGGTGCAAAAAAATCTTTTCCGATAGAACATTTGAAAATTGATAAATCTGATATCACTATTAAGGAATTAATCGATTTATTGCCAGAATTCAAACCTGAAAATTCTCCTGAACTTGATACTGAAAATGTGTTAATTGCAATTAATGGTGCAGACTCTTCTGCGATGGATGGAAAATTGACAAAAATAAAGGACAATGATCTTGTAAGTATTATTCCAATTATTCATGGAGGTTCATCAAAAAAATTTACTTTTGAATATTCTAAAAAACAAATACAGGTTATAGAAATTAAAGGTCAAAAATCAATTGATGTAAAATTTATTGATGATCTTAGAACAAAATATCCTACACTTTTACTTCAAGCTGTATCTAGTAATTTCATTCTAAATTCGTATCATATTAAAAAAATTATTTCACTCTCAATTGAATCTAAAAAAAATAATGTTTTACTTTCAAATAAACTTGAAACTGATATTCTAATGAGATTTGCTCTAACTACCCAAATTTCTGATGCAATAAAGACTGTAGGAATTAGACCAAAATCTAATTTTATTTTAATTGCAATTGGGAATAAAAAAACTCTACATTCTTTATATCATGAATTAATTCCAATTTCTGTAAATCTGTTTTCAAAAAATAATGAATTGTATCTCAAAAAACATTTCAAACTAACAAAAAAACATCTTGATTCAATTTCTTCAAAAAACCCTTTGGCAGATATTTTAGTCGAGAAAGCTGCTGTATTATTCTGAGATACTTCGTTTAGTTTTTTCAGTACTGAGAATATCTGCCTTTTTCAATATGGATATGCCTGTTTTATTACCTAAAATTTCTACTAAGAGAATTTTATCTGGAAATTCAAGAGATACTTTGTTTTTTATTTTATTTGCAATTTTTGTAATGATTTCTTTGCTAGATAAATCCGAATTTCTTTTCTCAATTGATATTCTGTATGTTTCATCTTCTAAAATTTGATTAGATAACTCTTCTACATTTTTTTCTATTTCTTCAATTTTTGATTCAATAACTTTCTGTATTGGGATGATTCTTTTACAATACCTAACACTCCATGGTTCATCAAGAAGCATTTCTTTGATTTTTTTCACAACTTCTATAGGATCAAGTTCTGTGTCTACTGTTAAAATTCCTGACATATTGGTAATTGTAACTTTGATGTCCGAATCCCCAAATTCTTGTAAAATATCCCTTAATTCTTCCTCAGTTTCTGGTTCAAGATGCCTAGGACACGTAACTATTAGATTCATACCTGTAAAATTTCATCTTTGCTTAAAGAACCTTCGCGGATAATTTTGATCTCTTCATTTTCTATTCCTATGATTGTTGATTCACCTCTACTTGAAATAATTCCACCATCAACAAACACGTCATATCCTTTTAAATCCCTCAAACAATCTTTTGGATTTGTATATGATGAATTTCCAGAAATATTTGCACTAGTTCCTACAAGATAATTACATTTTTCCAATAAATCTAATGTACATTGATGATTCGGAACTCTAATTGCAATTTTATCATCCAAGTTTAATGATTTTTTAATTTTATCATCTGTAACTTTTAAAATTACTGTCAATGGACCTGGCCAAAATTTTTCAACAATTTTTTCTGTAATCTTGTCAAAATGAACAATCTTTTTAGCTGTTTCTTTTGAATATGTTAAAACTGGAAGTGATTTTATCATATCTCTGGATTTTATTTCATAAATTTTTTCTATTGATGATTTATTATATGGATCGCATCCAATTCCATAAACTGTATCAGTTGGGAAAACTACAATTCCACCTTCACTGATTATTTGAGAAGCTTTTTGAATTCCTTCTTTGTTACAATCTACTTTCAACATATCTTGTAGATTTTTTTCTTTAATTACCATTTACTTTTGAATAAGTTTTTAGCAGTTCATACTCTAATTTGAAAAGAATGTCATCTGCTGATTATGAAGATAATGACTTTGAGGATGATTTTGATGACGATTTAGATGAACTTGATGAAAGTGACTAGATATTTAATCCAAAATTATCTGCAAAATTTGTAAATGTGTAATATGCTTGTAAAAATTCTCTTCCATTTTCACTAATTTTATATTTATTTGAGCCTCGACTATCTACTTTTTCTAAAAGACCTTGTGAAACTAATGTTTTCAAAATTGTTGAAATCCTTGAATGTGAAATGTTTGCTTTTCTAATTAGATAAGTAACTGATGCTCCATCCTCATCTTGCAGATCATCTCTAGTTGTTGCTAGAATATCTCCAATTATTTTCATGTGGGTCCTATATTCAGCCATTTTCTCTATGAATAATTATTTTAATTTCTATGAGAGGGGGCTGATATTTTCCAATATACTAAAAAGATAAAAGAATTTGACAACTTTTTGAATTCTCTAAATTTTGAGCCTAATGGATTATTTTCCAAAATCTTCATCGAATTTTATCTTGGTTAATGGTACTTTACTCACTGGAATAAACAATGCTATCAATCCACCAATTTTGATTATCATCGATGCTGAATATAAGATGGATTCTGGGAATACAAATGAATACCATCCCAAAAATTCTCCCAGTGCTAAAAGACCTAATCCTATGGATACTGAAATAGCTCCTTTGTTCCTGTTTTCAAGATATGATAACATTGTCTCAATGGCCCCATAAGCTAACAAGATAAACGAGACAGATCTGAAAATATGTTCTAGTTGAACAGATGATACTAAGAACAATGGAAATACCCCTATTGATCTAAAGTAACTGGATTTTGGAAAAAATGATTTTATGCTATGTGAAAATGCAATAAAGAAATAC
>DATHYS010000067.1:0-7467 GCA_035458995.1 Candidatus Nitrosopumilus sp.
CTTTCTCGATTTCTCCAATCCTATTTGATTCTAAATCAGTACTTTTGCATTTTATACAATGACAACCACATTCAATTTTCATGACTAATCTCCGATAATGTATGTATAGTTGGATTGACTATACAAATCATTGGAAAAGAACCATGGGAAGTAGATTATGGTGAAAAATGTGCAGTTTGTAATGTTAGAATTGATGAATATGGTTTTTGTTCTTGTGGTTCTAGCGGAGACTAAATTTTCTCATTAATGGAATTGTCATAATCATCAAAAATCCAATTGCCAACGGGGCAATAATTGGAAATTCAGGAACGACTGTAGTACCTATGATTGAAATTTCGCCAGTTGTATCTGGTTTAATGTTTATCCAAACATGAGTTCCATTGTTAAAATTGTCCGTAAAAAATATTTTTTCATCGTTCAAAAATACTGCATATGGTCCCCACAACAATTCTAGAGGTATTACAGTAGTAACAAATTGATTTTCTTCATTCACTTTGAAACTAATTTCTTTATTTGATTGACTAAAATCAAAATTTTCTATTTTTGTAAATGTAATTATTTCAACTACAAATTCATTATTTTCCCAATTTACACGTTCAATGTTTTTTGGTTCATCAATTGTATATTCCAAAACCATTTGACATCCATGACAAGAAAATCCTTTTTTGTCATCCAAGTAAACTGGTCTTTCATTAACAAAAAATAAATCAACTTTTTCAGGAATGATGAAAGTTGTTGTTTCAAGATATCTGAAACTCCATGTCCATACATTATCTATCTTAATTAAAACATCATCCAGATCATATTCTATTATTAATTCTTCATCTGATGGCTGAAGTAAAACTACACTATCGTCTGCAATCATTGAAAAAAGTTCTTCACCTCCTTGCTCATTCACTACTGAAATATTTGACACAGTTCCATATACTAATTCAAGATCTTGCGGTAAATTTGATGAGCGAACTACATGTGTAACATGAACTTCTCCATCTGAACTAATTACCACTTCAACTGATTTTTGATTAGCTTTTTCACCTACTGAAATTTGAGCATCAGCTAACGGAACTAATGATATTATTAGCAAAATTCCTAAAAGACCAAAAATCTGCGTATTCATCTATTCCACAGTAACATGAAGCATTGATGTTTTTTCTAATGGACAATCGTTTCCATCTCTATCAAGATTGACAATTTTATCTGCAACATCCATTCCCTCTGTCACTTCACCAAATACAGTATATTGTCTGTCTAAAAATGCACTATCTGAAGTAACAATGAAAAATTGTGAACCTGCACTATCTGGATCTTGTGATCTAGCCATAGAAACTATGCCTCGCAAATGAGATCTCGAATTAAATTCAGCCTTGATATTATAACCTGGTCCTCCCATTCCCCATGAACCTTTATTGTCTGTTTTTGTATTAGGATCTCCACCTTGAATCATAAATCCTGGAATAACCCTGTGAAAAAGAGTCCCATCATAAAATCCATCTTTAGCCAATTTTTCAAAATTTCTTACAGTTTCTGGAGCTAGTTCAGGAAGAAGTTTAATTGAAATGTTTCCTAGATTAGTTTCAATCTTTACTGTGGCCATTAGGATAAATCTGCAAAGACATCTTAATAGTCTTTTGTGGAAATGACTTAAAAAATTCCTTTAGATATTTTAACAATATTGAAAAATCCATAAAGATTAGTACGTTTTTCGTAAGAAAATTTATTGTTGTAGACTAAAGAAATTTTTAATTTAAAGCAATATGAGAAATCTGAAATAATAGAATATGACAATTTTGAAATTCTAAAAGTTATAGTCTTATATAGAACAAATAAAATTTACAATTCGTTGAATCGTACAAACCAAAGCACGATAATTAAAGAAGCGATTAATTCTTATCTTGACAAAGGGGTAACCGACAAACAAGATATCTACACCAAAGTAGTTGATGAACTTGGCGTTCCAAGACCAACTGTAAGAAGAGTTGCAAGAGATCTAAGAACAGAACTATTGCAAAAAATCCAAATCTTACAATCTGATATGCCAAAAGCAACTACTACCCCAGAAGAAGACGAATAAACTCGGCTCTTTTTTCTTTTTAATAATATTATTTTATGATTTTTAGCATTACTGTTATAAATAATGAAATTTTCAAATAATTATGGGATATTTAGGCAATCATTTGGCCACAGCTGTTTGTGCAGTATTTGCAGCAATCTTAACAGGCCTTTGGCCATACTTTGTAGATTTTGCCCCAATTCTGAATTTTGTATTCATTATGGCAGTCCCAATCATGTGGTTCTTGACATTTACATGCTGGATTTCCCAGAAAAGTACTGACTATATGCATAAACATGCACCACATGTTGAAAAAAAAAGCTTGAGTAATACACAGACTATACAAACTACAACAACTGGCACCCAAGTTGGTATTTCAGAAATTAAACAAATTCAAAATGAACTATCTTCAGAATTAAATGAACTAAAAGAATCTGTAAAACTAAAAGATAGTGAAATTGAAAGATTGAATCAAGAAATTTCTAATCTGGAAACTCTTGTACAGATAGAATCACTAAAAACTGAACTAGCTAATCTCAAAATGTTAGCTTCTCAAAGAAAAACCAAGAGCAAGTAGCTCTAATCTTTACAGTGGGAACAAACTTCTCCATGATTATCTTTACAACCTGGGCAACTAACAGCTCCTCCAAAATGACATTTGCATGAACATAATTCAGTTGGATCTTTTTTTTCACTCATTAATACAACCCTTATCTGATCTTAGTATTTGACTTTTGCATTTTATACGGTAATGAATTAAAAAAATTTTCTAGTTCTGAATTAAGAATAATATTTTCTATATAACAAGCATTTTTGAAAATCTGTTGATGTCTGTTTGATAATTTTCTATCTTCAGTTAATTTACTTAGTTAATTGATTATCAAGAATTTTTTTAACTATTAATTTAATAAAAAATTGAAAATTATTTCTCCAAATTTCTTATAATGATAAATACAAATTTGAAAAAACCAAATATTGTATACAACTATTGTAAGTCTCAATAATTTATGAATAAATTAGAACACTAAATTTAATCAGGATAAATTGAGGCTAAATTAGTTACAATCATTGGATAAAATACTAGATTATTTTTGAATTAATTTTGATGTAATTTAGAAGCAATTTCTAATGTTTCATCCACCATTTCTTTTAATCTCTTTTGAGTATCTTCATCTGCAATGGAATTTTCAGATACAGATTCTGTAGTTAAAAATACAGCTTTTGGATTTGTTACTACTCTGAAATATGATAATAATTGTGTGATTAATGTTTGAACATTAGTAAAGCCAATATTTCCAGCAGCCAAGATTGTAATTCCTGCAACCTTTCCTGGAGTTTTTTTGTAATCAATATATTCAAACAGATTTTTTAGTGCTGAACTAAAAAATGAATTATAAATTGGTGAGCCTATTAACCATACATCTGCATCCATAATGTCTCTTGCAGCATTTTTTGTTGTTTCATTGTATTCTATATCATATCCCTTATAACATTCAATGTCATCTTCTGATAAATTGATAAATTTTGTATCTTGATTTTTTGATTTAGTATATTCAAAAACATATTTCATTAACACTTGTGTATTTGCATTTTTTCTTGGACTTCCAGAGATAACAACAATTTTCATAACTTCAGCCCTTTGTCTTTGTATTTAAATTTCTAAAAATTTTAAAATTTAACGGGCTTGGAGGGCTTCGATCCCTCGACCTGTAACTTAGGAGGCTACTGCGCTATCCATGTTGCGCGTCAAATTGACTCTGCGCTACAAGCCCAGCAAAAAAAACATTCTTAATTATTTAAGCGTAATCGAGATTATCTTTAATCATTTCTTGAATTTTTTTCCAATTTTCATTTTCTTTATCATCCCATTTTTCAAAAAATACAACATCTTTCAATTCTAGTCTTGGTAACCATCCTTTGGTTTCAAGATCTGGCTTCTCTGCAAATTCATCAACATATCCTAAGCACAAGTATGCTACAGGGATAACATGTTCTGGCAAATCCAGAGTTTCTTTTAATGTCTCATTTGATAGTATACTTACCCAACCAAGGCCTACTCCTTCTGTTCTAGCTGACAACCACAAATTCTGAATTGCACAACATACACTGTAGAGCCCAGCTTCAGGAATACTTGATCTACCAATTACAAATGGGCCAAATTTTGTTGGGTCATATGTAACACAAAGATTAACTGGAGATTCTAAAATCCCTTCTAACTTGAATGATAGATACTTTGATTTTTTTGGTTCTTCCACTAACTGTGATGAACGATTTTTTTCTTCCTCAAATGATTCTTTAATTTTCTTTTTTGTGTCATTATTTTTTATCAAAATAAAATTCCATGGTTGAGAAAACCCTACTGATGGCGCATGATGTGCAGCATTAAGAATTTTTGATAAAACATCATCCTCTATTGGTTTTGAGGTAAAATGAGATCTTACATCTCTTCTTGAATAAATTGCCTTGTAGAAACCTCTTTTTTCTTCATCAGTAAAATTTTCTGTCATCTATTTTCTACCCTCATTCTTTCTTTTGTTAAACGTTAATAATGTCAATTATTTGATTTATTTTTCAATGGGCCTGTAGTCTAGCTGGTTAGGATACCGCCTCGACATGGCGGTGATCATGAGTTCGAATCTCATTAGGCCCACTTTTTAATTAATTATCTGTATTGAAATCTATGTCGATTTCACTCCATGCCGTTTGAGTAGTAATTTTTCCTTCAGCAGAAAAATTGGTAATTTTTTCATTTATAGCATCTTCAAAAATTTCTGAATTTATTTCAGATTTACTTAGTATGAAGATATTTTTCAAAGGAATTTCTGCCCCTGAATAAAATATTGCTCTTCCAGGTAGCGAAACATCAGCTGTAGAGTACAATCCCTTTCCTATCAATTCTCCATCTCCAAATAATTGATAATCAATTTGTGATACTGTTAAAGTTTTATCACTTGGGTTCTTTACTAGAAATGTAACATCAAATTTTGCTTGATTGTCTACTGTGTTAGTCTCTTTTAATGTGACACTTGATAATTTAATTTCAATTTGTTCTAATCCTACATTATCTAAACTGGCATAGTAAACAATTCCTCCCATTAAAGCAAAAACTCCAGCTATTGCCACATAAACTGTAAATTTGCTTTGAAGTGCCATTTCATTGATTTCATATTTGTACAACTAAAAAAGGTTGTCAAGATCCAAATACATAATATTTGATTCAAAATATCCTAAACTATGGCTGCAATAGAACAAGCTATTATCACTTGGATTCATCTTATTGCATCTGCAATATGGGTAGGCGGATCTTTATTCATTGGTATTGTTTTTTCTCCTCTTTTGAAAACAATGACAAATTCTATTGAAGAAAGAATGCAGATAATGATTCGTGTTGGAAGGAGATTTAACAAAGTTGCTGTTCCATCTTTAATTATTCTAATGGCAACAGGATTGTACACTTCACATGCACTACTTAGTAAACCTGATTTGCTTGTTTCTACAAGCTATGGAACATTCCTAATAATCAAAATTTTTCTTGTCATTGCATTAATTGTTACATACGCAGTTCATGTTAGAGTGATTCGTAAAGATGTAGAAGATAAAATAATGTCCAATCAAATGCCAGAACCAGAAATTCAAAAATTAAGAAAAAAAATCATTATACTTGGAGAAATAACTGTAGTTTTGTCTATTGCAATACTATTTTTTGCATCTCTACTTGATGCCGGAGTTTGAGATTCCCTCAATTATCACTTCGTACCCACTACTTGTTTTTCCAATTCCATATTTACAGCCTGTAATTTTTGATGTTACAAACAGATTTGTCTCTAAATGTTTTGTAATTTCTTTTACCTGAAAAGTTGTTTTTCCATCAGCCAAACTTGCAGGAACTACTATCATATCTGCTAAATTATCATCTATGGAAAAACTTTCGATAAATTTCTCTATTTCTAAATCAAAACTATGCATTTTTTTATCAAATAGGGCATCAATTCCTATTATTGAATTATCATCTGTACTGTAAATCAATAATGATGCACCAGAATCTAATGCTTCTTCTGATTTAATTTCTACATCAACAATAAAATTTTTAATAGTTAATTTTTCTACAATATTTTTTATTTTATTTTCAATTTCTTCTTTAACTAGTTTTGAAAATGAACAAATTAATTTTATTTTATTTGTTTTTCTTTTTAAAAATGAGATTGATTTTACACTAGAAGGAATAATGTGTAAATTTATTTCTCCACCACCCTTTGGATAATAACCACGTTTACATAATTCAAATGAAAATTTTATCCCCATTCTTGAATATGCTTCCCTTAAAACATATTGAGTATAATCAATAGAAGGACTCCAAAGAACATCTGTACCCCCTTTAATTTTTAAATCAAGTTTTTTTTGTGAAATTGCTACAACTGGAATCAAAACTTGTAAAATTAGTGGAATGCTACCTGCTGTTCCGACATCAGCTTCTAAATCTAAATTTTCAATATTACCTGGAATGAATTTTAATTCTGTTGAACCAATCTCAGCTCCAATAACTTTAGCATTTGCAATTTTTTGAAGTATGTTTATTGCTGTAAGATGTTGCGGTTTTAATCCTGAAACTTTTCTATTTTTTCTAATATTTTCTAAATGAATTGGTTGATTTGTTATACATGAGAGTGCAATAGCTGAACGAATTATCTGTCCTCCCCCTTCACCATGAGCTCCATTGATTTTCAAAAACTCCACATTTTTTTCTAATTCCTGCTCTTTATGATAGTTTTTTAAAAAGAAAATTTCTATGGTTGGTATGAATGGTTTGTTAATAGGAAGATTCCAACCTTTTCACTTGGGACATCTTCAAGCACTACAATTTGCACTATCAAAAGTTGATAAATTGTGGGTAGGTTTAGGCAGCTCTAACAAACCTGTCGATAAAAATAATCCATTTACTGCTGAACAGCGAAAAGAAATGATTCTATCATCCATTGATGATTCAATGAAAGAAAAAATTTCGATTTACTTTATTCCTGATTTAGATAATCACATGAGATGGATTGAAAAAATAGATACTATTGTACCAAAATTTGATATTATTTTTTCAAATGATGATTTAACAAAACACCTGTATTCTAAAAGGAACATCCAGGTTCTCTCTATCCCTTTTTTGAACAGAGAATCATTATCTGGAACCAATATTCGAGATCTAATTATCAGCGATCAAAAATGGGATGATCTAGTACCTGATGGAACAAGAAATTTTTTGGAAAAATCAAATGTAAAAGATCTACTAAAAATTCTTTAATTATAAATAAGCCTCAATAAAATGTCAAACTGAGATAAGATTTGGAATATTTAGTAATGCTCCCTGGACCCACAAACGTTCCTGAAAGAGTAACCCGAGCAATGATAACGCCATCAATCAATCACAG
>DATHYS010000068.1:0-32176 GCA_035458995.1 Candidatus Nitrosopumilus sp.
GGTGCCATAAGATTAGCCTCATCTGAACATTATCCCAACCAAGCATTTCAATACAAAAGTGCAGTTGGACTCCAATTCCATTTAGAGGTAAATGAAGAAATGGTAAATCTATGGCTTGATAATACTGAAGAAAAACTGCAAAAAATTCCCTACATCGATCCAAAAAAAATCCGTTCTGATATAGATGAAAATATTTCAATTGTAAAATCAAATATGAAGAATTTTTACAACAATTTCAAATCATCATTTGATCTTTGACCAAAGTTTAATATATTGAGTTTAGATTTTATCGATCGAAAGATGGCTGCAGTTAAGAAAATTTTTGATGAAATTATTCAAACTGATCACAAAGTCATCACTGAAGAAACATCAAAATCCATTCTCAAAACTTATGGCGTTAAAGTTCCACCTTATGCATTAGTAACCTCTGCTGAAGATGCAGCAAAGCAAGCAAAGAAGATTGGATTTCCACTTGTAATGAAAGTAGTATCTCCACAAATCTTACACAAAACTGATGTTGGTGGAGTTAAAGTTGGATTAGACAATATTGCTGATGTAAAAAAGACATTCACTGACATGTATGGAAGATTATCTAAAAAGAAAGGGGTTGATGTTAAAGGAATTCTTTTGGAAAAAATGGTTCCAAAAGGTGTTGAACTAATTGTAGGTATTCAAAACGATTCTCAATTCGGTCCAATCATTATGGTAGGACTAGGTGGTATTATGACAGAAGTAATGAAAGATGTTGCATTTAGAATGCTTCCAATCACTACTTCTGATGCAAAATCTATGCTAAACGAACTCAAAGGTTCAAAACTTCTCAAAGGATTCAGAGGAAGCGAACCAATTGATACTAACATGGTTGCAAAAATGTTAGTAAATATTGGAAAATTAGGCGTAGAAAATGCTGATTACATTAACAGTATTGACTTTAACCCTGTAATTGTATATCCAAAATCACATTTTGTAGTTGACGCAAAAATTATTCTAAATAAAGAATTAAAAAAGAATTCAATCTCAAAAGCAAAACCAAACAAGGACAACATGGAGACCTTCTTTACTCCAAAATCTGTTGCACTAGTTGGTGCTTCAGCAAGTCCAGGAAAGATTGGAAATTCAATCTTGGACAGTCTGGTAAATTATGATTTCAAAGGAACAGTTTACCCAATTAATCCAAAGGCTGACAAAATCTTTGGACAAAAATGTTATCCTTCTGTTGCAGCAATTCCAGGTAATGTAGACCTTGTTGTTATTTCAGTTGATCTTTCTATGGTACCTCCTGTCTTAGAAGACTGTGCAAAGAAAGGAGTACGTAGTGTTGTAATTGTCTCAGGTGGAGGAAAAGAACTTGGTGGAGAAAGAGCTGATTATGAAGCTGAAGTAGCAAGATTATCTAAAAAACACAAAATCAGAATTATTGGTCCAAACTGTATTGGCATGTTCAATGCTGCTAATCGTCTTGGTTGTGCATTCCAAGGACAGGAAAGAATGCTTCGCTCAAAATTAGGCCCTGTTGCATTTTTCTCACAAAGTGGAACTATGGGAATCAGCATGTTAGAATCTGCTGATGTATTTGGATTATCTAAAATGATTAGTTTTGGTAACCGTTCTGATGTTGATGAAGCAGATATGATTTGGTATGCTGCAAATGATCCTCAAACTAAAGTAATTGGATTATACGTTGAAGGCTTTGGAGATGGTAGAAAATTCATCAATGTTGCAAAACGTGTAATGAAAGAGAAAAACAAACCAATTGTAATTTGGAAGAGTGGCAGAACTGCTGCAGGAGCCAAACAGGCAGCTTCACATACAGGCTCACTTGGAGGCTCAAATGCAATCATCATGGGTGCATTCAAACAGGCAGGAATTATTTCAGTTGAAAGTTATCAAGAACTTGCTGGAGTCTTAAAGGCCCTGGCATGGCAACCTGCTGCAAAGGGTAACAAAGTTGCAATGACAAGTAATGGTGCTGGTCCAATGATTGGTGGAATTGATCAATTAGAAAAATTCGGTCTTACAATAGGAAAATTATCTCCACAAGGTGTCAAAAAAATGAAGGCACATTTCCCACCTGCAGTACCTATTCACAATGGTAATCCCGCAGATGTTGGTGGTGGTGCCACAGCAGAAGATTATAGATTTGTTATTCAACAATTTATGGATGAAAAAAATGTCGATATTGCAATGCCATGGTTTGTCTTCCAAGATGATCCGCTAGAAGAAACAATTGTTGATCATTTGGCTGATTTCCAAAAGAAAAGAAAGAAACCTCTTTTGGCAGGTGGAAATGGTGGTCCATATACTGAAAAAATGATAAAATTAATTGAAAAACATAATGTCCCAGTTTACCAAGACTTGAGAACTTGGGTTGCAGCAGCATCTGCACTACAGCAATGGGGAAAAATTTCTAAAAAATAGATAACATTTAAGTCTCACATAACTTGACAAATTTTCATGTCACTAGTTACCACATCTACTTCTGATGGCATTTGTACTGTCAAGATCAACAGACCTGACAAACTCAATGCTATGAATACTGATGTTGCAAAAGAACTAATCAAAACTTTTGAAGAGCTAAACCATAATGATGATGTCAAAGTTATCATTTTGACTGGTGAAGGAGACAAGGCATTTTCTGCTGGTGCAGATATAGAATACATGTCAAAAATCTCTGCAGATGAATCAGTTGAGTATGCAAAGACAGGTCAACTTGTTACTGCAACTGTTGAATTGGTAAAACAACCAACTATTGCAGCAGTTAACGGTTTTGCTTTGGGTGGAGGTTGTGAACTTGCAATGTCTTGTGATATTAGAATAGCAGCAGATACTGCTAGACTAGGTCAACCAGAAGTAACAATTGGTGTCCCTCCAGGTTGGGGTGGTACACAAAGATTAATGAGAATTGTGGGAATAGCAAAGGCAAAAGAACTTGTTTACACAGGTAAAATGATCAAAGCAGATGAGGCAAAAGAAATTGGTCTTGTAAATCAAGTAGTTCCTCTTGAATCATTACAAGAAGAAGCTTTGAAAATGGCACAACAAATTGCTGGAAACTCAACAATGGGTGTTAGAATGTCTAAAGTTGCAATCAACAAAGGGCGAAATGCAGATCTTGATACTGGTCTTGCACTAGAACTGCTTGCTTGGAGAAATTGCTTTACTCACCCAGACAGAGAAGAGCGAATGACTGCATTTGTCAACAAGTCAAAGAAATAGCTATTTCTAATTTCTTTCTTATTTTATTAATTATTTTTTTAGAGTTTTTTCCAGCTCTAAGATACTGTTACTACTCCAACTCTCCATGGATGGAATGAACAAAAGTAGTTGTAAACTCCCTCTTCTTCAAATGTGTATTCATACCTATCTCCTGTGTTCAATGCCGGACTAGCAAACTCATCATTAATCTCTCCTTTTTCATCAATACTGATAATGATGTGTTGTCTTTCATCATCATTTTTCCAGGTTACTGTTGTGCCTTTACTAACCTCAGCATTCAGTGGAAAGTATGAACCTTGAGAGGAGAGTTCAGAGTTTCCATTGGGTATGATAACCTCAAATGTTGATGCGATTGATTGAACCTCATCTCCTGTTTCAATAACAATGATGCCCTCTTCAATCAAAAATTTGATCATGTTAAGAAATTCTCCTTCAGATACAATTCCTTCACCATACCATAATGCAGTATTTTTTATCCAATCTGGAACTGATTGTGCACTGGCAAAATTAACTGAAATTGATACTAGGGAAATTGATAATACTATAACTAGAACAGATGCAACTTTTGTTGTATTTTTCATATCTCTACATTGAATTTTACCAATTTATAAGATGCGTGTTCTTTGTCTTGCACTGCATACTGATTTGTTATATCTAATTCTCATACCTGATAATCATGCAAGAATTAATTCAATCTCAAAAAATAATGGATGATGATCGAAAGCAGGTTATTTTAGAAATACTTGCTGACAAATATTGTAAATTAATCCTCCATAATACGCTAGAAAAACCAAAATCTGCAATGGAGATTTCTAGTGAGAAAAAAATTCCTATTAGCACTGTATATAGAAGATTACAGACTCTATATGATGCAAAATTACTTGCTATTTCTGGCTCAATCAATCAGGATGGAAAAAAATACTTTCTATACAAGAGTAGAGTGAAATCAATTTCTCTAAAATGTGATTTAGAGGTAACATCTATTGAATTGGTTCCAAATACCTCACGTGAAAGTCAGTGATTGGAGATTTTTGTTTGAGTAATGATGATGGGCAAAAATCTTACAACAAATCGACAAATTCATTCTTCAAAAAAAGAATCTACTAGAAGTATTACGTATAGGCTTCCAGAAAAACTTGTTTTAGAACTAGAAACTGAATCTACTCAAAAAGGTATTTCTCAAAATGTTCTTGTAAAACAAATTTTGGAAAAATATGTTCAATGGGATCGTTTCTCTAGTAAAATTGGAATGATTCCAGTTCCTAAAGGAATCCTTGAAGCACTTGGAGGAGAACTGGATGGAAAAGATATTGATGAAATTATCACTCTCATGTTTCCTATGATAAAGGACACTGTTTTGTTTATCAAAGGTGGTTATGATTTGAAACGATGCATTGAAACACTAGAAGATTACATGCGCGCATCAGGAATGAATTCTGATCATAGAGTAGAAGGAGACATGCATACATTTTTGATTCAACATGATTTGGGATTAAAGTGGTCTGTCTTTACTGAGCAATTGCTAACTCAAGTCTTTCGTAGTTTCTTACCTGAAAAAGAACTAAAATTTCAAACTACTGACACTACTGTAATTCTATCTATATCATTGGGTTCTGATTTTGATGAACATGATTATCATAATTGAAATTTGATTAACCCTTTGAAATATCTCTATTCATAATGTCTTTTTATGAATTCATCTGATCCTATCCAACAAAAAACTTGGGTAAAAGAAGTTATGAGTAATTCTATTGTATCTGTTGATTCTTCTGTTACTGCAACAAATGCTGCAAAAATGATGGAGGATACCGGAGTTGGAGCTGTAATAGTTTTGGAAAATAATTTACCTGTTGGGATTGTAACTGATAGAGATTTTGCAATTAAAATTACTGCCCATTCTTATCCTATCGACACTCCTATTCGGAGAATAATGTCTTCACCTCTAATTTCCATTGATCCTAATTCTGATTTATGGGTAGCATCAGATTTGATGTCTACTAGAAATATAAGAAAATTGCCTGTTATTGACGATGACAAAGTTGTTGGAATTTTAACTTCTAGTGATTTAGTCAAACATATTGCAGATCACTAGAAAATACGAGAGATACTTGTAATTTGTTTAATTACTAGTGTGTCAGGTGGGAAAAGCTTCTTATATTTTGAGCCGTCTTTTTTATTCATAATGGCAACTGAGCAAACACAAAAGATGGTCACAGTTACCTCAAAAGCAGCTGAAAAGATCCACGAATTTATGAAAGAAGAAGCAGAATCTCCTGAATACCTTAGAGTATATGTTCAAGGTGGAGGTTGTTCTGGTCTCTCATATGGAATGGGCTTTGAAAAAGCACCAGAAGAAGACGACATTGTCTTAGAAGAAAATGGCGTCAAACTTCTAGTTGACAGCTACAGCGTTGATCATCTGCAAGGTGCAAACGTAGACTATATTGAAAGCCTAATGGGCTCTGGATTCAAAATTAACAATCCAAATGTTACAAAATCCTGTTCATGTGGTCACTCATTTAGCACTGAATAAACAAACATCATTATTTTTCATTTTTAGTTTTCTCTAGCAGTTGCTATAGTTTGCATATTTCTTGAAATTTTTCATATTTTTAACATATTTTTCTGCGATACCCTCATATATCGCAGGTAGAAACTCAAATTATGATAATAAAGGAGATGAATAGTTTATGCCTCAATCAGGAATTGTCAAATATCACGTTAAACTTTCCTATGAAGTCGATGGACTTGTTGAAAGAGCAGATATAATCGGAGCCATCTTTGGCCAAACAGAAGGACTGTTAGGCCCAGAGATGAATTTGAATGAACTGCAACGAGTTTCTAAAGTAGGTCGCATTGAAGTAAATGCAAAATCTACATCAAACACCACTATCGGTGATGCTCTAATTCCAATGAGTACTGACATTGATACTTGTGCACTAATTGCAGCAGGTATTGAGAGTATTGACAAAGTAGGTCCGTTTGATTGTACATTCAAATTGGAAGCCATTGATGATGTACGAGCTGCAAAGAAAGATGATATTGTAAAACGTGCAAAAGAGATCAAACAAAAATGGGCAACTAAAACTGTTAGTGAAGGTGAAAGCATGCTAAATGATGTTCACCGAGGTGATACTGGAAAATTATCCACTTATGGGCCATCAAAACTAACCTGTAGTTCTGGTCTTACTGATTCTAAATGGGTAATTCTTGTTGAAGGAAGAGCTGATGTAATCAATCTTCTAAGAGCTGGATATGATAATGCACTTGCAATTGAAGGTGCAAAAATTGATGAATCTATCAAAGAATTATGTAGTTCTAAAGATACTGTTGTTGCCTTCCTTGATGGTGACAGATCCGGTGGATTTATCCTAAAAGAACTCAAATCTGTTGTCACACTAGACTATGAAATCCAAGCAGACCCTGGTGTTGAAGTTGAAGAATTAACTCCACAAAGATTAGATGAAATTCTAAAACCTATTGCTGATGAGATTAAAGAAGGAAAACCTGCCCCTCAACTAAAAAGTGAAGATGATAAACCTGTTGCAGAAATGGCAGCAAAAGTTTTTCCAAATCTCAATGAAACACTTGAAGCAGTTGCATTAGATGGTGATCAAAATGAAATTTTCAAAGTTCCAATAAGTGAAGTTGTAAGTAAACTATCCTCTCAATCAGGAATCAAATATCTCCTATTGGATGGAATTATCACCCAGAGACTTTTAGAGGGTGCCAGAAATGCTGGTGTTGAATGTGTAATTGGGCATAGAGTTGCAAAATTATCAAACTCTGATGGAATGATACTAAAAACATTTGGTGACCTGGGCGTTTCTTAGAATAGATGACTGAACTAAAAATTCAGCATATCCTAACTCTCTCGTATTTACTTTCAAAAGGTGCAAAATACAACTATGTTTCAATCACTACATCTTCACTTGGTAAAAGTATCAAAAAATCACAGCAGGCTGCATCAAAACATCTTCTTGAATTAGAACAAAATCAATTCATTGAAAGAATAATGAATGGAAGAAATATCTCAGTAAAAATTACCCCCAAAGGTTTTTCTGAAATGGTAAAACTCTCTGCAATTTTACAAAAAAGTCTTGACTCATCACCTTCTCATGTAGAACTCGAAGGTACATTAGTTTCTGGGATGGGTGAGGGTGCATACTATATGGGATTAAAGGGGTATACAAAACAATTTGAATCTAAAATTGGATATGTACCATACCCTGGAACTCTTAATGTAAAACTAGATCAAAAAATTCATCAAGAATCCATAAAGCAATTTGAAACTTTGAATGGTATCAAAATTAAGAGCTTTTCAGATGGAAAACGAACCTATGGATGGGTAAAATGCTTTTCTGCAAAACTCAATAATTCTGCAAATTGTGAATTAATTATTCTTGAGCGTACTCATCATGATGATTCAATTATAGAATTAATTTCAAAAACCAACTTGAGAAAAATTGCTAAATTAAAAGATGGCTCAAAAGTCTCAATTAAAATTCCGATAAATTCCTAGATTCCGTGAATGGATTCACCATATTCTTTTTCAATTTTAGAGCTAGAGCTTTCAGGAATTGGTGATTGTAATCTTGCTACTTTCGCATCAAGCTCTATTTTCTTACATCCTTCTGTAATGAATTTCTCTTGATGGACTTGATCATAACCTAATGCGATTATTTGGGGTTTAACGTGATTTACTGTTTTGAAAATGTCATCTTCTTGACCAATTAAACAAAGATCTACCATTGAAAGAGAATTAACTAATTCTTGTCTTTGATCTTGGGAATGAAGTGGTCTTCTTTTCTTCATTTTTACTGCTGTATTGTCTGTTGCAACAACCACAACTAGTACGTCTCCTAATTCTTTTGCAGCATTTAATGTGTGAATATGCCCTGGATGGATAATGTCAAAAACTCCTCCTGCCAATACCACACATAATGATTTTCTACCTTCCTCTGTGAGTGTATTTCTATCTTCATTTACTAGTTGATTTTTAATTAATTCATCAATTTTTGAATTAATCAAATCTTCTGAAAACATGTTTTTCTTTTTGATTGCTTCAAATGCATTTTTTCCTTCAATCTGACAAGAAAATATCATAGATAGGATATTTTTTTCACTTTGTTCCAATGTTTTTTCTATTTTTGACCCTCTCTTTAATTCATCGCTAAAAATTACATCTTTGGCTCAAGGCCTTTTGCCAATCTTAATGCATCAACAAGACCATCTGCATAACCTATACTCAATATTGCTACTTCATCTTGGCCATCTTCAAGAAATTTCTCTGCATCCTTAACATATAATTCGGCATTTTCTAAAATTCCATGAAATTCTTTCTGATCTTTGTATAGTGGTTCTACTTCTTCAAGTGCCTCTCTTACCATTGGAACATATTTTTTCATCATTTGGATAGAAATTTTTTTTACTTTCTCGGTATTGTCAAATGGCTCATCTATGCATTCTCCAAATATTTTCAATGCATCTGACTCTGTAAAATGTAACCTTCCTGGAATTATTACTGTATGTGGAGGTTTACCAAAATCTGTTTTCTTTAGACTAGATATTTTCCCAGAAATTATTCTTTGATCTTTGAATCCTATTCTTGATGCTACTATTGCGTATGTTGATGAACTAATCACATTTCTTATCTGCCCTTTCTCAGTTTCTAAAAGTCCATCTAATGCATCCTTAGGATCTAAGAAAAAATCCTTGTCTTGATTATATTCTAAAAGAAGAACTGTATGGTTTCCTTCAATGATATTTTTGTAAATTACATAATATGGTGTTGTCAAAGATTTCATTTCACTCATAATTGTTGCAATTCTTCCAACTTTGTAAAAATGCAAACCACATTCTCCTATCATTGAAGTAAGTGATGATGATGCATGAATAGAATAAGTCTTGATTTTCTCTTCTACTGCTCTTGTTCTTAGTTCAATGTGAGTTGTTGCAATGTATGGATCCCCATATGCTAATAATACGACTTTCTTTTTCTTTGCATTTTTTAAAATCTCATTTCCATCTTCAACCAGCCATCTTTTTGCCAGTTTGAATTCTCCCTTTGTAGCTTTTTTGATTTTTGTTAAATCTGATTTTCCAATTGGACTAGTAAATTGTTCCAAATAAACAATATCTGCTTTTGATAAAACATCTAATGCTTCACTGGGTATTGATTTGAATCCCGAAATACCTAAACCTACAAACCAGAGCATTACTTCATTTTTCTATCATGAAGTCTTTTTAAATGCTGTAGTGTTTTCTTGAGAATTTCAATCCCTCTAAGATACTCATCGACTGAAACTTTTTCATCTATTGTGTGGGCTTCATGAGGATCTCCTGGTCCATATGTTACAACTGGAATTTCCCATTGATTTCCAAGCACATTCATGTCTCCTGTGCCTGTTTTTCTGATCAATTTTGCAGCTGATTCTTCCACTTCCCTTATTCCCAGTGTAAATGCCCTTACTAATGGTGAATTATGTGCAGCTTCAAATGGCTCAGTTTCGTCTAGAATAGAATAAAATGCTTCGACACCTCTTTCTAGGGAAATTTCTTTTACTAAAGTTGCAATTTTTTGCTCAATAGATTTACAATTCATATCTACTGGAATTCTAATATCGAAAGTTGTTTCACAATCTTTAGGAGTTACATTATGACTTGTACCTCCCTTAACTTCTGTCATAGTTGCAGTCAATAACATGCCTTTTGTTCTGTCTTCTTGATTCGCTTCTAACTTTTCTTTTAATTCTCTTGCAAAAATCATAGATTCTAGAATTGCATTCTTTGATAGCCATGGTGCACTAGCATGAGAACTATCAGGGACACTAATTTTGAGATTTATCGCTAATCTTCCTTTGTATGCAATTGTTACTTGTTTAATTCCACTTGGTTCTCCAAATACAGCATAATCTACACCCATTTTCTTTTTGACTAAATTTTTAATTCCTGTTGCGTTTCCTTCTTCATCAACTGCTCCAACAAAAATTATTGTGCCATTGTTATTTTGAATTGATGCTGCTGCAAATAACATTGCCATTAATGGTGCTTTAGCATCTGATGCCCCCCTACCATACAATGCATCTCCTTCCTTTCTTACTTTGACTTTACCTGGTACTACATCCATGTGCCCACATAACATAATTTTTGGTGAGCCAGAACCCTTCTTTGCAATAATATTTCCAACTTCATCAATCTGAATATCCTCAAAACCTAGATCATCACATTTGTCAGCTAAAAATTCCGCCATTGGTTTTTCACTTAGAGATGGTGTGTACAGTCTTAGTGCTTTCTCTAACATCTTTACTGCAAATCTTGGTGTTACTGTAAAATGAGTGTCCAATTCTTACTTTTCTATTTTCAGTGCATAGTCTAGCATCAAAGAAGGAATGTCAACTTCACAAACTCTTACTGTGTTTTTGTATTCTGTTGTATTATTCACTTCGTGAACAACTAGTCCTTTCTCATCACTTTCCATCAAATCTACACCTACGATATCTCCTTCAATTGCGTGTTTTGCCTTAATACACATTTCTTCCATTTCTTGCGTAACTGGACATGGCTCTGCAGTTCCTCCTAATGCCATGTTCGTTTTCCAATGTTTAGATGAACGATAAATTGCGGCAACGATTTTGTCTCCTACCATTATTGCCCTGATATCTCTTGGCGGTCTTTTTACAAACTCTTCTAAATAATGAACTTGATATATTGGATACATGTTTTCTCTACTTTCAATAATTCCTTCAGCTGCATCTCTATCGTTTAATTTTGAAATTAATCTTCCCCAACTACCAACAGTTGGTTTGATAACTTTTGGATATCCTTGTGAATCTAATGCTTCTAATGCTGCTTCTTTGGAAAATGCTACAGTTGCATCTGGTGTTGGTACTCCGTGTTTTTTCAATAACATATGTGTAAATAATTTATTTCCAGCAAAAACACCTGTGTTTAAACAATTAATCACTTTGACGCCAATTCCCTCAAGTGCTGCAGTTGAATGTAGATTTCTATAGTAACTAACACATCTTTGGATAACTACTCCATAATCTTCAGGTTTTTTTTCTAAATCTATTGCCAATTTTTTACAATCGACCATCTGGATGTTAATGTTCTTTTTTTTACCTGCTTCTAGTAGAGCTTTTTCTTCCCAACGGATGGTATCGTAAAGAATGGTAACGTCAGGATTCACTGTCCCCAATCCTCGCCAACCGTTTGGGCCGGCTTTAGATCGAAACCGTTTGAACCTTTAGCTAATTCAAAACTTGCGCCACATTCTGGACATGTTACGATTTCTCCTTCAAGTGCATCACTTGGTATGGAAATATCTGCATCACATTCTTCACATTTTGACATATTTTCTCTTCAATACTCCTCTTTATTTATCATTAATTATCTTTTTTTCAAGTCTGTCCTCTAGAGGGATCTCTATTAGATCACCCATTCTTAGAGCCTTTAATCCTGCGGCTACTGCTTTTGCACTTTCATCATCTTTCTCCAATCCCAACAATGACATCAAATAGGCAGCACCTGTTTTTCCTGCTAATTCTCCAAAGACAATTCTTCTTCTATTGCCTACTGATCTAGGTGGGATTGGCTCATATGCAGCTGGATTTCTAAGAATTGCTGCAAGGTGTGTGCCTGCTTTGTGTTTGTATGCTGATGAACCAACAATTGGTTTTGAGTCATATGGTTTGATTGACGTATATTCTTCAATCAATTTTGAAAGATCTAATAGCATATCTAATCTGAAATCATTTGGAGATTTGTACAAGTAAGTTAATGCGACTGCTACCTCTGCAAGAGGTGGAATTCCTGTTCTTTCTCCAATACCATCAATAGTGGTGTGGATTTGATCAACTCCCGCATCACATGCTGAAAATGCATTTGCAACTGCAAAACCAATATCGTTATGGACGTGTGCATCTAATGGAACATCTACAACATCTCTAACTTTCTTTACAAAATTATACATTCCAATTGGACGTAAGATTCCAACTGTGTCTGGAAGACTAATTCTGTCCACTCCTGCTTCTTCGATGGCCTTACATACTTTCAATAGGAATTCTGGTTCAGCTCTGCTACCGTCTTCAACTGTAAATCTAATGTTAAGACCGTGTGATTTTGCATATTCTACTGTTTCCACTGCTCTTTCCAGTGCTTCTTCTCTTGTAATTCTTAATTTGTCTTTTAGGTGAATATCTGAAATTCCTAAATATGCTGCACACCATTTTGCATCACAATCTAAAGAAGTGTCAATGTCTTGCTTTAAAGCTCGTCCATGAGAAACAATGTCTGCTTTCAATCCTTGTTTGATAATTGTTTTCGTTGCCTCCTTATGATCATTTGAAACAACTGGTGAAATCTCAATTTGATCTACTCCAAAATAGTCTAACATCCATGCAATCTGAATTCGTTGTTTATTTGTAAATGAAACACCTGGATGCTGTTCCCCTTCTCTTAAAGTACTATCTAGAACTCTGATTCTTTTTGGATTTTTATCATATGAGTTATACAGATTTGCATAGTGATTCGGATCTTTCATTACTGAAATCGATACCATAAATTGATGTTATAAACATATTCGTACTAAATTCGTTGGAAATGATTCATGGTGATCCTAAATTAGTTTTGAATTAAAATTATGTTACGAAAGTCGTTTTTAGATAATTTTTCTCAAAATTATTACTGTATTGGTATCCACTACCCCTGGAATCTTTCTTAGAGCGTCAATACTATTATTAATTTCAGCAATACTTGATGCACTCATAATTGTTGTAATGTCGTACTGACCTGTAATCTCATAGACTGTTTTTGCACCTTCTAATTTAGCAAGCTTCAAAGAAACTTTAGAAGTATCCATTGCAGAATCAACTGACACCAAAACAATTGCACTAGTTGCATTTTCTTCACCTAATTCTAAAGTAAATTTTTTAATGGTTCCGCTGTCTACTAGATTTTTTACACGTCTTCTAACTGCTGATTCTGAAAGCTTTAGTTTCTTACCAATATCTACAAATGATTCTCTAGAATCCTCTTTCAAATATCCAATGATTCTTTCATCTACTTTATCCTTGTACATTTCTCTTTTCTTCCTCTTCAGTTAGTACTAAATCAAGAGCATGTAAAACTTTTGTTACGTCATCTTCAGATATTACTAATGGAGGAAGAATTCTTAGAATATTTCTTCCTGAATAGAGCATAAGGACGCCTTTTTTGATTAATCCAAATAAGATGTCTTTAACTTCAAATTTCATTTCTACACCTATCATGAGACCTTTTCCTCGAATCTCTCTAATCATCGTATGTTTTTCTTTTAATTTTTCTAATCCTTCTTTGAATAGTTTTCCCATTTTCTCAGAATTTTCAATTAGTCCATCTTCGGTAATCGCTTTTAATGCTGCAGTCCCTGCTGCACAAGAAATTGGATTTCCTCCAAATGTTGATGAGTGTTCTCCTTTGCTGATTGCAGCTAAAATATCTGGTCTTACTAGTGTTGCACCCATCGGTACACCACCTGCGATTCCTTTTGCTAAACATAAAATGTCTGGAGCAGTATTCCAATGATCACAAGCCCATAATCGTCCAGTCCTGCCTAAACCAGCTTGTATTTCGTCAAAAATTAGCACAATTCCTTTTTCATCACACAACTTTCTAACATCTTGCAAGAATCCTTCTGGAGCAACAATGATTCCACTTTCTCCTTGAATAGGTTCTAAGATAACAAATGCAGTATCATCATCTACAACTGAACGTAAAGATTCAATGTCTCCATAAGATGCAAATGAAACTTTCTCTACAAGTGGTGCAAAGGCTTTCCTGTATTTTGGATTAAATGTTAATGATAAAGCTCCAAATGACTTTCCATGGTAAGATCCTTTCATTGCAACCATTCCTTTTTTGCCTGTGAACTTTCTTGCAAACTTCATTGCTGCCTCTACTGCTTCAGCACCACTATTGTTTAGATGAACTTGTGTGAGTCCCTTTGGTGCTAAACCAATAAGTGTTGTCAAAAACTCTTCTCTTGTTTTATTGTATAATGAACTGTGAACTGTAATAATTTTATCAATTTGTTCTTTGATTGCGTTGTTGACTCTTTCATTTCTGTGACCTACTAAAGCTACTCCATATCCTCCCATGCAATCGATGTATTCCTTACCATCTGTATCCCATACATGGGCACCAACTCCTTTTTCAACTGTAACTGGAAATCTCTGATACAGATTCCCCATAAATTGATCTTCACTCATGTTCAATCACCGTACAATTATCATGTGCAATAGCTGATGATATTGGATTTTCTTTTTGACCATTACCAATCAATGCTTCTTTAACTCCCATATCTAATGCTTCAGTTGATGCCAAAATTTTCTTCTCCATTCCAGGACCTATCTTTGGTCTTATCTCTTTTGCTTCTGCCAATGAAAGTTTTGGAACTAGTTTATCATCCATTAATAGTCCATCAACATTAGTGATGAATAATACTTTGTCACATCCTACTGCGCCTGCTACATATGCAGCAGCCCTATCTCCATCTATATTGAGAAATTCTGATTCTTCGCTAATTGCAATTGGAGAAATTACAGGCGTCAAACCTTGTTCTAAAAGTGATTTGATGAATTTTGAATTGACTTTTCGGATTTTTCCAGTATATCCACCATCAATTGCTTGTTTTCTCCCTTTTTCATTTACAATTAGGAGTTTCTTTTTTCTATCAGCTTCTATTACTTTGGCATCTACTCCTGAAAGACCTATTGCATTAATTCCATTTTTTTGAAGCATTTGAACAATTGTCTTGTTAATTCTTCCAGACATTACCATAGTGAAAATTTCTGCAGTTTCTTTGTCAGTATATCTACTTTTGATACCGCTAG
The DNA here is from genome assembly GCA_035458995.1 of Candidatus Nitrosopumilus sp. Taxonomy (GTDB): domain Archaea; phylum Thermoproteota; class Nitrososphaeria; order Nitrososphaerales; family Nitrosopumilaceae; genus Nitrosopumilus. The sequence goes on from DATHYS010000068.1 coordinate 15,090, forward strand.
GAGATGTTACAAATTTTGGTTCTTTTCCAAGTTGTTCACACACTTTGGTAACTTCTTTACCGCCACCATGAACAATGATTATCCCTTCAGTTTCAGCTGTTTTTTTAATATCTAAAATTGTTGATGGATGTAAATCGTCTACTACACTTCCACCAATTTTGATAGTAATCATTTCTAAACAGGAGTTAGTGGAGTATATCTTAATCCGTCCATTTCATCAAAACCACACATTACATTCATGTTTTGAATGGCAGAACCTGCTGCACCTTTCATTAAATTATCTGATGCAGATAATGCAATCAATCTATTGTTATCTTCGTCTAAATCAAATCCAATATCACAAAAGTTTGAACCAACCAAGAATTTTGGATCTGGGAATTTGTATAATCCTTTTTTATCTCTAATTAGTCTGACAAATCTTTCTTCACCATATGCTTGACGATATAATTTCCACAATTCTTTTTCCTCTATGTCTTTTTTCAAGAAAGTATGATTTGTACACAAGATTCCACGAACTACATCTACAGCATGTGGACTCATTGAAACTTTAATTTTATGACCGGCAATTTCGCTAAGCTCTTGTTCAATTTCACCAGTGTGTCTATGTTTTGCTGGTTTGTATGGTCTGATTACACCTGCCCTCATTGCGTGAGCAGTACCTGAACCGGAACCTGCACCTGATGAACCAATTTTTGAATCCACAATAATGTGATCAGTATCAATAAGATCATTTCTGATTAATGGTGCAAGTGCAAGCATTGATGTTACTGCCATACAACCTGGACAAGAAACTAGTTGTGCATTTTTAATCTGCTCTCTATGTAATTCTGGAACTCCAAAAACTGATTTTTCTAAATAATCTGGATGTGGGTGTTCCCATCCATACCATTTGTCATATGCATCTTGATTATGTAATCTATAATCTGCACTCAAATCAATCACTTTAACTCCTCTATCGTACAGGGCCTTTACAATTTCAGTTGCTGTTCCATGAGGTACTGCTGTGAAAACTAAATCACATTTGTCAGTTAATTTATCATAATCTAATTCTGAAAATGTCAGATCGGTAAATCCTTTCAAACTTGGTTGTATTCTATGAAGATATTCTCCAACATGTTGTCTTGATGTGACCATTGCGATCTCTACATCTGGATGGTTTACTAGAAGACGAAGCGTCTCTCCACCTACATATCCTGATGCTCCAACAACTCCTACTTTCATGATAAGACACCTCCTAAAGGAGTATAATTTATTTTCTTATGTAGTTTAGAGCAAATTCTACCATTTCTTTTGGTATATTTCTTTGTGCAACCTTTGCCAATCCTTTGAATTCTACAGTATTGTTAACTTCATGGACGACTAACCCATTTTCCTCGTCTTCCATCATGTCAATTCCTAAAATTCCCCCACCCATAGCTTTTGATGCTTTTGAAGCCATATCTTCCATCTCTTTTGTGATCTCACAAAGTTCTGGATCTGCCCCTAAAGCGATATTGGTTTTGAATCCTCCTGAGGATTTTCTATACATGGCTGCAATGGGCTCATCCCCTACAGTGATTATTCTAATGTCTCTTGGAGGCCTTTTGATTAATTCTTGTAAATAGTAAATTCTATCATGTGGACTATCTGTAATATCTCTGATTTCAAAAACTGCTTCCATGGTGTCTTTGTCTTTTAATGGCATTACTCCTCTTCCCCAACTACCGATAACCGGTTTAATGACTAGAGGAAATCCTACTTTTTCTAAATTCTCTGCAGCACTCTCACTTGAAAATGAAAAATATGTTTTAGGTGTTGGAATATTGTTCTTTTTCAAAAGTAAAGTCATGAACATTTTATTTCCACAAGTGTTAGCAACTTCAAATTTGTTTAACACTGGAATATCCATAAATTCTAGACTGGCAGTAAAATGCAGTCCTCTAAAATAACTTACACATCTTTCTAAAACAACATCTCCTAAATCAAAATCTTCTTTTTTACTATCTGTGTTGATTTGAGTGATTTTTGCATCTAACATCAATGCATCATGTCCTAATTCAGATGCTTCTTTTTGTAGCATCTTTTCTTCCGCTCTCAAGCGGTCAAAGACAATACAAACTTTTGACATTACTCTCCCCAGTCTTCGCCTACAGTTTCTGCTTGTTTAAGCTCAACATTTGATCCATCTTTTTTGGAGATTTCAAAGTCAGCACCACAATCAGGGCAGGAAACTATTTCTCCTACAGCGGCATCGTCTGGGATGTTTAGTGTTGCATCACATTCTGGACAGTTCATGTTTTTGTTGACCCTTTCTTTTGTAATTTATTAGCTTCTGTTGACTGCATTCCCCATAATTCTACAAATCCTTTGGCCAATCTTTGATCAAATGTTGATTCTACTCCATAAGTTGCAATGTCATGACTATACAATGAATTTTTTGACTTTCTTCCTACAACTCTGAGTCCTCCTTTGTACAGTTTTAATTTCACAGTTCCTGAAACTGGTTTTTGGGAAGCCTCGATGAATCCGTCAAGATCTGTTTTTAGAGGATCTTGCCAAAGTCCTGAATAGGTCAAATATGCCCATTCATCATCAATGATTGATTTGAATTTATTTTCATGTTTAGTGTGAACCATTTTCTCTAAATCTGAATGAGCTTCAATCAGACATGTTGCTGCTGGTGTCTCATATACTTCACGAGATTTGATTCCTACAACTCTGTCTTCAATATGATCAACTATCCCAACACCTGCATCTCCTGCTTTTTTGTTAATGTATTCAATTAGTTTTACTGGCTCCATTGTTTTTCCATCCACTCCAACTGGAATTCCTCTAATGAATTTAATTTCCAAATACGTTGGTTTGTCTGGTAAGTTTTTTGTTTTGACCCAAATGAATGCATCATCAGGTGGTTCATTATATGGATCCTCTAATACTCCTCCTTCAATTGCACGACCCCACAAGTTTTGATCAATACTGAATTTTTTAGCGACAGTGTCAATTTCAATTCCATGTTTTTTTGCAAATTTTAGTTCTGTATCCCTATCCAAATTTTTATCTCGTATAGGAGCAATAATTGGAAGGTCAGATCCAGAACGTAATGTGATGTCGAATCTTACTTGATCATTTCCTTTTCCAGAACAACCATGAGCAAGTGATGTTACTTTTTCTTTTTTTGCAATCTCTAAGACTTTCTCTGCAATTAATGGTCTAGCTAGTGCAGTTGCAAGACAATATTTTTTCTGATAAAGAGCATTTGCTTTAATTGATGGAAAAATGTAATCTTTGACAAATTCTTTTCTTGCATCTATGTTGTAATGTTTTTTCACACCGAGTTTTTTTGCCTTAGCGGCAATCTTTTTCCAATCGTCTCCTTGTCCAACATCTACTGTAACTGTAATTACATCCATGTCATGTTCATCTTGTAGATATTTTACAACAACTGATGTATCTAATCCGCCAGAAAATGCAAGAATTCCTTTTTGAGTCATAAAACATTTTTTCCGTCGCATTTTGGAATTTATCTTTTGTGATAGGCTCAAAATTAATAATTTCCAAAAAATTTCTGACTAGCTTGAGCTAAAATTCGATGATTATTTAACCGCCAGATATAACGCTGTTTTATGAAAACTAAGTCAATTCTTGCTGCTGGAATTGCAGGAATAATTCTATTGTCTGTATTGGGAGTGACTCTTAATTCTAACAATTCCTCAAATGAAAATAAACTCCGTATTGCATATTTTCCAAACATTGGCCATTCAATTCCTATTGTAGGAATGGAAAAAGAATTTTTTCAAGCAAGTGTTGGAAATTCAACTTTGATTGAAACTAGAGTTTTTGACAGTGGTCCTCAGGCAATTGAATCTCTTTTTGCAAATTCTATAGATTTAGCTTATGTTGGACCAGGACCTGCAATTAATGGATTTTTAAATTCAGAAAATCATAATGTGAAAATCTTGGCAGGTGCTGCAAGCGGTGGAGCTAGTTTTATTGCCCATCCTGAATCCCAAATTATTTCTCCATCTGATTTTGCAGGAAAAAAAATTGCTGCCCCTCAAATTGGTAACACTCAAGATGTTTCATTACGCCACTACCTATCTGAAAATGGGTTAAAGCCAGCTGAAAAAGGGGGCTCTGTTGTAATTTACAATATTCCAAATCCTGACATCTATACTTTATTTGTCAAAGGTGAAATTGATGGTGCATGGATTGCAGAACCTTGGGCCACTATTTTAGAAACTGAACTAAACGGAAAAAGATTATTCTATGAAGAAGAATTATGGCCTAATCAAGAATTTGCATCTGTTCTTTTAATTGCAAATGCAAACTATGTAAAAGAAAATCCTATGGTGATTGCAAATTTGTTAGATTCCCATCGTGATACGGTAACTTGGATAAATCAAAATCCTGTAGAAACTAGAATTATTTTTAATGATTTTTTAAAATCTCATTTGGGTCAACCACTATCTGATAATGTAGTCGATATTGCATTATCTAATCTTGTAATTACTGATGATCCTTTACCTGATTCAGTTCATTCCTTTGCCGAAAAAGCAGATGCCTTGGGTTATCTTGGAAGAAATGGATATGATTTGTCTGGTATTTTTTACTACTCTGATACAAATTCCCTTGAAGGAGATAAAACCACATGACCAAACTTGAGGCAAAAAATATTGTAAAATATTTCAGCCATGATTCTCATAAACTCAAAGCTCTGGGTGGCATAAATCTCAAGGTAGATGCTGGGGACTTTGTATGCTTGGTTGGCCCCTCAGGATGTGGAAAATCTACATTTTTACGTATTGTTGCTGGCTTGGAGAAACCTGATGACGGTCAAATCTTGTTTGACGGTCATAGTGTTAGTGAAACTGGACCTGAAAGAATTATGGTATTTCAAGAAGGGGCATTATTTCCGTGGCTAAAGGTTCAAGACAATGTGGAATTTGGACTAAAGATGGCTGGTATTCCAAAAGAAGAGAGAGCCAAGATATCTCATAGATATTTGGATATGATGCAATTAACTAAGTTTGCAGATTCCTATACTTATCAACTTTCAACCGGAATGAAACAACGTGTGGCTATAGCTAGGGCTCTTGTGATGGATCCTGATGTATTACTAATGGATGAGCCATTTGCAGCACTTGATGCTCAGACTCGTGATTTGTTACTAGTTGAAATGCAGTTAATTTGGGAGAAAACAAAAAAGACAATCTTGTTTGTAACTCATAGTGTTTCTGAAGCTGCAGTTCTTGGAACCAAAGTAGCAATATTCAGTAATCGTCCATCTGTAATTAAAAAAGAAGTTGACAATAATTTCCCAAGACCTAGAATTTCTGAAGATGAATCATTGTTAAAATTCCAACAAGATATTTTGGCAGAACTTCGACCAGAGGTAAAGAAAAGCAAAGAGTGATAATTGTGGCAAAAAATTTCACACCTCATAGAATTGCATTTTACATTGGAATTATTGCTGTTTGGCAAATAATTGCAATGGCAGGAATTTGGCCTGATAATATTTTCCCATCTCCATATGAAGTAGCAGAAGATTTGGCATATGGTGCAGCTGATGGTAGTTTATTGTATGGAATAGCAACTAGTATGTGGAGATTAGCTATTGGATTGGCAATTGCAATCGGTGGAGGAATTGTACTTGGAATATTTATGGCAAGAGTTGAAGTCATCAATCAAACTGTAGGATCTCTAGTTTTAGGATTACAGTCAATTCCTTCAATTGCTTGGGTGCCATTGGCAATTCTTTGGTTTGGATTAACTGATGGAGGAATAATCTTTGTCACAGCAATTGGTGCCATTTTTGCAGTTACAATAAACACCTACACCGGAGTCAAAAACATCAATCCGCACTTTATAGAAGCTGCTCGAAATATGGGTGCAAAGGGCAGTCAGCTAATTACAGCTGTATTGATTCCTGCAGCTTTTCCATACATGATTTCAGGGTTCAAACAAGGCTGGGCTTTTGCATGGAGAGGTGTAATTGGGGCTGAAATCCTCTTTTCGTTCCTAGGATTAGGATTCTTGCTTAATGCAGGCCGTTCCCTAAATGATGTTTCCCAGGTTATTGGAATTATGGTAGTAATCATGGCCATTGGTCTAGTAGTTGATGGTGTAATTTTCAAAAGAGTCGAAGAGAAAGTAATGTCCCGTTGGGGCTTGAGATAGTTTACGGTTTTTTAATTTTAAGAGATACTGCAAATGCACATATGATTATTGCAATTGCAAAATACATTACAGAAACATAGTCAAATGCAAATGCAATTGCTCCAGCAATTACAGGTCCAACTACTGTTGCAATTGACAAAGTAGAACTGAATATCCCTGTTGATGTTGAACGTGGATTGTTTTCCATCAAATGGAAATTTCCCCCAATGAACAAAAATGCCCATGTTGCACCAACTAGTGCCATAAACGGCATGGCCATCCACCACTCTGTTACAACTGATAATCCCACAAATACAAATGTCGTAAACCCTATGCCGATTTGAAATTTAGTTACATTTGAGAGATGAATTTTACTTGCCATCACATTCATCAAAATAAATGCAGTCAGTGTATTTGCAACATATACAATTGAAATATGATATAGTTCCCCACCTAACTTCTCCACAATCATTATTGGAAGAATGACCCATACAGCTGATGCACCAATGTGTCTTAGTAGTAAAGACAAGAAAAGAAATTTGTTTTTTGAAATTACTTTTTTTGTAGTTCCTGGTGTTAGCTCTTTTTCTTGTTCTGGGTTTGGAAGTCTTATTGTAAAGAGTAATCCTATTAGAAATGATGCAGCACTTAGAATGAAAATTAATTTCAAATCATTTGCAATTCCAGCAGCTGCAATTCCTGCAAGCCATCCTAATGCATGAAATGAAATTACTGTAGCTGCTCTCTTTTTGTCAATATTTGCCTCATAGGTATATGCAATCATAGCAGGAATCATTATTCCACTTGCAATTCCAGCAGCAATCCTGACTAGGAAAAACATGCCAAGGTCATCTGCAAAATAGTGCAATCCAAATGCAATTGCACATCCAATGAAGCCAATTCTGATGAATTTGAGCCTAGTTCCTTTCTTGTCTGAGTGTCTACCAAAATAAATTTCAGATAAAATCTGAGCAAAACTAAATGATGCGACTAGGAGACCAATTTCAAAAATGGAATCTGTTACTCCCTTTGCAATAATAGGCATGAAAACGAAGATTATGGAAATTCCAGCATGTTGAAAAAATGTGGCACTACGAACTAGATTGTTTACTTGAGACTTTTGCATAAATGTACAAAAAATTGTTTTTCACCTAATTTCAATATACGTATCAATCCTACAACTTTTGGTGGTTTGTTCTGAAAAGAGTTAAACTGTCCCAGAATATTTTCAAATTAGATTGACAGAAAAAGAACCATTTCTTGATGCAATGAAAAATCGTATTTTACTATTTGATGGTGCAATGGGAACTGAAATTCAAAGACATGATCCAAAACCTGAAGATTTCCCAAATAACCAAGATGGATTCAATGATGGATTAGTGATTACACATCCTGAATGGATTAAACAAATTCATAGAAATTATTTGGATGCAGGTGCTGATTGCATTGAAACAAATTCTTTTGGCTCAAACAAAATCAAACTTGATGAATATGGTTTTGGTGATGATACAGTTGAATTTAACAGAAAAATTGCTATACTTGCATCCGAAGTATGTAACGAGTACACTGACAAACCTCGCTATGTGATTGGCTCTATGGGCCCAACTGGATATCTCCCAAGTTCTAATGATCCTGATTTGGGTCAAAAACCTCTTGATGAAATTAGAGAAGCATTTGAGCTACAAGCTGAAGGATTAATTCTTGGGGGCGTTGATGCATTACTTATTGAAACCAGTCAAGATATTTTGGAAGTAAAATTAGTTATTGAGGCATGCCATAACGCAATAAAAAAAACTGGTAAAAAAGTCCCAATCATTGCAAACACTACTTTAGATCAGTATGGAAAGATGCTACTTGGAACAAATATTCAAGCTGCATATACCACTGTATCTGATATGGGAATTGATGTTTTTGGATTGAATTGTTCAACTGGCCCAGTTGAGATGACTCCAAGTGTTAGATGGCTGGATGAACAAAATGAGCATAATGTACTAGTTGTTCCAAATGCAGGTATGCCTGAAAATGATGGCGGTCAAGCAGTTTACAAGATGACTCCCGAAAAAATGGGAGATGCATTAGGTGATTTTATTGATGAATACAAAAAAGTTCGAATAATTGGCGGTTGTTGTGGAACAAATCCTGAGCATATCAAAGCATTAAGGAAAGTAATTGACGAAAAAGCCAACTCTGTCGAGGGTTAAGTATTTAGAAAAACAGATGTGATTTTACTACATTGACAGTTCCTAGAGTAAGTTCGGCATTGAAAGCAGTTGACCTTAAGCAAGTTCCAGCTCCTCTAATTATTGGAGAGAGAATAAACACTCAGGGTTCTCGCAAGGCAAAGAAATTGGTCATTGCTGATGATTATGATGGCTTGGTTGAATTGGGTCGAATTCAAGTTGAAGATGGTGCTCATTGTCTTGATGTTTGTGTTGCAACTACAGAACGTGCAGATGAAAAAGAATTCATGTTAAATCTAGTCAAACGACTAAGTTTAGAAATTGACGCCCCCCTTGTTATTGACTCTACAGATCCTGAAGTAATTGAAGCATCTGTAACTCAAATTCCTGGAAGGCCAATAATCAATTCGATAAATCTTGAAGGTGATGGAAGTAGATTTGAAAGTCTAGCACCTATCATGGCAAAATATGGCTTACCTGCAATTGCTTTATGCATTGGTCCTGAAGGAATGGCAAAAACACCTCAACAAAAAGTTGACACTGCTGAATTACTTTTTGAGACAGGAAAAAAATATGGATTAAAAATTGAACAATTCATTTTTGATGTTCTAACATTTACTTTGGCAACAGGAGAAGATGAATTTCTTGATGCTGGAAAAAATACTCTTGAAGGAATTAGATTAGTTAAAGAAAAATTCCCTAATTCTTTTACTACTTTGGGATTAAGTAACATTAGTTTTGGTCTGGCACCATATGCTAGAAAGATTCTAAATTCTGTATTCTTGTATCATGCTGTAAAGACTGGACTTGATACTGCAATTGTAAATGCAAAAGAGATTGTTCCATATGGAGAAATTGATGAGAAAGAGAAAAAACTTGCCGAGGATCTAATTTTTAATGCTCACCCAAACGCCCTGTCTGATTTAATTACATATTTTGAGAATTCAGGACCTCAAAATGGAACTGTTTCAAAGAAAGAAGACGTCGATCCTTCCTGGCCTGCTGGAAAACGTGCCAACTTTAGAATTGTGAACCGACTCAAAGATGGGATTCAAAATGATGTTGTATCTGCAATTGCTGAAAAACTGGGGAAGAACGAACTTATCAAAGATACTGATGGAATCTTGTCTCTTGATGCAACCCAAGAAGTCACCCATGATGGAGCAATAAAGACACTCAATGAGGATTTACTTCCTGCCATGAAGGAGGTAGGTGACAAATTTGGTGCAGGTGAACTCATTTTGCCATTTGTTCTAAAATCTGCTGAATGCATGAAGGCAGCTGTTGGTGAACTTGAAAAATATTTGGTTAAGGAAGAGGGCACAAGCAAAGGAGTCCTTGTTTTAGGAACTGTTTATGGTGATGTACATGACATTGGCAAAAATCTCGTAAAAACAATCTTTCAAAATAATGGTTACACCGTACACGATTTGGGAAAACAAGTACCGTTACAAAAATTCCTTGACAAAATTGATGAGACAAAACCTGATGCTATTGGGCTTTCTGCATTATTGGTATCAACTTCAAAACAAATGAAATTCTTTGTGGAGCATGCAAGAAAAAACAATATGACTATCCCAATTCTTTGTGGCGGTGCTGCAATTAACAGTAATTACATTAACAGGATTGCTAAAGAAGATGGGATATACGAACCTGGCGTGTTTTACTGTAATACTATGTTTGAAGGTCTCAAAACAATGGATGTTTTAATCTCAGATGAAAAACCTAAACTTTTAGCTGATTGGAAAGAAAAGATAGAGAACTGGAAAGACAAATCTAGTGTAGCAGTAGATGCTGACACACTTCCAAAAAGTGAGATTAAACCTGTAAAGGCCCCTACACCAAAAATTGTTGGAGAGCCAATTAGATTGAAATTGGATCAAATCAATATGGATGAAGTTTGGACCATGATAGACAAAAAATCTCTCTTCAAATTGTCTTGGGGATTAAGAGGAAAGGCAGGTTCTGAATCAGAAGATGCGCATGAGCAATTACTAACTGAATGGAAAATTCGAATTATTAGGGATAAACTTCTAGAGCCTGAAGTTGTCTATGGTTATTTCAAATGTCATAATAAAGACAGGAAATTATTGGTAGAGAATCCTAATGGTGAAAATGTAGAATTGGAATTTCCTCGTTCTACAAAGTCTGATCATCTGTGTCTAACTGATTATTTTGGAGATGATGACATTGTTGCATTTCAGTCTGTTACTGTAGGTAACAAGGTGGCTGAAATAATTGAACAGTGGAATAAAGAAGACAAGTATACTGATGCATATTATCTTCATGGATTGGCAGTTGAAGTAGCAGAAGCTTTGGCTGAATGGGTTAATCGAAAAATAAAATCTGAATTGAATTTAGAGAAAGGTGGTTTGAGGTATAGTTGGGGTTTTCCTAGCTGTCCTGATGTGGCACAACATCATCTTGTATGGAAATTACTGCAACCTGAAAAATCTGGAATGGTATTGACTGAATCTGGCCAAATAATTCCTGAGCAGTCAACTGCTGCTATAGTTGTACATCACCCTGACGCAAAATACTTTGTACTCTAATTGCTTGATTTTTCTAAAAATTCATTTAATGAACTAAAGTCACTTGGAGATGTAAGTAGAACATCTCCTGTAATTTCTTGTGTTTTTTTCAATAGTTCTTCAAATTCTTGACTATATGATGCCAAATCTAGATTTAGAAATTTTGCAGATTTTTCATTTTTGGGGGATGGATACAAAAGAATTGGAATTATTGAAAACCCTTTAAGATTTTCAGACAATTCTTGCACTTGTTTTATGTTTTGGATAACTTGAGTCATGAATCCTTTTGGATTTGCATCTATCTTCTTTCCAATCTTTGAAAAATTGGGTTGGTTTGAGATTGAAAGATACAAGTCAATTTTTGAAGCAACTCCTTGCTCTCTTAATCTCTTTACTGTGGAACTAGGGAATTGACCTGAATCTTTTTTCCCTGTCTGTGATGGGTCTCCCATCAGAATCAAAATTCCTGAAAATCCAATAGAAATACAACTCTCTACAAATTCTGAAATTTCACTTTCATTTTTGTCTCTAACTCTTAGACTTACTGTAATTGGTAAATTTGGAATTTCTTTTTTAATGATTCTTCCAGCTTCAATTGGTGATACTCTTTGAAATCCTAACACATTTTCAGTAAGATGTATTGCATCACATTTCTTTGAAATAATTTTTATCTTTTCTACAAATTTTTGAATTGATTCATCTGTATTGACATCTGGTAAAATTTTTGGGGGATTGGCTTCGTACCTGATTGTCATATTTTCATTTCTTTTCTTCTGGGTTAAAACCTTTGAATACCAAAACCAATATGGAATAGTAGGAAAGAACTACGATGCTATTAGATGATTTAAAATCCCGCCTTTCTACTCCGATTAATCCTAAAATAGAAAATCCTGGAGAATATCGTTTGGCATCAATCCTTGTGGTGATTTATGGAAATGATCCAATTGTTGTAATGACTGAAAAACCAAAACACATGAAATTTCATGCTGGAGAAATTTCATTTCCAGGTGGAAAATTAGATTCTGATGATTTAGATCTTTTAGAAACCGCATTACGTGAAACTAGTGAAGAGATAGGACTTACAATTTCTAAAGAGCAGATAATCGGTCAGCTAGATCCTGTTGTGACTCTGAATTCTGGTTTTCTGATTTTACCTTTTATCTCAATTATTGATAAAATCCCCCCGCTTTCTGCAAATGCTGAAGTTGAAAATATTTTTCATATTCCCCTTGAATCATTTTTAAAAACTGAGAAAAAGGATCCTGATCCATCTCACAATCGCATTCAAGAGATGTTTACTTTTGAATATGAAAATCAAATTGTGTGGGGCGCATCTGCTAGAATCCTAAAACAGATTCAAGATTGCCTAAAATCCTGAGATTCATTTAAAAAGAGCTCCGCGTGCCTGAAAATCTATGGCTGCACGCAAGTCCTCTCCAAGGAAAATCCGTTTGCTTAAAAAAACAAAGCAAACTTCAGCAGTACCTGCATGGATTATTCTCAAAACTAAGAGAAATGTAAGAACCAATCCAAAACGTAGAGCTTGGAGATCAACTGATGTGGAGGTAGGATAGATGTCTCAAGAATTAGAACGAGTTTATACGATTCCACTTGGTAAAGTCAAACTTTCCCAATCTCAACATAGAGCTGTTAGAGCAATTAACATGATTAGAGAATTTGCTCAACATCACATGAAAGTTGAAACAATCAAAATTGAAGAAGAATTGGCACATCAAGTTTGGGCAAAAGGAGTCCGAAGTCCTCCAAGAAAAGTTAGAGTTAGAATGAGTAAAACCGAAGAAGGTTATGTCCTTGTTTCAAGATATGATGAAGATGCAGAAGCTAAAGTAACTCCTGAAAAAGAAACGAAAAAAGTTTCTGACAAAGTAGAAGAACCAACTAAAGAAGCACCAAAAAAAGAAGAACCATCTAAAGAAGCACCAAAAAAAGAAGAACCATCTAAAGAAGCACCAAAGAAAGAATAATTCTTTTCAAAAAATAATAATTTTAAAAATTAAGTTTACTCTAATTGATACAAATCTAGTTCGCAATCAATACTACAGTCAGGTGTTGACCAATCAAGAGTATCTTCTTGTGGAATCATTCCAAGTGGATCATAGTTGTCAAACTTTGTCATTCCTTGAATGGATGATAACATTACTACTTTGGAATCTTCTACGTTTGAAGTCATGTCAATTTGTGAATTGCTTTCATTGACAATTCCTGCAGTAAGATTTGTAATTGAATTGATTACTCCTACTGGAATGTTACTTCCTCCTACTACATACAACATTGAACGTTTAACGGAATTTGGTGGTGCATTACCATATAGCATTTTGAGTGAGTCTCTAAGAGAATCTTCAATATTTTGACCATCTTTACTAGTTGATATGACGCTAGTCTCAGAGGATATATCAGATGTGCCAAGTGACTCTACTACATGCATCATTGCAGAATTTGCAATTCCATAACATGCTTTAGGATTCAAATCTGGGTTACTCTCTAGCAATGAATCATTATCAAGCACAACTGTGCATTCAGAGTTTTCTCTGACTCTTTTTAGGGCTACGCCTGAATTGAAAATTCTATCTTTTTCATATTTGAAAGGCATAATTGCGAAGGAAATCAAACCTGCATCAGACTCTTTACACATTTCTGAAACAACTGGTGCCATGGCTGAGCCTGCTTTACCAGCTAAATTGCTCATCAAAATAACTGTAGAATAACCTGAAATCTTTGATTTGATTTCATCTGCGACTTTGTAAGTTGATCCTCTGATTAATTGAACTGATGGATTAACTATTGAATCAGTTGAAACGTGTACAGATGAATCTCCTTCCGAGAAATCGTTCTTATCATTGCTAATTACTAGACAATCAGAATTTAGTGAATTTTTAGCCTCTGTTGCTAATTTTGAGCCTACGCCTCCAAGGCCTATGACTAACACTGGTTCTTTAACTTGAAAACTCATTTCTGATCTTCTTTCCTGATTTAGATAAAAAACCTTCTTACGTTTTTTTAATCAAATTTTAGATCGAAAAAAATTAGCTTGCGATCTTACCAACCAGTCTTTTTACTGTGGCGTTAGTGATTTCAACTATGTGGGATTGACCCAATTCTACATCGTCTTCAACAGCTATAGGCTTGTAAGCAAAGTTTCTTCCCTTTATTCCCTCATCTGTCATCTCATCAAACAGGACTTTGCCTTTCCAACCGATCCATTTTTGGTTACTCTTCATTGACAATTTATTGATCTGATCAAAAATTATCTTGGTTCTTCTCTTAACTTCCGCAGCATCAATTTGTACCCATTCCGCAGCATCTGTTCCCGGTCTAGCACTATATTTTGACAAGTTAACCACATCTGGTTTTGTCTCATCAAGTAGTGCAATTGTTTTCTGAAATTCTTCTTCTGTTTCTGTAGGAAATCCTACGATGATATCTGTAGAAATGGTAAAGTCTCCAAATCTCTCTTTAACTTTCTTCACAATTTCCCTGTACGTTCCAGATGTGTGGCCTCTTTTCATATCGTTTAGTACTTTATCACTTCCACTTTGAACAGGAATGTGTAAAAATTTGAAAACTTTGTTATTATCAAACGAATCAATTAGCTTTTCTTTGATTCTTGGCATATACATTGGGTTCATCATTCCTACTCTGATCATAAAGTCTTCTGGAATTTCTGAAACTGCATCTACAAGAGTTGGTAAATCTGTTCCAATATCAAATCCATAGCATCCATTATCTGTCGAAGTCAACCATACTTCTTTACATCCATCTTTGATTTCAGTTTGAACTTGTCTTACAATATCTCCTAATCTGTAACTTGATAGATCTCCTTTTGATAATTTTGTTTGGCAAAATGTACATTCACTCATACACCCACTTGCAATCTCTACAATTCCCACTGTTGGATTTAGTCTGACTTTGGGTAGTCCGACTTTAGATAAATCCGAATCTTCTAAGGCAATTTGTTTTTGACCTGCTAATGTTGAATTGATCACCTGAAGGGTTTTTCCTAATGAATTTGGCCCTAGTAGGCTTGCATTTTCAGAGAATTTTTCAACATTTTCTTTTTCTGCCTTTGGAAGACATCCAGCTACAATGAGAGGTTTTGATTTTAATGACTTTATTCTATACATCATTTTGTTTGCAGTTGAATCTTTGACTGAACAAGTAACTACAATGTTTAGATCAGAATCTGAAGAATTGTCTGTTAAAGTGTGCCCTCCATTTAGAATCAATCCTGAAATCATTTCTGAATCTGCAAAACTTGCAGAACATCCATAGGCTTCTACGAAAATCTTTGCCATGACCTACCCGAAAAGAGAATCAATCTCTTTGTTGCTCATAAGGTTCTTTGAAACAACAAGCTCTCTGATAGTTTTTCCAGTTTTTAGAGACTCTTTGAAAAGTTCTGCAGATTTTAGATATCCAATTTTTGGAGTTAGCAGAGTTACGATTACTGGACTGTTTTCAATATCTGCACGCAATTTGTCTTTGTTTGCTGTTAGTCCGTCTATTAGATTTGCAGAAAAGATTGGTAAGAAATTTTTCAGCATGTCTGTTGACTCTAGCATACACTTTAGCATTCCAGGTAGCATGACATTTAGCTCAAACTGACCACCTTGAGCCGCATAAGATACTGCAGTATCATTTCCAATTATGTTGAAACAAACCATGTTCATACATTCAGCTAATGATGGGTTTACTTTTCCAGGCATTATTGATGAGCCTGCATGTACGGCAGGAATTCCTAATTCAGCTAATCCTGCAATTGGACCTGATGCCATTAATCTAACATCATTTGCAATTTTTCCAATTTCTAATGCCAAGTTTCGTAATGCACTTGACAAATTTGCAACTGCAAATTTACTTTGTAAACTGTGTTGCATGTCCTTTTCTGGTTTTAATGATAACTTTGCAATCTTTCCAAGTTCTGATATTGCAATTTTTCTATACCCTTTTGGTGTATTAGCTCCTGTACCTACAGCAGTTCCACCTAGAGCAACATACTGTAATTCTTTTTGTGCATCTACAATTTCTTTTCTTGCTTTTCTAATTGATGTGGCGTATGCTTCAAATTCACTACCTAGAGTAACTGGTAATGCATCCATAAGGTGTGTTCTTCCAATTTTCTTGAATGATGAAAATTGTTTTGCTTTTTTGGATAATGATTTAATTAAAATATCAATAGCTGGAATTGTCTCTTTTAGATTCATCAAAATTGCAACATGCATTGCAGTAGGATATGTATCGTTACTTGATTGTGACATGTTGACATGATCATTTGGGTGTAAGAATTCGTATTGCCCTTTCTTTTTATGAAGTACTTCTAATGCAACATTTGAAATGACTTCATTTGAATTCATGTTAAATGCAGTTCCTGCACCAGAATTTATCATGTCTACTACAAATTGATCAACATGCTTTCCAGACAAGATTTTATCACATGCTGAAACTATTGCTTTTCCTCGTTTTCCATCAATAGCTTTTGTTTTCATGTTGGCAATTGCTGCTGATCGTTTAATCATGACAAATGCCTTGATTAGATTCTCATGGCTTTTGTTTCCAGTTACGTGATATTGTTTGATAGCTCTGCCCGTAAATGCTCCATAGTATGCGTCTGCAGGAATTTTGACTTTTCCAAGTGAATCTTGATCTAATCTGAATTTCATGTTGACTTTACTGAATTTTTACCCATTATTCATTCTTTTTCAGATACCTTCAAAAAAACCTGACCAATAATGGGAATTATTATATAGGAATCGCAAGTGCGTTGGTTTATGAATAAGCGTGTTAGTATGCTCTTCACAATTGCAGCAGTAGCTGTAATGGGAGCAACCTTATTCGGAAGCACATACACACAAACCCAAATTGCTGGTCAATCCCTTGACGCATCTAAATTAGATGTCAATGTCATGGATCAGATTAGAAATATGGGCGGTTTACAACTTGTAATGCCTCAAGCATTCGCAGAAACTGATTGTGGTGTCTTAGAAAGCTCTGGTAGAAATGTAGTCGAGTTTAACTTGACTGGTGTCAGTGTTGAACTTCCAATCATGGGAGGAAAAACCTACAACGCCATGACCTTTAGTGAACAAGTCCCAGGACCAACACTAAGAGTTACACAAGGCGATGTTGTCAAAATGACACTTACAATTCCAGATGATGAAGTTACTGGACACGGTAACGACATGCACGCATCACAAATGTCAGCAGGAAACTTTGAATCAGTTAA
>DATHYS010000069.1:0-12196 GCA_035458995.1 Candidatus Nitrosopumilus sp.
ATAGATGTTGGTCATAGTTTGGTAATTCCAAGAAAACATCATGAGAGAATTACAGATATGAATTCTGAAGATGTTGGAAATATGTTTACAATTGTTCCAAAAATTGCAAAGGCGATTTTAGATGCCACTGGTGCAGATGCATTTAGTTTGGGACAAAATAATGGTAGGGCTGCAAAACAAATCATCCCACATGTGCACATCCACATTATTCCTAGGTACAATAGTAAAGGTACTGTATGGACCAAAAGGCAGATTTCTAGTGATGACGAATTATTAGAATTATCAAAAAAGATTCAGTCTTATTTGGCATGACCTGGATTGTATCTCAAAATTGCTCCAACTTTTCCTAAACTAGATAACATGTTTCCATGCTCTGCACTTCCAGAAATTACTTCCAACTGTGAACCTGTTTTTGAAGACAATATTTCTAGATAATCTACAATATCTTGTTCATTAACTTCAACTTCCATAGAATTGCAACCTGGGCAAGGCTTATTGGCAAATTCTGTTTTTTTTGGAATTACTAGAGGTCTTTCTACGATTTCTTCTTGGATGTGTTTACATCTCTTACATTCTCCCTCGACTCTGTGGAGATTTGTGTTATCTGTAATTAACAAGGTTTGAACAACATTGTTTTTCAAAAATTCAATGACTTCTTGTAAGCCATATGATCCTTTACCTGTATTTGAGTTGATTTCTCTGAACAAGTCTTCAACAAGTTTTTTCTCTTCTACCATTCTGAAACTACCTAAAATATCTGATGATTTTGCAAAAGCTTCTCGTATACCTTCAGCTCCAGAATACGATGAATCAATTGTACTGATGATGTTATTTTGTAATCGGTATTCAAGGTAATTTCCATTGATGAAATCTTCTTTTGTAGGGCCTGGGCCCGAAATGATTAATCCTTTTACTGGATAGATATCGATAAAATACTCTCGAGTTGTTTGGGCAACTCTGTTGTAAAAATAACTCAATTCCATCTCTCTTAATTTTTGAAATCTTTTTGCAGACTGGCCTCCCTGTCTGTGTTTTCCCGCTACTCCTGAACCTGTTTGAGATAATACTTCAATTTTATCCCCATGTAATAATCCCCATCCTGCATCTTTTGCATCTATTGCCAAAAACCCAATAAGATTGTCATCTTTTAACATATCCTTTAGAATGTCTACATGAAAATGATCATCACATCTGTAAAGATATTGATTCAAATCTTTTGGTGGATCTATCTCCCAAACTTTCACCACTTCACTTCCTAATGGTCCACCTTCTTCAGGTGGTAAAGCTCCACAAAACATTACCAGTCCTCTTTCTGGAGTTTTTTTGTAGAGCTTTAATCTTTGAATAACTTTGCCAAGAGAATCAACAACATGTGATCTTGTTAAATCTGATTTTATGTTATCTGCAGTTCCTTGTTCTTGCTGAAGCGAACCAATTATTTCATGTAATTGCTTTCCTTTTGGAATGTATACTGTGATGAGTTCTGTACCTCTGCCTGATTTTTTAGATAATTCTTCTAACGTTTTTCTAATTTTATAGATTTTTACTGAATCTTGTTTTTCAATCTCAATCTTGGGCATTATGATTTATCCATAATTTGCGAATATATCTTTTTGAATATTTTTTAAAAAATCATAATTCATCAAATGTCTTGAGAAATACTTCTAATGGTTGGTTTCCCCTAATTTTGATTATTTTTTCATCATTAAAGACCAAAAATGATGGAGTTGCATCAATTCCTATTTCCTTTCCAAATTCATGAAGTGAAATTACTTTTTCTTGATATTTTTGCTCATCAAGGCATTTGTTAAATTGACTCAAATCCAAATTTATCGTTTTACCAAATGTATCAAGAGCTTCTCTGTTAACCCATCCTGTTCTTTCTCCTCCCCAATTCTTGTATAGCTCATCGTGATATTGCCAATATTTTCCTTGATCTTGTGCACAATATGCTGCTTCAGCAGCTAATAGGGAATCTGGTCCATTAAGTGGAAAATCTTTGAAAACTAGTTTTACTTTGCCCGTTTTAATGTAATCTTCATTGATCATATTCAAAGTATTTTGATGAAATTTGTAACAAAATGTACATTGATAATCTCCCCACTCTAAAATTGTAATTGGTGCATTAGAGTTTCCCATAATTGGTGAACCTCCATCAATTAGTTTTGTTATAGTCAGAAGGCTTGGCTCAGATTCCGATTCAGGGTAAAATGCCAAAAACATGCCAGAAATAATTCCAATTGCTAGCGGAATAATTAGCAAATATAATTTTGACATGCTAAAACATTTTTTGTTTCAAGTAAATATCTTCTCCAATTGATATGAACTTATATTTTCTAAATGGGGTTTTGTAAGACTGTCATGATTTCTGACATTTTTTCGTTAATGTCTCTCTCTTGTTGATTTATGTTGATTTTTTCTAATTTATTAAAAATATCTGAATTGCTTATCATATAATCTAGAACATCAAGTGAAAATGGTTTTTCAATTACTGCTATTGCTTTATCCAGTCTAGTCAATACCTCAAGTAATGTTTTTTCAAGATACCCTGATGCAAAAATAATTTTTTGATGTGGATTAATCTCAAAAATTTCAACTGCTGTTTGTAGTCCTGTCATAAATGGCATTTTTTGATCTAGTATTACTACGTCAAAATAATCACCTTTCCCATTTTGATTAAATCTCTTGTATGCGTCTATACACTTTCGACCATCTGTAGCTGTTATGACTTCTCTTCCTTTGCTTTCCAAAAATGCCTTGTACAAGCCTAGAATTTCGATTTCGTCATCAGCAATCAGTATTCTTGATAATTTTTTCTCTGTTCTTTCTTCTTGATGAATATTCTCCATTCCAATAACATCTATTTTCATTTTGATTGGTCCTAGGATTTTTGATTCTGATGATTTTCCAAAAACTCCTTCAGACAAATCTGAAAATAATTCAAAATCCGTAATGATTTCTTTTTCTGTTTTTCCAGAAACTTTAGTCATTGTTTGCATAATTGATTTGTATCCACTTGAACCATACAGATCAATTAATTCCCCTTGAATAATCTCTGAAATCTGTTTTTTGTATTTTACATCGTTTGATTTTATTCCTAAATCATCCATTTTACAAAATTTTTTAGAAAAAATACATCAAAAGCATCAGTATGTAAGATCTTATAATAACAGATTTTCATGACCAAATTCTGACTTTTTGATATTTTTTGAGCCACCCAAGAGTTTTAATATTAACAGAGAATCATGTTTTTTATGTCTGAATCAAGACAAATTACTGTCTCAAAAACAGGTGTTTCAAAACTGGCAATTCTTGCATTAGCAATAGTATTTGCAGCAGGATTATTTGTTGTTGGTTTTGACCAAGGACATATCTTTAGCCTAGTCTATGGCGAACAAGCATTTACTGACCTATACATTCATGAATTAACTCATGACATGAGACACGCAGCCGGTTTTCCTTGTCACTAGGAATTCTTTAAAATGAAAACATCGATTTTTATCATCATTGTCTTGCTCTCTGGTGCATTTGCAGGATTAATTCATGGAACCGTAAATTTTGCCATTGTAGAGCCATATCTTGATCAAGCCATTGGAATTGAAAACCAAAACCTCTTTGCTTCTGGCGAAGAAGAAGATACCCCTGACTTTTGGGTAGAGTATGAAGGATACCGAATGTGGCAAAAAAGTGGTCAGATTCTGGCAGGGGTAATTTTAGGAACTTCGGTAGGTGCTCTTTTTGGAATTGTATTTGCATTGTCAAAAAACTCCCTTCCTGGAAATCATTATGTGAAAAAATCTCTACTATTGGCAGGTATTATGTGGATGACTCTTTACTTGATACCTTTTCTCAAATATCCTGCAAATCCTCCCACAGTAGGTGATGGTGAGACTGTTGTACTAAGAGCCATTTTGTATTTGTCATTTATTGCAATCTCTGGCATGGGTGCTGTTGCTTTTTACAAATTATCTAAAAGATTTGAAAATAATAAAAAACTTGTATCTCTAATTGGCTATGGTGTTTTCATATCTGCAGTTTTCTTTGTAATGCCAGAAAATCCTGATGAAATTACTGCTCCGATGAGTCTTGTAAATGAATTTAGGTTAATGTCAGTTCTTGGTGTTTCATCCTTTTGGTTATCTGTTGGAATAATTTTAGGATTATTTTGGAATAGATTTGAATCTCACAAGGAAACAACTCCGTATACTTGACTGTTCTAACTCTTTAGAATGAGAATAACTACATCTCGTTTAAATAGATGAATAATATCTCAGATATTTGCATGTCAAGAAAATTAACTTTACCACAATTAAAAAAATATGATATCACTCAAAAAGTGATAGAGGCATTAGCTGATTCTGAATCTAGAGCAATTCTATTTTCAATTATCAAAAAAGGAAATACTGCTGCAGAACTATCTGATAAATTAAAAATTCCACTCAGCTCTGTATACAAAAAATTAACTGATCTTGAAGAATTAACATTAATTGAAGTTGAGAAATGGATGTTATCTGATAAGGGTAGAAAATACAAGGTGTACCGAAGCCGAATCAGTAAGGCAGATATTTCTATACGTAAGCCTGAACCTACTCTCACATTAATTCCAAATTGAGTGATAAAATTGCAAAAGCCTACCATAATCCAATTATCTGAATTTGATATAACACAAAAAATCATTGAATCACTGAGCAATGTTTGTACTAGATCTGTCTTATTTTCAGTCAAAAATGAATCAAAAGATGCAACTCAAATTGCAGATGAATTAAAAATCTCACTTTCTACAGTTTACAAAACATTATCCACACTAGAAGACCTTGCTTTGGCCGAAGTTGACAAATTTA
The DNA here is from genome assembly GCA_035458995.1 of Candidatus Nitrosopumilus sp. GTDB lineage: Archaea > Thermoproteota > Nitrososphaeria > Nitrososphaerales > Nitrosopumilaceae > Nitrosopumilus. The sequence goes on from DATHYS010000069.1 coordinate 4,842, forward strand.
TCATTTCTCCAGAAGGTAAAAAAATTAAATTGTACAGAAGTAGAATTGGCAAGGTTGAAATCACTTTAGATGATCTTGAGCCTAGTCTGAATTTGTATTCAAATACTTCAAATCCTAAATCTGGCTAATAATCTTAAAATATTCTTAGTAATTATTCTCATTCTATAGACTTGGAATGACTATTTGGAATGAGGCCTTGCTTTAAATAATTTAGCTGAACCTAATTTTTTGTTAACCATGAAACGACAAATCACATTAACATTGATTGCTGTATTTGCAGTAATTGGTGTATTGTCTGTACCGTTAACTCAATCTGCTCAAGCAGAAAGTTTGGTCCCTGAATGGATTAAAACTAATGCTGGCTGGTGGGCTGATGGTACTTTAGATGATGAAACTTTTCTAAATGGCATTACATATCTATTAGAAAATAACATCATCAATGTTTCATCTGAATCTAACACTGTAGATGTTGACACTCTAACCATTGGATTTATTCCAGTTGAAAAAGCTGATGAACTAACTCCAAAAGCTCAAGCATTGGAAACATTCCTTGAGTCTGAACTTGGTGTAGATGTTGAAATCGTTGTCCCAACAAATTATGAGACAATTATTGAAGGAATGAGATTTGGTCATATTGATGCAGCCTTTATGGATACTGGTCCTGCATGGATCACTCATCAAAGAACTGGTGCAGAAGCTGTTATGGCTGAACTAGTAAAGGGTAAGGTAAACTACCAAGCAACAGTTTGGACCTTGGCTGAAAATGACTCAATTAATTCCTTGGAAGATACAGTTGGCAAAAAAGTAGCATTTACTAGCATTACTGGTTCATCTGGTTTTGTTAGACCTATGGGAACTTTGGTTACCCAAGGTCACATTGAGATAGTAGGTGATGATATTGTTGCTCTAAACACTGCATTGGCAAATAACTTTGAAAGTTATACTTTTGCAGGTGGTTACAAAGCTGCACTAACATTATTGCTTGAAGAAAAAGTCGATGTTGCATTTGGTTCAGATATTGCTCCACAAAAATATCTTGAATTAGAAGATCAAGTAAAACTACGTCCAGTTACTACAATTGGACCTGTACCATCTCATGTGTTTATGGTAAACTCTGACATGTCAGATTCTACCAAAAATGCACTTGTAGATGCACTAGTTGAACTCAACTATGATGAAAATAATCATATTTTGACAGACTTGTATGGTGCAGAAGCTCTAGTTCCAACTACCACTACTATGCATATTGGTGAATTTGGTGACTTTATTGATGCTTTAACAGGACTTGATCAGTTAATTCTTGACAAATACAACAAGAGCAAATAAAACCCGGGATTCTTGAAATGAAACAAATTCAGATGACCCAAAACCCTTCTTTTTCATTAATTTCAACAAACAAAATTATCCAAATGAATGATGTATGGACTTCGTATGATTCTAAAAATTTTACACTAGAGGGAATTAATCTCTCTATTGATAGAGGAACAAATTATGCAATTGTTGGGCAATCTGGTTCTGGAAAATCCACACTTCTTAAACTGATGAATGGAATGATGATTCCAAGTAAGGGTATTATCAAAATTGATTATGTAAAACCTGACATGAATAATAAGAAATTTAAAAAAATGATGCACACAATTGGTTACATTCCTCAAAGTTTAGGATTGGTAAAAAATATCTCCGTCCTTGAAAATATTTTGATTGGCGCTTTACCTAGGTTAAACACAATTCAATCATTACTCAAAAAATTCCCTGAATCTGAAATCAAAGAAGCTAAAAGAATAATGACTCTAGTTGGATTATCTGGAAAAGAAGACAGAAAAGCCTACATGCTAAGTGGAGGTGAAAAACGTAGAGTAGCCATTGCTAGGGCATTAATGCAAAAGCCTACCATTCTTTTAGCTGATGAGATTGTTTCTGAACTAGACCATGTGACTGCTCGTGAAATAATGAATCTGATTGCTGATGCTCAAAAAAGAATGAATCTGACTGCTATAATGGTTCATCATGATATTCAATTGGCATTAGAATATGCTAATAGAGTAGCCGTAATCAAAGAAGGTCAGAAAATTTTAGAAATTGGTGTTGAGGGTGATAAAATAGTTGATTTTCAAACTGGTGATTTGAACACTGAAGAAATAATGGAGATGTATTCTGATGACGCCGAAAAATAATATTATAATTGGAATTATAATCGCACTTGTAGTGGTTGCATCATATAATGTGGATGCAAATCCTTTAGAATTTGCTGAAGGAATACCTAATCTTGCAATTGTAGTTGAGGAGATGTTAGCTGTTGAACCAAAGTATATTCCAACTGCACTTTGGGCAATGTTTGAAACAATCCAAATGGCATTCATTGGAACTATAGTTGGTACTGCAATAGCATTACCTCTCAGTCTATTTGCTGCACGAAATCTAAACAGCAAATATGTCTATGGTCCGGTTCGTGCTTTACTAGCTGCGATTCGAACTTTTCCTTCAATACTCTGGGCAATATTATTTGTAATAATGGTTGGATTGGGTACCTTTGCAGGTGTTTTAGCAATTGTAATGTATACAGTTGGATTTGTTGCAAAATTACAATATGAGGCAATAGAAACAATTGATTCTGATCCTATGGATGCAGTTAGTTCAATTGGAGTTTCTAAATGGCAACTCATCCGTTATGTAGTAATTCCTGAATCTGCATCTCATCTATTGAGTCAAATCCTATACATGTTTGATTACAATGTTCGTCAAACTAGTATTCTTGGTTTAGTGGGTGCTGGAGGAATTGGATTTTACATTATTAATTATATCAAATTCTTTGAGTATGGCAAAGCCGCGATATTCATGTTGGTTGTGTTGGCAGCTGTATTGTTTATTGATTGGGTGAGCCTGAAAATTAGAGACAAGTATATTGTAAAATCTCAACATGGTATGGAAGTATCTGCAAAGTAGATTCTATTGAAATTTTAGGTTGTAATTTTATCTAGTTGATTAGTTTCTGAGGCTGTTTTTACTTCTCGTGCAATTCTCTTTCCCATACTCATTGTTTCATTGAATAACAGGGAGTAGTAAGGGGAGCCGTCCATGTAGATATTAGAACCTGCAACAATTCTTGCTGAGAATTCAAAAGATGTGAATTTTGCATTCTCATCATAAACTCCTTCTATACAAAATGGTCCATTCATTCCAGGGGAAACTACTCTTTTAGCAGCTTCAACAAAATTCTCACCCATTTTATACACTTCATCTAATAATGACTCTCGTAAAACTAGTGGACTGTTTCCAATGACGTTAAATGATGGAACTTTGTTTGATTTCATCTGTTGCTCAGCTGGAATTCTTCCCAACCCTTCAATGTCTGATTCATGTCTTTGATCAACTCCGAAGAATTCTAGTTCTCCTTTTAGTGGAGAGTAAAAAAATGTCAAATAAGCTAACACACCTGCAGCATATTCTTGAATGTATAATGTTTCATCTTTAGAAATTACCCCTTCAGAAATTAACTGATTTCTTTTTGTATTGTAGTCTTCTTCATTAGCTGCCATGAAATACCCTTTGCCTCCTGCAGCTCCTTGTCTTTTTACAATGACAAGTTTTTCAATTTCTTTAGGTTCTGTTACTGGTTTTGGCATTGGCAATTTTGCTTCTCTCATGAGTTTTTCTTTCATCTCTCTGTCTGATTCCCATCTTAGGATCCATTTGTTACCGAAAACTGGGGTCTTGATAGATTCTATTTCTTCAGAACTCATCTGTGCTACTAATGTTCCATGAGGAATCAGAACAGCATTATTCTCTTCAAGAATTGATTGACATTTTTGATCAAGTACTTCTTTGAAAGAATCTACGATAATTAATTCGTCAATAAATGGAAATCTTTTGTATAATTTTTCACGTTTTTTTTCACAAACTAGAATTGTTTTTAGACCTTCATCTTTTGCCCCTTTAAGCACCTGTAATGAGCAATGTGAGCCTAGTGTTGCTATTGAAGTCACTGTTTTCTATGAAATATTGTACTTTATGAACTATGTGTGGAAGTGACATACACGAATACTTCGTCAATTAATTCTACACTTAATTCAGATTTGAGATCTTCAGGTATTACTTTTAAAACAAAATCATACATTGTTGTATTTTTTGGCAATTCGTCTCTTTCTTGCAATAGTGAAAAAACTGCTATCCCGTTTGAAATAATGGCAATTAGTCTCTCTCTATTTGAAAATGTCATAACTTAACAGAGATTGATATTATTGAATATAAATTCGACTTGTTTCTACCGGATTGTTTTTCTAAGTTCTGGATTTTCTAAAATTTGTACTAAACCCGAACTTTCATTGAGTGTTTCTAATTCTATGGTGATGTTATGGCCTTCCACAGTAACTTGCTGTGATGCATGGTATCCTACGTATACTCCCACAATGATAAACATTGCAATTACTAGAGCCAAAAGGATCATCATCTCATTTTGTTGTGGAATTTTAACTGGCTATAAGCATTATGAAAAATTATTAACACCATGAATTTAGGAATAATGTAAATTATGATAGAAACCGAACTAGGAACTTTGCGCAGATCTCACTATTCTAATGAAATAAACTCCTCCATGGATGGAACTCAGGTTACTGTAATGGGTTGGGTTTTGACAATCCGCGGACATGGAAATATCAGTTTTGGTACAATCCGAGACAAAAATGGTGATCTATCAATCGTTGCTAAAAAAGGAGACTGCCCTGATCAAATACGTGAAAAAATATCTTCACTTAAAGCACACTCTTCAATTGCTATAACTGGAAATGTAAAAGCATCTGAAAAAGCACCTAGTGGATTTGAAATAATTCCAACTGAGTTACGAGTTTTCTCAGATGTTGAAAAAATCCCTCCTTTTGAGCCTACTGTTAAAACTGTAAAAAATATCGATACTAGATTAGAGGTAAGACCAATTGATCTTAGACGTGATGTTCTACAGCATATCTTCAAAACTAGAAGTTTAGTTTTAAAATCCATTAGAGAATATTTCGGTAATCAAAATTTTGTTGAAATAAACACTCCTAAAATGATTGCAACTGCCACTGAAGGCGGGGCTGCACTATTTCCAATATTTTACTATAACAAAGAAGCTTTTCTAGCTCAGAGTCCCCAATTGTACAAAGAACAGTTGACGATGAGTTTTGAAAAAGTATTTGAGATTGCCCCTATTTTTAGAGCAGAGCCTTCTAGAACAAACCGTCATTTGGCAGAAGCAATTTCAATTGATTTGGAGGAAGCATTTGTTGATTACAATGATGTGATGAATAGAATTGAAGAAATCATCAAGGTATCCATCCAGACTGTCAATGATTACAAAAAAGATAATCCAAATTCAGAATTTCCAGAAATTTCAGTCCCTGAATCTATTCCAAGATATACTTATGATGAATTAGTTGATAAAATGCAAAAGGCTGGTGCAAAAACTGAATGGGGTGATGATCTGTATCCTTCAAATCTTAAAAAAATAGGTCTTGATGGATTTTACTTTATCACTGATTGGCCACTTGCTCCAAAACCATTCTATGTCAAAGACAGCAAATCAAATCCAAAAGTTTCTGAATCTTTTGATTTGATGTATGGTGATCTGGAATTATCTTCTGGCAGTACAAGAATTGAAAAACGTAATGAATTAGCAGAACGTATGAAAAATAAAGGAATGAAAACTGATGCATTTGAATACCATCTTGGTGCATTTGATTATGGTGTTCCACCTCACGCCGGTTGCGGAATTGGTCTTGAGAGATTGATTATGGTACTAACTGGAACTGAAAATATTCGTGATACCACATTCTATCCTAGGGATGTAGATAGACTTACTCCTTAGATTTCTAAAATAATTTAAAATTAATAATTTCTATTATGCTGTTGATGATTTTTTGATTTTACTTAATACATCATTAGTCATCTTTAACAAATCTGAAATATCTTGATTGTCTGTTTGCTTACTCATGCAGATAATTATAGATTTGAATAGATAACTTCATGTCTCATTCTAAAGCTACAATCTTTTTCAAATTGAGCCTAGCAAAATAAATTGATGATAATTCTAGGCGTGAATTATTGACATTATTGCATCTTCATTTCCAAAATTGGAATTGTATGTTATTTGGAATACAAACTATTTGATATATTTCCCAACTGTGGGAATAAGATATGAATTTGAAGCAGGCAAGAAAGAGACGAGCATTAGCCACAGTAATCACTTCTGCTATTATGATGACTGCTGTTACCATTTTAGGCGGAGCAGGTGTAGTGTGGAGTCAAACTTCTCTGAATACACAACAACTTGAAATGACTGACACAGTAAATGATTATGTTAACAAAATTAACGAGTCTATGATGTTTGAATATGTTTATTGTAATACTGATCCATGTGATTCGATAATTGTTGTAATTACAAATGTAGGTGATCTTGGAGTGGATGTTTCAAAAATCACAATTTCGGATAAACAATCTGGATTCCAGAAAGTTCAATCTTTGTCAAAGGGACAGATAATGCCAGATGGTAGCATTTCCGTAGTAATTGATGATTTAGCATTTCAACTATACGATGTGTTAGATGTATCTGCTACCACTGTTAGAGGAAACCTCATACAAACACAAATGCATACATAATACTTTTTATCTCATTAGAATTTTTGTTGGGTATACTTTGATAAAAAAACGAAGAGGTCTTAGTACTGTTATAGGAATGATTTTTGTTGTAATTGTTCTTAGTTCTGTAATTGGATATTTCACATATGGTGTTAATTTGATTGAAAAAGTAAGTGATGAAGTCACTATGAAGGGAATTCAAAGTTTAGATAAATCCAAAGAAACTTTTGAAATTGTCAATATTGGTATCACTGATGGAAAGTTTGATCTAACAATCAAAAATACAGGTCAGCTTCCAATCAAGTTTACAAGGCTCTGGGTCAATAACATGACTGACCCATCATGGACTTTACAAAATTTTACATTAAATGAAATTTCTGCACCTGGACAGGTTTCATACAACGTAGGTCAAAATCTTGACCTTTATGCTCTAGACTCTCAATCATATGATTTGAGACTAGTCACTGGAAGAGGAAATCTTTTCAATGTGCAAATAACTTCGCCTCAAGATGAAGCACTTGAAATGAATTTGTTTTCAACTTCAAAATCTCTTTTAACAGGACAAAATGTAACAATCTGGTTTGGTGTCACTAACAATGTTACTGATGGTAGTGTGTTGCAATTAATCACTCCTCAGATAGAAGACCCACCAGATGTAACTGGTGGTGCAACAGCGACATACAAAGAGGGTCCAATTCCATCATCAAAAGAAAGTTTGTCGCCAGGTGATACAGCATTCTTCAAAT
>DATHYS010000070.1:0-9073 GCA_035458995.1 Candidatus Nitrosopumilus sp.
CTTTTTCTTTGCTGCAGTCTTTCTAGCTGGTTTTCTCTTTACCACCTTTTTCTTTTTTGATTTCTCATTTTCTTTGAGGTTTTTTAATTTCTCAATTTCATCTTGAATAACTTTAATCTCTTCTCGAATGTATTTTTGAGGGTCTAGTTTTGAATGTATGAAATCAACAATTTTCAAATAATCGACTCCCTTATCTGTACGAACTAAAAATAATTCGTTTGAATTAATTGGAATGCTGATAATTATAGCTTTTTCAAATTCTGCAATTGCTGATTTTTCTTTGCCAATCTTGTATGCCAAATTAGTAAAAATGTCTCTTTTTTGTATGGCATAATGAATTGACATTTTGCTTTCATCTCCGATCAATAATTGTTCTACATTTTCTTTCTGTCCTCCAGAAACAATTTCTCCCTTGACATTTACCACTGCTGCAAACTTTACCTGTGGTAATAGATTGAGAACTTGTTTTGTTAATTCATTGTAATCAGCAGTCAATTTTTTGCTCCTGCATTTTCTCTACAAACATACGTTGTCGCAGTAATTTTTGTATATAATCTAACGTGCTTGATTGCCTATTCTATGCTTTTCTCTGCTACGCCATCGCCTTTTCTTTGCTCTTTCCTATATTCCATTTTAAGCCAAATTGGAGTTATGATTGTCGTTACTGCTACCATAATTACAATTGTAGAATATACTTCTGATGTGAGAACTCCTGCAGTCACTCCTACCCCTGCTACAATCAATCCTACTTCACCTCTTGAAATCATTCCAATTCCTACTCTCATTCCTTGCGCTTTGCTTTTCAAAAAGAACATTGCAGGCAATCCACAACCGCCTAATTTTGTCACTACTGCAACAGCGATAACTACTCCACTTATCATCAAAATTTCTAAATTAACTGCTCTTAGGTCTACTTGCGCACCAATAATTGCAAAGAACAATGGTGCAAAGATCAATCCAATTTTTCCAATATAGTTTTCTACTTTTTCAAATACCTTGGTAGTTGATAATGCCATTCCTACTGCAAATGCTCCTACAATCGGGGACAGTCCTATGGACCCAGCTAACGCCGCCGCACCAAAGAACGATGCAGTCGCTATTCCCTCTACACTGCCCTTTGCCTTCCACAATCTTGGTGTAATTATTTTTGGAATCACAACTACTGCCACTACTAGCATGATTGCAAAGAATCCCAATACTTGCAAAATTGTAATCACTACTTCTGTAATGTCTATATCATCTACTCCTCCCTCTCCCCCTGCAATTGATGTTACCACTGATAAAACTGCAATTGCTAAAATGTCGTCTACTACTGCTGCACCAATAATGAGTCTAGCTTCTGGGGTTTTAATTTTGCCAAATTCACTTAACACTTGAATTGAAATTGCAATACTTGTTGCAGTAAGCGCAGTTGCAATTAGCATTGATTGTAATGCATCAAACCCAAACATTTGGAATACTGCAAGACCTGCAAAGAATGGAACTACTACTCCCAACGCTCCGACAGTAAATGACGCCTTTCCTCCTCTGAGAAATTCTTTTGGTGTCATTTCTAATCCTGCCATAAACAAAATGACAATTGCACCCATCTCTCCTAAAATTTTAATTTCATCATTAATGTGTAAAAGCTGTTTTCCATCGATAACGAAAAATCCACCCAATGCAAATGGGCCTACAATCATTCCTGCTAATAATTCCCCTAACACAATTGGAAGTTTCAGTCTGAGGAAAAGCTCTGCCATTAATTTGGCTGCAAATAGAAGTATTCCGACTCCTATGATTGTCTCAATAAAATGTGCCTCTGCTGCCATCTTTTCCTATTAGATGCTGAGAAATCTGTCATATAAGGTGATATCGAGTCGAAAATTATTTTGTTGTTGTTAATTTAAGCAATTTTTGTTGAATTTACAAAAACACCTTTCTTGGAAATGATCTGTCCTATTTCTTGACTCTTGATCTTGTGTTTTTTGAATATTGATTTGATTCGTGTTGCTTGATCTTTTGGTGCAACTACACAGAATCCTACTCCCATGTTGAATGTCTTGTACATTTCTTCAGGCTTTACTCCTTGCTCTTCAACTAATCCCATGATTGGTGGAATCTTTGGCAATGAATCAATATCATATCCTATGTTTTTCAGGCGTAATAGTTTGGTAAATGCACCACCTGTAATGTGTGCAAATCCGTTTACTTTGCATTTTTGATTAATCTCTAGAACTGGTTTTGTATAGATTTCAGTCGGTTTGAGTAATGCATCGCCAATTACTCCCAGACCTTTGACTTTGTCTTTGACTGAATATTTTGTCAATAATGCCTTTCTTGCAAGCGAGTATCCGTTTGAGTGAATGCCTGAACTGTTTACTCCGATAATGACGTTTCCTGCTTTGATTTTATTTCCAAGAATCATCTCTTTTTTCTCAAGCATTCCTACTACCATTCCTGCCAAATCAAATGCAAACCCTTTACCTTCAATCACATCTGGCATGATGGCGGTCTCTCCCCCTACAATTGGCATTGCCGATTTCTTTGCACCTGTAACTAATCCCTCTACAATTTTTTTGAATATGGGTACATCATTTTTGTTTGCAGCAATGTAATCAACAAATGAAATTGGTGTTGCGCCAATACAGATTACGTCATTAACATTCATTGCAACACAATCAATCCCAATTGTGTTGTATTTTTTCATCATATTTGCAATTACTACTTTGGTTCCAACACCATCAGTATGTGTAGCTAAAAGTTTTCCACCTGGAATTTCCACAATTCCTGCATAATGACCAAACCCATGTGTCATCTTGGCTTTTTTCTGAAGCTTGTGAGTTGATGCAATTAGTTTTCCAATTGCTTTTTGGCTTTGTTTAATTTTTGAAATGTCTACACCTGCTTTTTTGTAGGTTAAAGCCATAGTTTGTTGCGTATTTGATATGAATAAAAGAATTTGCCCTGCGTTTCGATCACATGTACATGCCAGTTATCTCTTCTCTATGTTCGGCATATTTCTGAGATAACTCGCTAAATTCTGAATGAATCCTGTCTTTTTCTTTTTGAAGTTCTGTTGTGTCTATTTTCATATCATAGAATCTATTCAATGCTTCAATCAGTGTAGCTGCTGCTGCTGAATCTGGTGCCTCTTTGTTTGCCTTTGCCAGTAATGTGAGCCCTTGAATTTCCCTTACTAGACACTCATTTAGTATGCCTCCTGGAATTCCTGTGATAAATCCTTGAGGAATCATGCTAATGTCTTTGTCTGCCATTGTTCTAACCAAGTCTTCTTCTGCTGCACAATATGCTTTATCATCGTGCTCTGTACTTGCAACTCCGTCTAAAATTACAATTTCTTTGGACCCTTTTTGTGCGGCCCAATCTAAAATTGAAGATACCAAAGTATACAGTCCTTCCATTCTCAATGTAATTTCACAAATTATTGCACAAACTGTTCCTTCTTTATTTGCATAAAATCGGAATGGGTGTCGTAATCTTCCTCTCATGAATACTGTAGATGGTGGAAGGTATTTTGATCTCATCACTGCAATTTCTTCCATTTTTAATTCTGAAATGATGTGATTAATTGAAACTGGCCCTACTAGCCCTGCTCCTACAAATCCTGCAAATATTATTGGGCTTTTTAATTCTGTTTTTTTGATTTCAAAGACTTCTGCTTCTGGAAATTCTTTTTGCACTGCTTACGTCGATTTGTTCTGACTAATTACTTTTGTTGAATTTATGATTTCCTTCCAAATTCCAATATTTTTATTTGAAAATTGTCTTTTTTTAAATACACTGATTTTTCAGATTCATCTAAATAATGCCATACAGAAGATAATGGTGAAGTAAATGCCCTTTCGTAAAGTAGCTGTTGCAATTATCACTCCAACTCACACCAAGAAATCCTTCGAACTAGGCCTTGAGATGGCTAAAAAATTTGACTCAGAACTAACTGTTGTAGAATGCATGTACAAAACACCTCCAAAATTTTATTTCTTTGAAACAAAGTCCGATAAAAAAACAACACAAGATCAATTGGCCAAACTCAAAGCAGAATTAGACACTTGGAAGAGTCTTGCTCAAAAACAAGGAGTCTCAATTAAGACAAAATTAGCACTAACTGACAATATTTCACATTGGGTAATTGATTATGTAAAAGAGCATAAAATTGATTTGTTGATAGTTGATTATCCAAAACTATCCATGGAAGAAATAACGTTATTTGATGATATCATAAATGTAATTCATCACAAATCTCATTGTCATCTACTAACAACGAAATCTCCTTGATCAAATCAACATATGTAATCGTTTTTTTGCATGAATAGATTCAACATTACTCTTCCCTTGTCTGTAATGGTATAGATTACATTTGCACCTACTGATTCTTTTTCGATAAATTTGTAATCTACACACAAGTGTAAATAATTCAGAAATGATTTCTTCATTCTGATTTTTGACTTTGAATACAAATCAGAGAATGTCATAGGATTGCCTCTTAATTGGTATAGCAGTTTCAATAAAGATAACGTGCTGTAATCTTTTGTTCTTGCTTTTACTGCATCGAGGACCTGCTCATCTCTATGAATAATGAAATCCTCGAATTGGTCTGCCACTTCTAGTGGTACATATGTTAATCTTGCTCGAATCATACCGTATAGTACGGTACATTACCTTATTAGTGTTTGATATGAGTTTTGTTGATCTTCTCAGCTGGTTTTTTTACACCTGATCGTGCCTAGATCGGCTTTTTATGAAATTAGCTTGAATTGTTTGAATTGTGAAATTATAGTATATCACCTGATTTAAACAACCAAAATTCAAATTCACTTTATGGAAATTGCACTTAGTGCTATACTAACTGTAGTTGGATTAGTTATGTTGTGCTTTGGTGGTAACTGGTTAGTTAGCGGAGGTGTAGCAATTGCAAGAAAATTTCGTATCAGTAATTTAGTAATTGGTATGACTATTGTTGCATACGGCACTTCAACTCCTGAACTTGCAGCAAGTGTTGCAGCAGCTGGAGAACACAGTGCAATAATTCTTGGAAATATTATTGGAAGTAATATTGCAAATGTTGGAATGGTTATAGGCATTGCAGCAATACTTGTTCCACTTGCAGTTTCAAAATCTGTTTTAAGAAAAGAAATTCCAATAATGCTTGGTGTTTCAGTACTGTTAATTTTAATTTCAATTGATGGGGAGATTTCTCAATCTGATGGTGTACTGTTACTTGCTGGTTTGGGAGTATTTGCATATTATACATTTAAGGATGCAATGAAGCAAAGAGCAGAAAACAAAGAAGAAATCAAACAAGGCGCAAACAATGTTTATCTAAAATCTGCAGGATTAATTGGAATTGGTGTTGTTCTTTTGTATGTGGGTGCAATACTTACAGTAGATAATGCAGTAGTACTCGCAAAAGAGTTTGGTTTATCTGAAAAAATAATTGGACTAACTGTCATTGCAATTGGAACATCTCTGCCAGAACTAATCACATCAATCATTGCAATCAGAAAAGGTCATGCTGACATTGGAGTTGGAAATATTATTGGAAGTAACATCTACAACATCTTGATGATAATGGGAGTAGGTGCAGCACTTGGAGGAGTAATGGTAGGGGCAGATGTCTATGTCGATTATGCAATAATGATCATTTTCAGTCTATCGTTATTGATTGCCTTGAAAACTGGAATTATTGGCAGGGCTATGGGTGTCTGTCTTGCAATTGGATATGTTGCCTATCTGATAGTCACGTTTTTCAAGTAATTTATGCCTGTTTTGTACCTAGATTGACTTTGCAGAGATATTTTCAGCCTTGATTGATGGTGCAATTGATGGCAATGATGCCCATTGAATTACATTTCTTTGATTGTCTCCAATTGCTGAGATATTTTTCATCATTTCAGGCAAGTTGTGAATTATTCTAACTGACCTTCCTGGACCAACAATTTCCCCATTTTCAATAATCCTAATTCCACTTCTTGCAGTACATGAAAAGTCTCCTCTGATTGGATTTACTGCATATGTGTACCACAACCTTCCAACTAATAGCCCATGTTTTGTTTCTTTGATCATTTCCTCTTGGGATTGATCACCTGGAATAACTTTGAGATTGTGTGGGGCTGATATTGGAATTGGCTCTGCACTTCTTCCCATTGGTGATCCTGGACGTGATGCATTACCTGTTGATTCTTTTTCTTCCTTGTAACTATCAAAGAGATTAGAGTATGTATTTTTGAAAATACCCTTTTCAATCAAATTCTTTTTCCTAGTTTCAATTCCTTCATCATCAACTGATTTTGTTCCAATTCCTTCTGGAATGTGTGGGTCATCAACTAAATTCAGTTGTTCAACTCCTATCTCTTTTTCAAAATTATTTGAAAAACAACTTTTCTTTTCTGAGAATGTTTTGAAATTAAAATTAGCAGCCACAACAAATGCCAATAATTCCCCAACAGAGTATGGCTCAAAAATTATCGAATATGAATCTGAATTAACTTTTTGTGGATTAATTGATTCTAAACACATTGTTTTAGCATCAATTCCTATTTGTTCTGCAGAAAAATTGCTCAATGTTCTTCCACTGGCATGACCTATTCCTGATACTGGAATTTCCCCCTGTTCAGATTCTGCATTGAGAATACCTGAAATGTATGTGGCTCTGTCTTTGAAATTCAATCCATTTGAATTTAATAATTCAAAATTCTCTGATACAATATTAAGCGATCCTGTAATCGTGTTAATTTTATCATTAGCAGATGAATTAATCATACTTTGTGCGATATCCATACTTTTAGAGCCTGAAATTTGATCTAGTCTTTCATCAAAAGTTCCCTCTAGTTCTCTGTGGTTTACTTTGTATGGTAACCCTTTCCAAAATTCCCTTGACTTTAGATTCGATAATACACTAAATGCATTATCTATGGTTTTTTCTATCTCTTCTCTATTTGTTGTAATAGTTGATGTAATTTTTTTATCATGAACTAGTCTAATTCCATAACTCTCATCAAAATTCTGTTTAATCTCTGTAATCTCAGAATCTGTAATTCTGACAGTTGTGATTTTTTTCTTGACTCTGACAATGTCGCATTCATCAATTCCTATTTTATTTGAATGACTAAGTGCCTTTTCTAAGGCTGACAACTTATTGTTTCCTTGGATTCTTGTAATTGAATTTATTTATTTTAATCAATTCCATATAGGATCCAAACTGTGAAGGTGTAGCATTATCTAGCTTGTCTTCTACTTCTTCATCTCCTTCAAATCTTTTTAGAATTTCATAATGGGTATTTCTCTCAGCTGGGACTCTGCCAATTTCTTTTACCATTCTTCTAATCTCTTTTGGTTTTAACAATTGACCATATTCTGAACCTGCAGATGTTGAAATGCTTTCATTGATCAATGTACCTCCGAAATCATTTGCTCCCCACATTAGCAATAACTGAGACATTTTTTGTCCCTCTTTGACCCATGACATTTGCAGATTGTCAATAGAGTTATTCAACATTATTCTTGAAACAGCATGAGTAAGCAATACGTCATTTCCACTTCCTCCTTGTCTTATTCCTTCATGCAGTCCGTGTATGTACATTGGTGCTTCAGTATGAATAAAGTTTAGTGGAACAAACTCTGTAAATCCTCCTGTTTCTTTTTGAATATCTCTTAATTTTGCAATGTGATTTACTCTGTCTTCGAGTGTTTCTAAATGACCAAACATCATAGTTGAGGTGGTGTTGATTCCCATCTTGTGCGCACTTTTGATGACTGTCTCCCAATCTTCTACGCTAATTCTTCCCGGAGATATCTTGTCTCTTAGTTTTTGATTCAGAATCTCAGCTGAGGTTCCTGGAAGTGTGTCCACTCCAGCTTCTTTCATTCTTTTGAGAAATTCTTGAATTGAAACATTTGAGCGAGTTGCCCCGTATAGAATTTCTTCAGGAGAGAATCCATGAATATGAATATCTGGAATTTCTTTTTTGATATCTTTGCAAATGTTTTCATACAAATCGCCTTTCATGTCTGGCGGTAGTCCTGCCTGAATGCAAACTTCTGTTGCCCCTAACTGATATGCTTCTTTTGCTCTACGCACAATCTCTTCATTTGGTAGGAAATATCCTTCCTCTTCTCTAAAATCTCTACTAAATGCACAAAATCCACATTGTTTGATGCAGACATTTGTGAAATTGATGTTTCTATTTACTACATATGATACAGTGTCTCCTACTCTTCTTCTCCTTAATTCATCAGCAACTAGACCTACTAGGTGAAAATCTACTCCACTTACCTTGAATAACTCCAGTCCGTCTTTTGCAGATATCTCTTTTTCAGATAATGCATTATTGAGAATCTCAGATATTATAGGATCTGCATTTTTGAAAAGTGAATCTATATTGATTGTCATCTCCAATATTCCTCTCTTACGAATCCTTCCTCATCTTCAATGACAGATATCTTATCTCTTAACTCTTTGCTAATAAAAGAAAAGTATTCAGGATACACTGGGAATCTACATTTCAAATCAAATCCTGCTTGTTTTGAATACTCGTCAACTTTACTAATTTCAGGCCATGAAAATTCTGGATTAACAAAGTCTGGTGTCAATGGAGATATCCCTCCCCAATCATTAATCCCTATTGTCAAGAAGCTTTGATATGATTTTGGAGATAGATTTGGTGGAATCTGAATGTTCATCTGTGGCATAATAATCCTGGATAATGCAACAACTAGTTTGAAATATTTCTCATCAGCTGATGGCTCGTCTTTCATTTTGGTATCTGGTTTTGGTTGAAAGTTTTGCAAAATCACTTCTTGGATATTTCCGTGTTTGTCATTGAGTTCTTTGATTGCAAATAGTGAATCAATAATCTCCTCCATTGTTTCTCCAATCCCTACTAGAATTCCTGTGGTCATTGGAATTCCTAGTTTCCCAGAATTCTCCAAAATCTCTAACCGTGCTTTTGGTCTTTTACTTGCCGCCAAATGGTGTGGCATTCCTCTTTCTGTTAATCGCTCACTTACATTTTCAAGCATCACTCCCATTGAGACGTTTGTTTTCTTCAACTCTTTCATCTCTTCATAGTTT
>DATHYS010000071.1:0-16155 GCA_035458995.1 Candidatus Nitrosopumilus sp.
TCCAAAAGATTGCTTTTGTTGGGCATACACCAATGCATGCACCATCAGAAATACATCTTTCTGGGTAAAAGACAAATGCTTTACCTCTCTTCCAGCCTTCAACTGGTTTTACTCTAAGGACATCTGGTCCAAGTGTGGTACAGATTTCTACACATAGTGCGCATCCGATACACATTTGTTCGCTGATGTCTGGAATAATTCCTACTGGCATAACAAAATTTATTCTTGATTTGGCATTAATATAATTTGCCTAAAAAATTGACTCTATAACGCCGTTTGATATTTTATAACGCCGTTTGAAAATTGATCGCTCTACTAAAAAAATTCAATTATTTTCTTCTTTGATGATGAATTTTTTTGGATCAGTATCTGATCTGTCTAAAGTAGTAATAATCAAATCATTTTGGCTTTTTTTCAGGTAAAAAATACCCGTTTTTTCTGATTGAATGATATGTTTTCCACCTGGGGATAATATCCACTCACCATTTTCTTTTTTTCGTGCCATACCTGTTACTATTACAGAAGATTTTGTTTGATTTCCAATAGATGAAAGGAGCATTATGCAAGAATTAACGAGTCTTGCAGACTCTAATTCATCAAACAAATTGTAAACTCCATTTAATGAATCAATAATTACCAAAAATCTCTCTTTTGATACTTTGGAAATAATTTCTGATAATTTTTTTTTCCAATCTTTATTATCTGGACAAAAAATTACTAGATTTTCTTTTTTCTGAATCATACCAGATTCTACATATCCAGTATAAAGTAAATCCGCATCAACAACAATTATTGGATCCTCAACTGAATTGATTAATCTATTAAGAAATTCAATTTTATGGAATGGTTTTGAGCATAATATGATATTTGGATTTTTTTGTTCAAACTCAATTTGAATTTTTGATAGATTATCATCTGTAGATAACTCAGGACTTTTATCCAACACTAATTTAGGATTTTACAGATATAATAATGAATTTAGGATCTAAAGATATTTCAGATGATTTTCCAATTTCTGATAAAATATATCTAAACAATGCATCTGTATCTCTTATGCCTATACAAAGCATTGAGGCAATGAAAGAATTTCTTCTTGATTACAACTCTATCGGTCCTGACTCTAAAGATTCTGAACCATTTGTAACTGAGAAACTTCGAGATGTAAGAAAAACTATTGCAAAAATTATTTCATGTCAACCTAATGAAGTAGTTCTTACTCAAAGTACTACAGATGGAATTAATTTTGTGGCAAATGGATTATCTTTTGGCAATAATTCTAACATGATAATTAGAGGAATGACACATGAACATCATTCTAATTTTTATCCTTGGATTAAACTAAAAGAAAAAATTTCTATAAAAAATCTACCAATTGATAGTAATGGTTTTTTCAAGTTAGATGATTTAGAATCATTTATTGATAGTGATACAAAATTAGTTGCTCTCAGTCATGCCCTATACAACACTGGTTCCATATTGCCAGTAGAAGAAATAGGAAAAATTCTCTCAGATAGAGTTCCGTTTTTCATTGATAGTGCACAAACTATAGGATGTATCGGAGATATTGATGTATCAAAGATCCAATGTGATTTTATGTCTTTTAATGGATCCAAATGGCTTTGTGGTCCTATGGGTACAGGATTATTTTATTGTAATAGAAAGTCTAGTGAATTATTAGAGCCAAAAACAATTGGTGGTGAATCTGCAATCATTTATGATGATTCAAAACTAGCATACAAGGAATTACCAGATAAATTTCAAACTGGTTTTAGAAATTATGTGGGAGTTGTCGGATTAGAGTCATCTGCAAATTATTTACTAGATTTTGGTATGAATAACATTCATGAAAAGAATCAATATTTATCAAATCTTTTACGAGAAGAATTATCGAAAATTCCAAATCTTATCTTATATGGTCCAGAAGATCCAAATGATAGAACAAGCATTGTTTCATTTAATATCAAAGGATTTGATTCACAAGAAATTGTAGATAAACTTGAAAAACAAAATATTATTTTAGCTGTTAGAGAAATTATGGAAAACAAAATAGTACGAGCATCCCCTCACTTTTTCAATACCGAATCTCAAATTTTACAAGTAATTGATGCGATAAAGAAACTATAGATTTTCTTGTTCTTCAATTACCATCATAGTCAAAGTTGATTGGACTTTGCTGATTCTTCTAATTTTGTTGGTAATAATTGCACGAAGTTTTTCACCATCATCAGAGGACAATTTCAAGACTATATCGTATACCCCGTAGACACCTTGAACTTCAAATTTGACTTTTTCTTCAGTAAGAATTTGCTTTACTTCATTGATTATTGATTCATCTGTTCCTAAATCTGAATTCAATAAGACATAAGCTGTAGGCACAAGAGGATTTTTCATGAGACAGTATTTAACCTTTCATTGTTCAAAAATTGATTGATTACCAATGCATTCTGCTGATGTAAAACCAATAGATTTGTCATTAACTATATCTGAATCCATCCCAACATTCCCTGGATCTCCAAAACCCCAATTCATTTCTTGGTCTGATATCAAAGATGATGGATATAATCTCGAACTTTTATTCCTAAGTTCCCATACTGGAACACATCTTGATGCACCATATCATTTTGTCAAAAATGGTCTAAAAATTAATGAGATTTCACTTGATAGATTGATTGGAAAGGGGATTTTAATAAAACTCAAAAAAACTAGGAATTCTCCTATTACAAAATCAGATATAACATTATTTGAAAAAAAGAACGGCAAAATTCCCAACCATTCATCGATTTTTTTCTATACTGAGTGGCAAAAAAACCTAAAAAAAATAATTATTTTACTGAAAATCCTGGATTAGATTCATCATCAGCAAAATATCTTGCATCAAAAAAAATCAATTTAGTTGGCATAGACTCTCCAAGTATAGATCTTGGAAATGATGAAACATTTACAGTTCATCATGTTTTATCAAAAAACAATATTTTGATTGTAGAAAATTTAGCAAACATGAACAAAATCAAATCTATAGAGTTCCATTTCACAATTCTTCCATTAAACCTAAAAGATGGAACAGGCTCACCAGTTCGTGCAGTAGCATCAATTTTTCCTTAGATCTAATTTCGCAATACTAAAAATATAGAATATTCCTTAATTTAGTATGAGCAAACCTGGAAATATTTGGAGAAAGGTTCATGGAAAAATCACAAAAAAACCAACTAACTTTTCATGGTTAATTGAAGAAAAATTAGCAGGCTCAGGTATTCCAACTAGTTATGATGAATTTGATTGGCTCATGAATCAAGGAGTAAAATCAATTGTAACAATGACAGAAAATTCTCTACCCGATGAATGGGTAGAAAATATTGATTATCTGCATGTACCAACCCCTGATTTAACAGCTCCTGATATGGATAGAATAGATTCTGCAGTAGACTTTATTCATGAACAAATTAAAAATGATCAAGCAGTAATGGTTCATTGTGCAGCAGGAATGGGTAGAGCTGGAACTATACTTGCATGTTATTTTATCAAGTACAAAAAATTTTCAGCAGATAATGCAATTAAAAAAATTCGAGATGAAAGACCTGGTTCAATTCAATCTGAAGTACAAGAATTAGCTATTGGTTTTTATGAAAAACATGTAAAAAATTAGTCTAAACAAATTCTGAAACTAATTTTCCATCTACAACTTTAATCTTCAAGGTTTTATCTTCTTGAAAAAACAAAGTTAGTCCACCTTCTGAATCAGGATCTTCTACTTTTACAAGTTCTAGCATTTTGATAGCATCAAATTTTTCCATACATATCACCTATTCTGGAATTGATACGGTCTCAATTTTACCATCAATTGCTTTAATGAACAAAAACCTGTTATCTTTTAAGATAAAGGTAATTCCACCTTCTTTATCAGGTTCTTCAACTTCAAGTATTGGTTGTCCTAATAGACCATCGTATTTTGCCATTAGTAATTCCAGAAAAAAGTTCCTTATATCCCTAATTGATTGTAATCTCAATTTCACTGGAACTATTTTTGACACTTCCAGTTTCTGTAAAATCATGTTTTTGCCATGATGCAAAAGCTTCTGCTCCAATCTTGTGTTTACCTGTTCCTAAATCTGATGCTTTGAATACAAATTTTTCATTAAAATCAAATAATTCTTGTCTTGTTTCTTCTTCAGAATGTCTGATAAATGGCTCAAAGTTCTTGGCTACTTGTACCCAAATTCGTCTATCTTTCATAGGATTGACTAGTTTTGGATTTCTTGTCCAAAATATCGATGCTTTTCTATACGTGTCAATGGTTCTACCTAATTCCTTCTTTCTAAATCCCCCAGATGTCAATTTTATACCATATTTCAATTTGAACGAAACATCATTGTTGTTGTATGCTTTGGTCCAATTAGCCTCATTGAAGGCATTTCTAAGGTCACCTTCAATTGAAAATTGGACATTTATCTCGATATTTTCATTTGACGAGTATTCGTCTTTTGATTTTACTAATTCGATCGCTGAAATCTTGCTTTCTCCCATTGTTCCCGCTGATAATGATTTATATCCGCAATAAGTGCTTTTTCTGAATACATGAACGCAAAAGTGATCAGTTCCGAGCCTAAAGAAATCAGCCTTTCAATCACCGAAACTGATATCGGAATTTTATACATTATACAGCATGAGTTACTAAAAGCATCTAGTACCGATTTTGCAGGTGTTATTGTAAAACATCCTCTTACCAATGAATGTTGGATGAGAGTAAATTCTAGTTCAAAACCCCTTGGTGAGATCAAAAAGGCAACAGATTCAGCAATTAAAATGGCTCAAGAGTTCAATCAACTATTCAATTCTAAAATCAAGGTAAATTAAATTGAAATTTTGCCCCAAGTGTGAGGTCAAATTAAAAAATAGTGGTTCAGGCCTTCAATGCTCTAAATGCGGCTATACAGAAGGAGAAAAAACAAAACCTACAAAAAAAATTCCTGCTGAAGAAGAACCAGATTTTTCATTATTAGCTTTTGAAGGAGACGAGGGAGAAGAAACAAACCCAACAATCAAAATTGACTGCGAAAAATGTGGACATGATGAAGCAATTGGTTGGATGTTCCAAACTAGAAGTGCTGATGAACCTACAACCAGATTTTATAGATGCCAGAAATGTAAATACACCTGGCGTGATTACACATAACGTTTAACTTGGACTCTGATAGAAGAAAATTGATTTGACTTTTGGAGCAAAAACAAGCGGTTCAGATGATCTAAAGGCTATCATTTCTGCAATATCTACATTAGTTGAGGAAGCAACATTTGTTGCAACAGCAGAAGGAATTACTTTTAGGGGAATGGATCCATCTCATGTTGCTTTAATTGACATATCTTGGCCAAATTCCGCATTTGAAAAATATGAATGTGATAGTGATATTAAATTCGGAGTAAGGATTGATGAATTTTCAAAACTTATCAAAAGAGCTGATAAAAAAGATAGCATAGAGATTAGTATATCTGAACAAAATATGTTGCTTGTAACAGTTGGAAAAAATAAAAAATACAAAATGCGCTTAATTGAAAGTTCTGCAACTGATACTCCATTACCAAAAATTCCATATGACTCAAAAATTATTTTGACTTCTTCAAAGTTTGATAAAATACTTGGTGATGTACAAGTAGTATCTGATTACCTAACAATTCATACATCTGATTCAAAAGGAGACTTTTCAGGGAAAGGTGATTCTGGTGAAGTTGTAATTGACTTGGATAAAGAAGATAAAGAAATTGAAGAAATCTCTTCTAAAGAAGACAGTGTTGGTACTTACAGTCTTGAATATCTAAATCCAGTAGTAAAAGCCGTAGGCTCAAATGCAGGCTCAATTACATGTGAATTTTCAAGTGCAAAACCACTTAGAATCGAATTCAAAGTGGCTAATATTGGCAGAATTCACTTTTACTTGGCTCCACGCGTAGAAAGTTAAAGCATTTAAAGATTAACTAATTCAGGTATTTTGAATTGAGACTTGTAATAAAATATGGTGGAACATCAATTTCTGCTGCAAAAGACATTCGAGTAATAGCTAAACATCTTAATGAATTATCAAAGAAAAACAAAATCGTTGTTGTATGTTCTGCAACTAGTGGAACCACTGATGATCTAATAGAAATTTCAGAATCAATAAAAAAAGAGAATAAATCAAAAGCAGAACAACTTGCATCAAAAATTACCAATAGACATAAACAATTAGCTAAACAAACAATCCAAAATTCTGCAATAAGAAAAAAACTACTTGCAAAATTTGATCAAGACTTTGCTGAACTTGTTGCATTAATTGATGGTATGGTATTGTTAGGTGAGGTTACACCAAGAACAATGGACTACCTATTTTCATTTGGAGAAAGACTATCAATAAAATTAGTTTCATCTGCAATTGATGACTCTGGAAAAAAATCAGTCCCACTTACTGGTAAAGAAGTAGGAATTGTAACTGATTCTAATTTTGGTGAATCAAAACCACTCATAGACACAACAAGATTAAGAGTCTCAAAAACTGTAGATACATTATTTTCAAAGAAAACAATTCCAGTTGTAGGAGGATTTGTTGGTGCCGATCAACATGGACATGTAACCACTTTTGGTAGAGGTGGTTCTGATTATTCTGCCACAATTGTAGGTTCATGCATCAAAGCAGATGAAATTTGGTTAATGAGTGATGTAGATGGATTAATGACTGCAGATCCAAAGATTGTAAAAAATGCAAAATTACTCAAAGAGGTATCTTACATTGAAGCTATTGAGATGGCTTTATTTGGAGCAAAGCAAATCCATCCAAGAACATTTGAGCCTCTAATAACAAAGAAAATTCCAATGAAAATTAGAAGTTCTTTCAATACTAAAAATGAGGGAACTTTAGTTTCTGCATCAACTTCTTCTGCTGTAAAAAATACTGTAAAATGTGTAAGTAATGTAAAGAATAACGGACTAATCGATGTTCAAGGCGGAAGTATGGTTGGGACTCCAGGTACTGCAGCAAAAATATTTGCAACATTAGCAAAAGCAGGAATCAATGTTATGATGATCTCTCAAAATCCTTCTGAATCAAGCATAACAATTGTTGTAAAGAATGCTGATCTTGACAAAGCTGTTAGTGCATTAGAATTGGAACTTTTAGGTAAAATAATCAAAAAATTAGAAGTGACTACAAATGTTGCCATTATTGCATTAATAGGTTCAGGAATGAGGGGAACTGTTGGTGTTGCCTCTAAAGTATTTGGAGCAATTGAGAAAAATAAAGTAAATGTGTCTATGATAACACAAGGTTCATCTGAATTGAATCTTGCATTTGTTGTAAAGAATTCTGATACTAATGCAGCTGTTAGAGCTTTACATAATGAATTTGCATTAGATAAAATCAATTAAGACAAATCATTTAAGGGAATAGTCTTGAGATAATTTATTGAAAAAACTTTTTGTTTTATTATTAATTGGAATTTTTGCAGTTGGTTTAATCTTTGTATCATCAACATCTGATCAATACATTGATGCAGGCTCTAGAAAAAAAGTTCATTTCACTCAAACTATAACGTCTTCTCAAGATCCAGGTCAGGGACATGAAAATCATCAATTATCACTTATTTTATCTCCAAATGAAGGAACAATATATGATGGTTCAATGACATTTACCTCAAGTGAGCCTGTACAGATTGTAGTTTTACATGAAATTAATCCACAAGAGTCAAGAGGTCAACCCACATGGACTGTGGATGGAAAAAAAATCTATGGTTTATCTTTAATTGATTTACAAAAAACTTCTGGATCATTTGAATTTACAGGTGCTGCTCTTGCATTACATTCTCCTAATTCAAAAGAATTTACATCAACTGTAAGTGTTGATGGATGGATTAGAGGGCAACCAACTGAAGTAATTATGCAAAAAATAGAATTACAAAAGGAGGAACCAACATCATTACTTTCTAGAGCAAATGTTCCAGCAACAATTCCAATGCATAAAGGAATCTATGAAGGAAGCCAAGTTCTTTACATTATAACTGATGGAAGTGATGAAGATTATGCAAAAACAATTACAGAAAAACAAGAATGGAATGTAGAACTTGCACCAGTAATTGCAAATGTTCCAGAAAATGCTCTTCAGAAATTATTTATTTTTAAAAATGGAATAAAAGGTGATGGGATTTATGGTTTTCAAAATGAAGTTTTCTCCAGTACTCCATCACAAGAATCAAAATATAGTGCACTGAGTTCTGTAATTGAAGTTACTTGGAAAACAGGTCAAAAAGAAATAGAATTTGAATCTGCTGAAGATGTTTTAGAAGCTGAAGAATCTGGTCGAATTGAATTTAATGAAACAGGAATTGTTCTAAATACACCTCAAATAATTTGGCCCGATGGACAAATGATGATTCGTTCTGACAAAGAAATTTCTGATGATATGTCATACAGTGGAGGACAAATAATTGAAATCAATGAAGAAGAAATGACTGTAACCTTTGTAGCTCATAGAGGTTGGGGACCAGATGGTACAACAATTTACTATATCGTTACTGATGCTACACCATCAGGACCAGCTGAATCTATGGGAGTTGTCTCTTCTCCAAGTTCTGCTAATTTGATAGCTCATTCAGGAGCAGTTGATCTTTTCCAGTTCAAAAATGGAATAATTGGTTCTGGTCCATTGGGATTTCAGGCTGGAATTGCAGGAGCATCACTTGATGATGCAAATTATAGTCCAATGTGGAGAATTTACCTAGTTGAATGGAATGATGCCGAATCTGCAAAAATTCTCGAAACGAAATCAGATATTGACTTCTTTAGCGAAAATGATTTGTTATCAGTCAGTATTGCACGGCCAACTAACAGTGATCATATAGTTAACTGTCCATTTATTGATCCCTTCCAGTAATGCATCACTAAACGGATAAATTACTTGACAAAAAATTTCTTTTAAAATTGACTGGTAAGCTCTACATTGTGGGTGTTGGTCCCGGACATCATGATCATATGACATTTAGAGCAAAAGAAGTGATCGGTGAAAGTGATACAATTGTTGGTTATGAAACTTATGTAAATTTAGTTCAAGATCTTATTGCAGGAAAAACTGTTCACCGTTATGCTATGACACAAGAAGTTGAAAGAGCACATCAATGTATTGATCTTGCTAAATCTGGAAAAATAGTTTCACTTGTTTCAAGTGGTGACCCTGGAATTTATGGAATGGCTGGATTAATTTATGAAACACTTGCTGAATCTGGATGGAGTCCTAAAGATGATTTACAAGTAGAAATTGTTCCAGGTGTATCTGCACTTAATTCATGTGCATCCATTATTGGTTCTCCACTAATGAGTGATTTTGCAGTTGTTAGTATGAGTGATTTGTTAGTTCCTTGGGAAGTAATCTCAAAAAGAGTAGAAGCAGCTGCACAAGGGGATTTTGTTATGGTTATTTACAATCCTGCAAGTAAGAAAAGAATCCACCAATTACAAGACACAAGAAAAGTTCTTTTAAAATATAGAAAACCTACTACTCCCGTTGCAATAATTAATGGTGCATTTAGAGAATCTCAAACTATTGTAATGACTGATTTAGAGAATTTGCCTAACCATTCAGATGAATTAGGCATGACTTGCACCGTAATAATTGGAAATTCATCAACATACACTTACAAAGATTTGATGATTAATCCAAGAGGTTACAAATCAAAATATAATCTTGAAGAGCAAACCAACCCAAATCTGAAAGTCTAAAAGCTTTTTTTGATTGCTTCACTCAATTCTTCATTTAAATTTAATTTATCTCTAATTGGAGAAATGACTTTGACCAAATAATTCCCAACAGTCTGTTTCAAATCTCCTGGATGTAATTTCTTTTCTGCAAAATCTTTTTCCAATTGACTATAATCTGCATATGAAACATTACCACCAAATTTTTCAGGTCTTTCAACTTTCATTTCATTAAATTCATGAAGGATTACAGTTCTTGAAATCTCTAATAATGGATTATTTTCAATATTTGCTTCTTCACACCAGGCTTTGCTAATCTTTTTCTTTATTTCATCATCTGTATTGTGGATAAATATGCCTGAATTTGGATCAGATTTACTCATTTTTCCTAAAATTTTATCAGAACTTGAATCCCCAGGCTTTGAGAGCCCTGGCAATAGCTTGTGATGGACTGCGACAGGGACCTTCCATTTCATTTTTGGAAAAATCTCTCTTACTAACATGTGAATTTTTCTTTGATCCATTCCAGCATGTGCAATATCTACATCTAAAGAATGAATATCAACTGCCTGCATAGCTGGATAAAGTAATTTTGCAACATCAATTTTTTTATCATCTTCTGATCTTCCCATTATTGTTAGAGTTCTCATTGTTCGGGCAATTGACATATGTTTGGTAAATTTAACAAGTTCAGACCAATATTCTGTTTTTTCTTCATATAATTTTGAACCTAATACAATTTCAGCATCAGGACAAACTAATTTGAAGGCATCTTGATAATATTTTGAAACTTTTGCAATTGTTTCCCAATCTCCTCCAAGCTTATCGTTAATCAGAGTATGCCAATCTGCAAGAAAGATTTTGCATTTTACTCCAGCTTTTACAAAATCATTGATTTTAAAGCCTGTACTAATCAAACTACCAAGATGCAAAAAACCCGAAATTTCTAAACCAATATAGTGATTTGGAGATGAATTTGTTTTGAATAATTCAATTAGTTCTTCCTTTGTAACAATTTCCTCTGTTGGTGGTCTTTGAACCAAATCTATTTTTTCTGTAATATCCAAATCAAAACAACTTTTCAATAGTAAACGTATAAAGTTATTCAAAAACTAGCTTTGAATTTGGAAGGTTTGAATATAAGATAAATTCAATCTATTCATGACTCTTGAAGAAGGATTAGAATTAATTGAAAATTACAAGAAAGGTCTTGAAAAATTTCTTGAAACACTACCTGAACAATCGGTTCAACTAGGCTCAGAAATGATCAAAACTCTATCAATGAATTCAAAAAATGAGATTAAAAATTTAGAAGCAATTGAAAAAGCTCTAAAACGAGAACCAAAATATCAATCTGGATTATCTGAATAGCATCTACTTACAATTTTTTTTGTGTTTTCTCAAATCTTCTGAATAATCAAATTCAGCCCCACAAGCTCTGCATTTCTCCTTTTTCTTATTGTGAGCCTTTTCTTGATGTTTCTTTAATCTTTCAGAATCGGGAAGAACTGTTCCACATTTTTTACATTTTAATTCATTTTTGTTAGATCCAAATAATCCCATGATGAAACCATTCAAACATGCTAGAAATAGTTTTTTTGTAAATTTTATCTAAAAACAAACAATTAATTCAAATTTTTACTCATCTAGACTTTTTCTTGGTTTAGTACTTAGATAGAATGCATGAGTACTAATGATGAATGCTGCAAGAAACATCTTGATAGCAAAAAGCGTATTCCATGGACGATCAGGATCTGGATATGCAATTGATAATCTATCAATATCTGGAAGTACCCCATTAACAATTCCTCCAGAAATTTGTGCAGTTAATACTGATGTATTGTATAATACTTCAAACAAAGTAATAATTGAAAAACCTAACAACATCAATTGTAGTAATGCCATTTTTGTTCCAACAATTTTATCCCCTGCAGTTCTTCTCCACCCAATTCTTGTAACACAGTACCATCCAATTATCGTAGAGAAAAATATCCAAGTTGTTACTCTTGCAAAATTTTCAAATGGAATAGTTGTGTTGTGAATTGCTTCTCCCATGACATAAGTTCCATTTTCCATCCATTCTATCATGGTAACATACACTCCAAAAACTAATGATGATACCATTATGAAACCGCAAATATAGAAAATATACAGATAAACCTTGTAACCTGGGTCTGTTTTTTCAAGATGACGTGGTTTCATAATGCCGTTTGCCAAATTTTGAAATATAAAAATTCATGTTTCATACTTGAGCTTTATAGACTAGTTATAAACAGCAATAATGTTGAAAATTCCAATAAACATACCTGTTGTAGGCAAAGAAGAGATCACAGCAGTTACATCTATTCTTAAAAATGGTGCTTTGACCTCTGCTGCAAACCAGGGAGGAAAACATGTGCAAAATTTTGAAAAATCTGTAACATCTTTTGTAAAATCAAAATATGCTGTTGCAGTAAATTCCGGAACCGCTGCCTTACAGGCTGCACTTTATGCACTGGATATAAAAAATGGAGATGAAGTTCTAGTCCCATCATTTACTTTTGTAGCAACTGCAAATGCAGTTGTTTCAACTGGGGCAAAACCTGTTTTTGTTGATATTTTAAAAGAAAATTATACCATTGACCCTGATGAACTAGAAAAAAAGATTACAAAAAAAACCCGTGCAATAATTCCAGTTCATCTTTATGGAAATATGGCTAATATAGAAAGATTAACTGAAATTTCAAAAAAATACAACATTCCGATAATAGAAGATTCTGCTCAATCTTTAGGTAGTACGTACAAAGGAAAACATTCTGGTACTTTTTTTGAAATGGGATGTGTTAGTATGTATCCTGCAAAGGTAATGACTGCAGGTGAAGGTGGTTTTATTGTAACTAATAATAAAAAACTCAGAGACAAATTACTAATGATTAGAAATCACGGAATGGTTAAGGGATATGATACAAAGATCTTTGGATTAAACTTACGATTGCCAGAAATTAATGCAGCTATTGCAACTGTTCAAATGAAAAAATTACCAAACTTTTTAAAAATTAGAAAACAAAACGCTGAATTGCTATCAAAGTTACTCTCTGATCTTAATGTAATACTTCCCCATCAACAAAAAAATGAACATGTTAATTGGTATCTTTATACGATTGCTGTTGAGAAACGTAATAAGCTTTTAAAAAAATTAAATGAAAAAGGAATAGGTGCTGCTTCATATTATCCTACACCAGTCCATAGAACACCATTTTACAAATCAAAAACAAAACTTCCAATTACTGATTGGGCAGCTTCACATGTAATGTCCTTGCCAATTCATCCAAAAGTAAATCAAAAAAATATTGAATTTATCGCCAAAACTATTCGTGATACATTGTGAATCCTATAAGTGAAGCAATTGGAGAACTTTGTAAAGTAATTTTACCTATTAATGAAGAATATTACCTTGGAAATCAAAACTCTTCTGTTGCAATATGCACACTTTCAAGCATAGATTTACTCAAAAACTTTGCAAACTCTAAATTTCTAAATCAAATATCTATCGTAGGAAGACTGCTTTCTGAAAACAAAGGAATTGATTCAATTATTAAATATGTGAACCAAAATCCTCAAGTTAATACCATTATTGTTTGTGGAAAAGAGGTTTGGGGGCACAAATCTGGTCATTCTTTGTTTGAACTACACAAAAATGGAATTGATCATAATAACAGAATAATTAATTCTAAAAGTCCAGATCCTTATCTTACAGTCTCAAACTCAGAAATTAAATATTTTCAAGATAATATTACATTGATAAATTTAATCAATGAAAATGAACTTGAATTAATTTTGAAAAAATCTGGAATTTTTTAATATCCACTTCGTTGTCTTTCACGATTGATTTCATTTTTCTTTTTGTATTCTTCTAAAATATCATCAGGTGTGAGTTTTAGTTCTAGTGATGCTTGCACAACAAAATGCCAAATATCAATTAATTCCTCTCTTGCTTCAGCTTCATTAAATTCAACAGGAGTTTTCCACCATTTCCAGTTAGTTGTTCTTTGTAACTCAACAGCTTCATGCATTATGGCTGTACATAAAGCAGAAACTCTCCCTTCAGAATCTTTTGGATATCTATCTAGTTTCATCATGTCTGATAGACCTTGTTGAAGTTTGAATATTGTTTCTAGTCGATCCTTTTCTGTTGTTTCTTGTGACAATGATAAATTAATTTGAAAAATAATTGAACTTAAGTCTTTTTTTAAAATCGAATCATTTTTTCATAAATTTTAACACGTTTTTCAATATCGCCATTTTTAATTTTTAATAATCCATCTAAACCATATTTTTCAACTGCAAATGATCCTAAAACATTTCCATAAACCACGGATTTCTTAATGTCTGATAATTTGGTAGATTTTTTGCTTGCAAGATAACCTATCATTGCACCTGCAAAAGAATCTCCTGCACCTGTTGGATCAACTACATCTTCTAGCGAGAATCCAGCGGTTGGAAAAATTACATCATCATAAAACATCAAAGAGCCATGTTCTCCTTTCTTAATAATAACATATTTTGCTCCCCATTGCATCATTTTTTTAGCACATTTAATCAAATTGAATTCTTTTGTTAGAAGTTTGGCTTCTTCATCATTGATTACAACCGCATCCACAGCTTTGATCATTTTGATCACCGCATCACGTTTTGTAGATATCCAAAAATCTATTGTATCACACATGGAAAATTTTATTTTATCAAATTCTTTAATTAATGCTGTATTTTGCTCTGGATCATTATTTGCAAGATATACAAATTGAGATTTTTTGTAAGCTTCTGGAACAGTTGCATGAAAATCTCCAAGTACATTTAATTCAGTTTTTAGTGTTGATCTTGTACTTAATGTATCATCATATTTTCCATCATAACGAAATGTTTTACCTTCCTTGATAGTTAATCCTTCTAAATCAAGATATTTTGATAAAATTTTATGATGAGGTTTTGGAAAATCTTTTCCTACGACTGCAATTAATCCGGTATCTACAAAATTACTAGCTGAAATAGCTGCAAATGTGGCAGCTCCCCCTAAAACATTCTTTAATGTTTTTTTTGGAGTTCTAATAGTGTCTAGTGCTGTAGATCCAAAAACAGTAAGCATTTGATGAGAAATTAATTTTATTGTATAAATTCTCTTGCTTGTTCTTCTGTTGGATAATACACAAATGGCACATCAATTGATGTGATGATCAAATCATATTTTATTACACCTGAAATCTTTACTGATTGTGATTCATCATCTGAATTTACATCTGTATGAAACGTACCTTTTACATAACTACTATCTAATGGTTGTAAAGTAAATGATTCTAAATTACCTTTTCCAATAATTTCATCATTAGAAATTACAAAGAATTCTGTTTCTCCTGCTGTTAAAATCAGTAATGAAGGATTTTCAAATTGTAGCTCAACATTATAGTTTGAGCCCTTCTCATTTTCATTTAATAATTCACTTTGACTAATACTCACTCCAATTTGTGAAGCCGATGCATATTGGGAATAACCAAAAATACTCATGCCTAGTACAAACAGTACAATTATGCCTGCTTTTCTGGATGATTTCATGACTAGTTTTAACAAATTTACATTTTAACTAAAAACGAAAAAAATCCCAATAAATTGTGTAAAAGTTTTGATCTAATCTTAAACCTCCTTAGAGCTAACAGAATAAATGAAAATTAAATGATTATTTAGCATTGGCTAGAATTAAACTAAAAATTGGAGAAAATGAAATCGAGGTTGATTCTAGAGATTTCTATGTTGATAATCAAACATTAGGTGAAATTATTGATGATTTATCTAATCATTTACCTGAAAATCAAGCAAAAATTGTGTATGAAACAGAGGAAGTCCCAAAACCAACTCCACTTGAAGAATCAGTTCCATTTGGTTTGGAATATCTAGATGATGCTGAAGCTTATGAACCAGAATTTAATGAACCAAAATACATTCCTTCTCATGAAATCAAATCAAAATTAAGAATTTTAGAAACCAGTAAATTCTTTGATTCGCCACGAACTGTTACTGAAACTGTTCAACAACTTAGGGAATATGGTTGGTCTACAAGTCCTTTAGATGTATCAAAAGCTTTGGCAAAAATGGCCTCTAACAAAGAAATTATGAAAAATTCTGAAGAAAACAGAACACATTATTTTGCTGAAGAATCATTAATCGCTAACTAGCAAAAAAATTACATTTTTCACAATTAGAAAAAACTTCTCCATCTAAATGATCAAAATGAGTTTTACACTGATTACATGTATGATGCATGTCAAAATATCCATCTTTCTCGATTTCTCCAATCCTATTTGATTCTAAATCAGTACTTTTGCATTTTATACAATGACAACCACATTCAATTTTCATGACTAATCTCCGATAATGTATGTATAGTTGGATTGACTATACAAATCATTGGAAAAGAA
>DATHYS010000072.1:0-12364 GCA_035458995.1 Candidatus Nitrosopumilus sp.
TGCAGCAGAACATGACAAAAAAATTGCAGTAATTTTAGGATTAACTCATTTAATGAATCTAGTATTTGCAAACATTATTTCAAAGGATGAAAAAATGAATTTGACAGAAAAAATGTCAGGAACTACTTTCAGAGTACAAAAAACATTAGCAGAAAGTATAATGACAGAATCTCCAGAATTAATTGAAACTATTATTGCAAATCCAGAAATTCGAAGAGTTGCAGAAGAACTTTGGAAAGATATTGGTAGATTGTTAACATCAGTGCAAGAATCAAAAACAGAAGAAGTGATAGACTACATCAAAGAATGTCAAGAGAGACTTGCTAAACACACAGATGTTAACGAATCATACAAAAAAATGTCAAAGATGGTAAAAGCAATTGAAAAATAGCAGATATGCGCTATACAAAGATAGTCACATCATTCATTAGAGATAATGACAAATTACTAATTCTCAAACGTAGCAACCAAGTAAAATCCATGAAAGGATTATGGGCAGGAATAAGTGGAATTATTGAAAATGATGAGGAGCCATTAAAGCGAGCAAAAATTGAAATTTTTGAAGAAGTTGGAATTACAGAAGACAAAATTACACTAATTAAAACTACAGAAGAAATGAGAGTCAATTCTCCACAATACAAAAATCACGAGTGGGAAATTTTTCCATTCTTGTTTGAATCAAAGAACCCCACAATCAAACTAAATTGGGAAAATTCAGATTTTAAATGGATAAATGTAGAAGAGTTGGAAAATTATGAAACAGTGCCTAGCCTTCAAAAAGTTTTATTCAATTTGTTGTAGGTTTTCATTTTCTTTATCATATTTTTTCTGCTGTGGCAGCATCATATACACACAAGCACCACCACACATAGTACATGGTACATTGTTTCCAGGATGCTGTCCAGTTCTACTATGAATTTTTGCTGCCGCTTCAGGATCAATAGACAATGCAAGTTGCTTTTCCCAATCTAGAGTACGTCGGGCTTCAGTCATTTCCATATCCCATTTGATTGCTTTATCACGAATCTTTACAAGATCTCCAGCATGAGCTGCAATTCTATATGCAATTAGTCCTGCTTTGACTTCCTCAGCATTTGGCAATGCCAAGTGCTCAGATGGAGTAAGATAACATAATAAATCTACACCTTCACTTGCAGAAACAGCTGCGCCAATTGCACTTGCAATATGATCATGTCCAGATGCAACATCAGTTACCAAAGGACCAAGTACATAGTAAGGGACATCTCCGATTAGAGATTTTGCTAATCGTACATTTGCTGTCACTTCATTTAATGGGACATGTCCAGGTCCCTCAACCATTACTTGAATATCATTTTCATGTGCACGTTTTGTTAATTGAGAAATGTTAATCATTTCTTGAACTTGTAATTCATCATGAGAGTCCAAAATTGAGCCTGGTCTTAGTGCATCACCGAGGCTAAATGTAACATCATATTTTTTGGCTATCTCCATCAAATAATCATAATGAGTCAAGTATGGATTTTCTTTGTCATGTTTTAACATCCATGCAGCAGTGATAGTACCACCTTGACTTACAACGCCACCATATCTTTGTACTTTAAGAATTCTTTTTGCAATATCTTTTGTAATTCCACAATGGATTGTAGTATAATCAACTCCATCTTTTGCATTATTTTCAAATGCGTTAAGATAATCATCTTCTGTTAAATTCAAAGGATTTTTGTGAACTTCAACTCCATAGTTATAGGCCTCATAGATAGGTACAGTTCCAAAAGTAATAGGGGCAGCATCCAATAGTGTCTGGCGTATTTTTTTAACATCTCCACCGTCACTAAGATCCATTATTGTGTCAGCATGATATTTTATTGCAACCTTTGCTTTTTCAATTTCTTCATCAAGGTTAACATTTAATGTAGAAGTTCCAATGTTGACATTGACTTTAGTCTTAAGACCCTTTCCAATTCCAACATTATGAATATTTTGAGGTCTTACATTATTACTTGGAATGATTATAGAGCCCTTTGCAATTTTAGGAATAAGCCAATCAAGTGTGACATCTTCATCTTTTGCTACTTGTTTCATTTCATCAGTAGCAATTCCACGTCGAGCAGATGTCATTTGAGTTGCCATAACATATTCTATGATTTTACCTGATTTAAACAATCGTGAAAATAACAAAAATTTAAGATCGCTAGAAAAAAAAATTGCCACTATATTAAGAAAAATGATCGATCTTTTATGAGATAAAGGAGTAACATGTTGCATGAGGACAATTAGAGAGTGCAGACATTGTGGTAGAGAATTTTACAGTATGAAAGATGAGTTTTGTTCTTTTGATTGTGTCACACAGACATCATCATAATTCTCAGATTAATTTTAATTTAATTGCCAAATCTTCCTTTTCAGATTTTATTTTTAAAATTCTATCTAAAATAGGCGTGGTGAGTCTTTGAGAATCAGGAGAATTTGCAAAATTTTGTTTTATTTCATATAGCCTTTGAGAGAGTTCAATTTCAGCAGAAATTAGAGAAATATAATTTCGCAATTTTAGATTTTCAGATTTGAGAGAATCTATTTCAGACATGTTCATTATCTAGGAGGACTCCAACTTTCCTCCATAGAGTCATCCATATTTTTTGAAATTAGGTATTGTTTTCCACATTTGAAACATTGCCACAAAAATTTATCGTCCTTTATGGTTTGATATTGCATAGGTAGCAAGCAAGTGGTACATTGTAATGTTTCAGGAATGGTATCATCTACCATAGGAATTTTTGTCATTAAAATAAAAAACATCATCCAAGTATAAAATAGATATCATAGAAAAGAATCACATTAAAAAGGAAAAGCAGATTAGTACTAGAAATAAAGAAACCATTATGAATTTACTTTCTATCGGAGGATCAGATCCTTCATCAGGGGCAGGAATTCAGAGTGATGTTAAAGCGTTTGCAGAATTTAACGCATATGGATTAACAGTGATTACAGCGATTACAGGTCAAAACACATCAAGTTTTGGAATGGTAGAACCAGTATCACCAAAAATTCTTAAAAATCAATTAGACTCAATAATGTCTGATTTTAAAATTGATGGGATAAAGATTGGGATGGTCTTTAATTCTAAAATAATTAAGACATTGTATCAACAATTAAAAAAATTAAAAATACCAATCATAGTAGATCCTGTTTTAAAATCAACTACTGGCGGTGCATTGATTGAAAGAAGTGCAATAGTAGATTTTCAAAAATACATCATACCACTTGCGACAGTAATTACTCCAAATAGATTTGAGGCTGAAATTCTATCAAAAATCAAAATTAACTCAAAAAGTACCATGGAGAAAAGTGCTAAAATCATTCAGAAGATGGGAGCAAAAAATGTGGTAATTACAGGACTAGAAGAAAAAAATGGAAAAATATCGGATTTCATTCTAGAAAAAAAATCAAAGTACATGATTTCAGGAAGTAAAATTGCAAATATCAATAGAGGTAGTGGAGGTAACCATTCAGCAGCTATAACATTTGCAATATCAGACAACAAATCAATACGAGAATCAGTAAAATTTGCTAAAGAATTTACATACAATTCAATAAAAAATGCTAAAAAAATAGGCAAGGGAATTAAAATAACAGATATACAAAAAACAGATAAAATTAATTTAGAATTAACACATGCAATTAATGAATTTGTAAAAATAAAAGATATCTACAAAAATATTCCTGAATGTCAGACAAATTTTGTATTTTCAAAACAAAAACCAAAATCTACAAAAGACATACTGGGAATTTCGGGAAGGATTGTCAAGGCAGGAAAACAAGTCATAGTTGCAGGAAATCTATCATATGGAGGTTCAAAACACGTTGCAACAGCACTATTAACAGTAAATAAAAAATTTCCAGACATCCAATCTGCAATAAATATCAAATATCAAAATGTAACTATATCAAAAATAAAAAAATCTAAATTAATTGTTTCAAGTTATGACAGGGTTCAAGAACCAAGTAATGTAAAGAATAAAGGTTCAACCATTGAGTGGGGAATTAAAAGTGCAATTAAAAATATCAAAGAATCACCAGATATAATTTTTCACAAGGGTGATTTCGGAAAAGAACCCATGATCATAATTTTTGCAGATACTCCAAAAAACATTTTGAAAAAAATATCAAAAATTACAGGATGAAACTCTAGTCTAAAATCATCCTTGAACATAAATACTCACAAAACTAATTGGATTTGTGAAAGCAGTAATTTTGGCTGGAGGATTAGGTACAAGGTTGCGTCCATTAACAAATAAAACTCCAAAACCCATGTTACAACTAGGTAAGAAACCGATTTTAGAGCATCTTATAGATTGGAATAAAAAAAATGGTGTAAAATCAATCGTGTTATGTGTAAGTTATCTTCGAGAAAATATTGAAGATTATTTCAAAGATGGAAAAAAATTTGGAGTAGAAATAGAATATGCAATTTCAAATAACCCACTAGCTACTGCCGGTCAATTAAAAACTGCAGAAGAATTTGTCAACGATACTTTTGTCTGCATGTATGGAGATTCAATATTTGATTTTAGTCTTAGAAATATGATCAAGCAGCACAAAACAAAGAAAGCATTTGTTACTATGAGTCTAAATGAATACAAAACTAATTTGGAGTATGGTGTGATTAACACTTCAAAAACAGGGAAAGTGTTGAGATGGGAAGAAAAACCAGAGATTAAAGTAAATATCAACATGGGATGTTATGTTATGGAGCCAGATGTGTTTAGTTTAATTCCAAAAAACAAGCCATATGGAATGGATGATGTGATTAAAAAAGCCATGAAAAAGAAAAAACTAGTAAACGGTTTCATAACAAAAAAAGGATTTACAGATATTGGTAATAAAGAATCATATGAACAAGCAAATCAAGAGTATCTTAAAAAATTTGGAAAGAAGAGAGTGAAATGACTGAGCCAATAATTAGAGAATTAAAAAAAGAGGATCTCTGGAACGGATTCCTAATATCTCTGGATTCATTAAAAGAAGCAAGTAATATTGATAAAAATAAAGCAGAAATGATTTTTGAAAAAATTAATTCCAATCCAGATCATATCATAGCAGTAGCAGAAATAGATGGAAAGATAGTAGGCTCTACAACGCTTCTCATAGAATCAAAATTCATACACAATGGAGGGACGGTTGGACACATTGAAGATGTCGTAGTCAATAAGAACTATCAGGGACAAAAGATAGGCGAGAAAATTATGAAGTTTCTTATTGAAATTTCAAAAAAGCGTGGCTGTTACAAAACAATTCTAGACTGTACAGACGATGTAAAACCATTTTATGAAAAACTAGGTTTCAAACAAGTAGCTAGTGAATTAAGATTAGATAATATTTAGAAAAATTCTTTTTTCGGACGTTTCTTTTTTTCTTTCGTTAAATAAGCCCCAACACCAATTACAGGAACGGAGAGAATAATAAACAACACAGGAGTTAACTGGAGATAATCAGTGACATAATCATCTTTTAATGAATCCAATATGAAATAAGAGGCCAACATCCCTACCAACAAAATTGCACCACCTGCAATAATTATCATGCCGGTGGATCTAGAACCATAAGTTTTTGTCATTATAAACGGAACAGCAGCTAAAATTCCAGCAGGGCCGGCACCGATTGAATAAAACATGAATAGTTTAGAATCAATAAAGTTCTGAGTATAAAGATCAGGATGTATATCAGTAATCAACAGGTATTCCAGAGAAATTATTTGACCAACAAACATTACAAAAAAAATAAGACTAGTTATTGCAAGCCAATTTTCAACAGGCATTTTAATTTTAAACATAGTTTAACACAATTTGGTTGATAAATAAACCATTCAAAAAATCAGACTATGCCAACCAAGTTGGCTAATTCTTTCCTGCAAGCAGCACCCAGTTTTTCTGCGGCTTGTTCAGGAGAGATATCATTTAAGAAAATTCCATAACCACGCTCCAAACCAGACCAAGATTTGGTGATAGGATAAATTTCAATATGCCAGTGAATTTGCCTACTGTTTTTCTTTTCGGGAGATAGATGGAAAACCAAATTGTATGAAACGTTCTTTACAGTTTTTGATAATCCACCCAGTGTTGCTCTTAAAATTAATGACAAATCATTGATTTCTTTTTGTGTGATTTTTGAAAAACTAGTAGTGTGTTTTTTTGGAGATATCCAAAATTCATAAGGATATGAAGGAGACCAAGGGCAAAATGCGATAAATCCTTCAGTCTGGAGAACTTGTCGGGGGCCACTAATTTCTTCATTTACTGTCTGACACATAGGGCAGACTCCTTTTTCATTGAGAATTTTGTGAGAGGCTTCAGCTTCGGTTTCAATTACAGGAGGAATTGTAGAGAATGTGAGAAGATTCAGATGAGGATGAGGGTTTGCATTACCTGCCAAATCTCCATGATCACCATAAATCGAAACATAAGTCACACCTTTTTGGGTGTAAAGCCATCTCAATCTATCTTGAACTACTACTAGTACATTTGACCATTGTTCAGTATCAATTGTTGCAAAAGTATCTTTTTCATTTGGAGAAGCAACAACAATGTAATGATATCCATATGCAGGTTCACTGTAAAACGGCTTGTCACTGTAACTATTTTCAGTTTCTATTGATACAATTGGATTTTTACTTTCAAAGACTCGGATTGCCCAGTTCTTTACATAATCATCATCATTATCCTGAAGACGTTGCAACATTCCGTCTTTTGCTACAAGTGACAAAACTGAAGGATTTGTCATAGATTCATTTCCAGGTGCAAATGGAGATTTTTTTGGATCAATAACTTTGTCGTCTTTTTTTGAGACAATCATAAAACGCTCAGAAACATAATCTTTGCGCATATCCCCCATAATGGTTAGTGGAAGTAAAATGTCTGTTAAAACTATTACTAAGATCTATCAAAAATCAATTTTGAAAATTAAATCTCCGAAGTACTTTAAAAAAATAATAAAATCCTATGTTCATCAAAAATACATCGAGATAAATTGAAAAAAAATTATCCAAAGTATTTTTTATTTTGATCGCAGACTTTGTTGCAAGATTTAAAGCAGAGCATCAGATTTCGAATATACAGGGAATATTTTGGCAAATTCAGATATTCACATGATTTACGTTCTTTTAGACGGGGTGGGAGATCTTCCACACCCAGATTTAGATGGAAAAACACCCCTAGAGGCTGCAAATACTCCAACATTAGACAAGATTGCCAGTAATGGTGCCATTGGAGAAGTTATTTCAGTAGGAAAAGGAATTGCTCCAGAATCAGATATTGCAGTTTTCAATATGTTAGGATACAAATTCAAACATGCAGATTATGTTGGAAGGGGCGTTATTGAAGCTATAGGAATTGGAATTGATTTTAAAGATGGGGACTTGGCCCTAAGAGGAAATTATTCTACATTAAATGATGAAGAAGTAATAATTGATAGAAGAGCAGGTAGACATATTGAAAAAGCAGATGCAGATGGGGTTGCAAAAGAGATTGAAGAAAAAATTGGACTATCTCCAGACATATCAGTCGTAGTTTCTCCAACAATTGGTCACAGGGTGACAGTGAGAATTAGAAAAGATTCTCAAAAATTATCATCAAGAATCACCAATACTGATCCAGCATATAGTAACATTGGAGGAATGGGAGTTGCAAAAGCAGTAGGGGACTTTTTAAAAATTGAAAAATGTTTACCGTTAGATGATACTGAAGATGCTAAATTTACTGCCAATCTTGTCAATGAATTCTCAGAAAAATCAATCAGCATTATGAAACAAAGTCAAATAAACAAAAGAAGACAGGAAGAAAATAAAAAACAACTTAGCTGCATACTTCTTAGAGATGCAGGAAACAAATATCCAGACGTAATTCCAATTAATGAAAAATATGGCATGAACTTTTCATGTATAGTCGATATGCCAGTAGAGATTGGTATTTCCGAAGTTCTAAAAATGAAAGCATTTGAAGCTGGGGGATTAACAGATTATGAAGAAAAAGCAAAAGTTGCCGCAAAGGCAATGGAAACTCAGAATGCAATTTACGTTCACCTCAAAGGTCCAGATGAATTTGGTCATGATGGTGATGCATTAGGCAAAATGAAAAATATTGAAGAAATTGATCAAAGATTCTTCAAAACACTAGTTGAGAATATAGATTCAAGCAAAGTTGCAATTGTTATTTCTGCAGATCATTCTACGCCTTGCATCAACAAGGGTCACAGTGATGATCCAGTTCCAGTTATAGTTTCAGGAGATTTTATTAAAAAAGATGGCACCACCAGAATGACCGAGGAGCAAGCAAAGAAAGGAAGCATAGGGTTACTCCAAGGTGCAGAAGTAGTTGAAAAATCTCTGGAACTGATTAAATCTCAAATCTAGTTAGTTTTTTTGCTTGTTGCATATCTATAGCATTTTTTCTAATTCTATCAACATCTATTGAATAATACATTGATGGAGAAGTTCCTAACTTTTCCAAAGCTCTTCCGAGCATTCCGATTCCAATTTTTTCTTCATCTTCTTGTTCATGAGCAAATGCTACAGCTACAAGAATAATACCTTGAACAAGCTCCTTTTCTCGTCCATAGCATTGATTCCATACACCTTCAAATGCTTCATGGCATTCCCAAAACCTTTCATTGTTAAAGTAGAAAATTCCATCAGCAATTCCTTTTTCTTTATCCAAAGTTTCCTCAACAACATGTCTTACATTATCTATATCTCCAATAGGAGATAGTTTTTCAACAAGAGCATCCAGATCTTCTTTTTCTGCAGCAACATCAAATTCAATGAATTTGGTGGCAACCCTAGCAAGTCTTACTGATACATTTACCATATCAGATGCAAGATCTCGTGCTTTGGATGCAAGTTCTCTACAGTTTTGAGGCAAATATTTATCATTTTTAAAATGCAGTAAATATCGTTCCACGAGATTATTCTGAAGGAATTTCTTAAATTTCTTCTGCAATTACAATCAAGGTTTATATGAAATATCCAGAGATTTTTGATACATGTCCATAATTGAGACAATTGCAGACGTAGATAACGGCTTTCTATCCAGAAGGGAGTTAACATGTAATTTTGCAGGATTGGCAGGCAAGCTAAAAAGCCTTGAAGCTGTCGACATGGTTACAAAAGAATTCAAACTTGATGGCAAAGTCGTAATTCCAATGAGATTAAAAACTCATGTCGGTAAATCTCTCATTACAGGAACATTCTATGTCTATGATGATGAAGGATTGGCAAAAAAACACGTCAATCCAACAATATTTTCAAGACTAGATAAAAGTAAAGCAAAAATTGCAGAAGCTGAAGCAGCAGCAAAAGAGGCTGAAGCAGCAGATGCACCAGCTGAAGAAGCTCCTGCAGAGGAAGCATCCACAGAAGCTAAAGCAGATGCACCAGCTGAAGAAAAGAAAGAAGAGGAGAAATCTGAATAATGCCTGTAGAGAAAAAAGGTAAGAAAGGTTCTAGTCCTAGTGTTGCATCATATTACAAAATAGAAGGAGACAAAGCATCAAGAACAAGAAAAGTTTGTTCTAGATGTGGTAAGGGTACCTACATGGCACAACACAAAGATAGAAACACATGTGGTAAATGTGGATTGACAGAATTTAATCAATAAAGTAATAATTATTTTAAAACTATTGCAAATCAATAAAGTTTCTTTTTATGAATTTTAGAACTTTTTTCTTCTAAAATTTCCATTTTTGAAATAAAAGCAGGATCAAGTTTGATTTTAGATAGAGATTCTGCAGACAGTTTAATCGTATTAGTGTCAAGTGAAATGTTAGACTTTGGAAGATTTCGATTAGACCAAAATTTCATAACTTTATCTTCAAGTTTAAAATCACGAAATCCAGCAGGGAATTTTTTTGTAATATGATTAAGCAAAGTACGATCTTTGAAAACAACTCGAGGTTCAAACAATCTAGTTTCATCACTGTAGACATTTTCAAAGAGGTTCCCTGAAATTTCATCAGATAGCAACTCCATCTTTGAAATTTTTCTCATCAAATCTAGAAAATGTAAAAATTCATGAGCCAAAATGGCATGGATTGTACCCTTTAATCCATATGTAATCAAGGGAGCAGAAATTTGAATTACTACCTGAAATTTATCATCATGTACAATAGGTATAGTTCGAGCATACAGGATTCCAAATTCATATGAATTTGGATTAGGTGAGGAAATTACAAGAGAAGGCTCAACATATGCTATAGGATATGCAATTCCAGATGCTTTTTCAATGCGATTAATTCCTGCAATAACGATAGGAAATCGTTTCATAGTTAAATCAAAAACATCATCAGGAATGATTCCTTTAGAATGTGCATCTTTGAAACGAACTAACGGATCCAACATTACTCCTCGACAATTTTGAATGTAAAAAGGTTGATTAGGTTAGGAACGGGGTTTGCCTGCTTTCTTTTTTCTTTTGGTATCAGCCCTTTGATCAGCATGTCTCATGTGTTTACCTTTTTTTCTCATTGGCATAATAATTCATGATAATTAGCGCTAGTTAATTGTTATCATTGTACTTCAATATCTAGAAAATCAAATTCTTCACACATACACGAAGTTCCAAGAATTTGGGAGATATTGGGGGCAATATCATCGCCAATTACAAATCGTTTGATTGGGAGGCCGCCTTCGGCCTTGATCATCAAAGTAAACGTATTTTTTGAATTTTTTTTATATTTTATCTCAAAAACTTTCTTTTCAGATCGTTTTCCAGATTTTTCATAGACGATAACAGGATCGTTTGTTAAATCTTTTAATTTTTTTAGACTTTTTGAATCAATTGGAGATTCTGTGGAAATTTTAATTCTAAGTGTAGAACTAAATTTAAGAGATTTTTTTGGAGATTCAGATATTAGTTTCAGATTATGAAGTTTAATTGAATCAATTACAATATCAGATAATTTGGGTTTTCTCTTTAATGGATTTTGGATTTTTACAAAAAAAGGTCTGCCATATCCTAAAACTAAACTAGATTTGTCCTCACCTCCCATCCAAGTAAATTTTGCAGTGGTTCCTCCAAATTTATTAAAAATTAATTTTGAGATCACGCCCTCTATGCTATCAAACTCTGTAATTCCATGAAAATCACAAATCCTGCACCCTTTCCCAGAGCAATTATCACAGGGCAGTTGTTTTTGAGGATAGCCTCTTTTGGATTTTACATATCGTCCTGAAACAGTGATAGATTTTGAGCGTAACTGGCATAATTCTTCTTTTAGATTAACAGTGAATGTTACATCAGGATCAATGTGATCAGTTTTTCTTTTAGTCTTTCTTGAGTATAGTTTACCCAACTCTTTTGTAATGTCAGTCTTGATGCTATCAATTCCCTTGAGCTTGTATTGAGATCTAATGAAATCATCTCTATCCATAATAGAGGGTTTAATCATTGCACCCACACTGAATGTTTTGAATGTGTAATTAGATGAAGTATCAAGCATTAGTTTTAAAAAATGCCCCAAATTATCAAATAGATTTTTGCAAATGTAGCATTTTTCTACAGGGTTTGAATTCTTTTTCAGTTTCTTGCCAAGAAGTTTATTTGATGAGAGATGCAGTTGTTTTGAGAATAATCTCCCTAAACAATAATCACACAAATCATATTTTTTAATAATTTTATTTGCAATAGGGACTATTTGTTGAAAATTAGACATACTTTGTAGGAATTGGTATTACTAATTATCCTAATCCCATTTTTCTAAGAGTTCCTTGCATCTGTCTACCTTTAGAGGCTTTCATCATGTTCTTAGAATTTTTATAATTTTTAATCAATTCTTTAACTTCTCCTTCAGGCCATCCTGAACCACGAGAAATTCTTTTGATTCTAGATGAATTTAATAAATCAGGGTCTGCTTTTTCTGCTTTGGTCATACTTTGAATAATGTATCTCCATTTTGAAACTCGGCCTTCCATCTGATTTACTTGATCACCTTTTACCATTCCAGAAAGCCCAGGCATGCTGTCAAGCAGACCTTGCAAAGAACCAACTTTAGTAACTTCTTCTAATTGGTAAAAGAAATCATCCATGTTCATTTTCCCACTAGAAATTCTTTTCATTCTAACATCATCACCTTCATTTTCTAATCGTTTAGCTAAATCTAATACGGCTTGGATATCACC
Organism: Candidatus Nitrosopumilus sp.; assembly: GCA_035458995.1. Taxonomy (GTDB): domain Archaea; phylum Thermoproteota; class Nitrososphaeria; order Nitrososphaerales; family Nitrosopumilaceae; genus Nitrosopumilus. The sequence goes on from DATHYS010000072.1 coordinate 12,149, forward strand.
CATGCCAAGTAATCTACCTACAAATCGAGTAGGAGAGAATTTTTCTAAATCATCAATTCGTTCACCGGTTCCTATGTACATTATTTGTGCACCAGTAGCTGCAGATGCTGCAAGAGCGCCACCACCTTTTGCAGAGCTGTCCAATTTTGTAATTATCACGCCCCCTACTGGAATAGTCTTATGAAATGCTTCAGCCTGATTGAAACATTGTTGTCC
>DATHYS010000073.1:0-2948 GCA_035458995.1 Candidatus Nitrosopumilus sp.
TTGAATAACTCTATTTTCATAATCGAGACCAATCTCTTTGTATAATATGTGAACTCGTTCTTTATCTGGGTTATAGTTTACAGTAACTGTCGTTTCTACTGTTTGAAGATCTTTTGAAGCACTTCTAGTTTCTGCATCATACTTCAATGTACGAACTTCAAGTTGTACAATATCATCTTGGAAAGGAATAACAAAGTGAATTCCTTCATCTAATGGGGGTGCAGTAAGATCAACTGCATTCCAATGTAATAGTACACCTCTGTTACCTGCATCAACTATTTTGACTGATGCTGATGCGACAACACCTATTATAATTAGAAGAAGAATAGCAACTAGAATTACTTTCATTGGGCCCATGTTTACATTAACTTTAGGAGATTGATACTTTGACAATGTTTTTTATGGCTATCTTCTACTATTATACCAATCTAATGAGAATTAGTTCAAACTAAGTTTTCTCTCTCAACAAATTTATGCTATCTATTTGTACCAAAACTAATGGCTGAACCTAATTTTTCATGGATTTACATCCTAATTTTCTTAGCAATTCCACTAGCCCGAATCATCCCACGAATTTTGGCAAAAAGAGGCATTGGCAAAAGCTTCATTCCACCTCAACAGGAAAAACCATTTGAACCAAGTTTTGTTAAACCTGCTTCAGAACCTCAAACAGAATCATTTGAACCTCGAATTGATCCTACTAAACCTGTATCAAAAAAACAACTTGTTTTAGGTGCCCTTAACCGTGGTTCAAAGACTTTTGAAAATATTCAAAAGAATACCGGACTAGATGATAAAGAATTAGATGCAGTTCTTGAAGATTTGGAAAAAAATGGCCTGATGAAAGTAGTTCAGAAGCAAGGAATGTTTGGTCCCAAAACTGAGATACACCCTACCGATAAAGGGTTTAAGGAATATTATTCCTAGAAATTTTTAAAAATAATCTGTGTGCCGGGGGCGAGTTTCGAACTCGCGACCTCCAGATTATGAGTATTGCCTTAGTTGGAGAACCGTTAGAGTTTACCAAATTAACTGGCACTCTAACCAGGCTGAGCTACCCCGGCATGATATATGGCTAAAAATTTGGGAAATTAAATGATTCTAAAGTGCATTTGGCCTTTTTTAATGAAAATCTGCTCAAAATATCTATTATTAAAGAATGTGCATTGCAATGTGTACATACTGCTTATCCCTCTTTTTGAAATTTATAATTCATGAAATTAAATTTTCGACATTTTTCTGTCCTTGCATCGATTGTGATATTCTCTTTAACTATCGTAACTTCCCAAGGTGTCTTAGATCCTGCATTTGGTGCACATCCTGCAATTGAAGATTTTACCGGAGAATATGATTTTGTGGCAGGAATCCATAATGAAGTCACTTTCAAATTTAGAAATGGCCATGAAACTGTAAATTTCCCTGTTTTCTCAACCACTTCTGATATGGTTGAAAATACTGGAACTAGCTTTGTTGTTGAAGGTGTTGTTGGAAATAATCCCCACTTACATCAGGCATTAGACGAGGCCTATCTCTATAGGATGTCTACATTAACTGCAGGTGGTGCTTTTGATTATGAGCACAGATATTTTGATATTGATGTTAACGTTGTTCAAAATGAAGTAATTTTAAAATCATTTGAGTACAATAATTGTGAGATAAGAGAATACGGTATATCCACTCTCACAGATGATTATGAATCCTATCTGGCATCTAATACTGGATTTGCTGTTGTTAATTCTATAGAATTTGGATGTGGTGGAGTTCACATTAATTTAGAAAAAAGTTATCTACGTTCCTCAGACATGGATATGAGTCTCGTTGATTATGGTTCATTACCTTTTACACAAGCTGAAGATGTACATACATTCCTAACCTTTGATTTTGATCATGGGGCTGAAAAAATAGAATCTGTAATTTTTACACTAACTTCAGGTTTTGATGAATCCGATGATTCTGGTGCCAGCTTTCAAATTATAACTGCCGTCTTGCCTCATCCTAAAATCGATGCTGCAATTGATAGATCTCAGCAAGTAGGTGGTGCAAAAACTGCATTCAATGAAGATTTTGATGTTAATGTAGAGCTTGTAAAATCTGATTCAATGATACGTGGTCTTGATTTCCGTGATTGTATTGTTAGTGGATATGACATACTTACTTTGAGAGATGGTGAGGAGGGTTATACTGGAAAACGAGGATTTGCTACTGCTGAAATCCTTGATGTTGATTGTTCTGGATTAACCCCAATTATTCCTGATTATGATAAATCATCTACTCCTAAAACTAGTTTATTTTTTGAAACTCATGCTGAACCTTCCTATAACATGGGTTCTGGACCACAAGTTGTTGCCACTTTTGAGTATCATGGAATTACTGAAGTTGTAAGTTTCCCTGAATTCTATCAAGGAAATTTAATTTCCAAATCAAATCCAACTTTCGAACTTGTGGGTGTTCCTGCACAAACTCCTTTACTATATGCTGCAGTTGATGATGCTCACAAAACCCTTTCAAGAGGAACCGGCGTATTTTCTGGTGAAAACTTGTTTGATGTGAATATTGCCTTGGTACAAGGTCATGATGTCAATCGTGCTTTTGATTATTCAAAATGTAGGATTGTTGATTATGTGATAAAAACTGAACATGATTTAGAGGAGAGTTTTTACAATGGATTTGCATTAACCAATGAATTCCACTTTGAATGTTTAGGATATGATCCATCTGATAAGCAATATCATTCATTATTTTCTACTGAAAAAGCAAATACTGAATCCACAAAGGATTACAATGAAAGACAAAGATCCACTTGGGGCCCAAACTTTAGAGTTTCTTAATTTTTTAGGCTTTTCCAATCAACATTTTCATTTTTTACCCAGAGGAATTTCTTTTGTAATGCTGATGTGTACAATTTCTCCCATTCTGCACCTACCTCATCAGTCCATGCTTTGAAAACC
>DATHYS010000074.1:0-15656 GCA_035458995.1 Candidatus Nitrosopumilus sp.
ATGTTTAGTAATGTAGATTTACCAGAACCTGAACTTCCGACAATTAAAACAAACTCACCTTGTTTGATTGTAAATGATACATCATCAAGAGCTTTGACTTTACTGTCACCCTGACCGTAAATTTTACTGACATTATTGATTTCTAGTACGTTAGACAGTTCTCATCGCCTCCACAGGTAATAGTTTTGTAGCCCTATACGATGGATACAAAGATGCAATTATGGCTAAAATGAATGAAAGTAAAGCAGTTTGGGTAATTTTTTCCCAATTGTAAGTTACTTCTAGAGGGAGACTGTTATTGAAAGACATTTTTGTCTCTTTTGCATATACAGTGTAACCCAATCCAGCTGCGGTTCCTACACCTGCTCCAATTGCACCAATAATCATACCTTGAAAAATAAAAATTATCAAAATATCTTTTCGTCTAGCACCAATTGCTCTCATTACTCCTATTTGTCTTGTTTTACCATTTACTAACATCATCTGAATTGTTACTATAGCAAATGCAGATGCCATCATTCCAAAGTATCCTATCATGTTAATCATAGCTATTCCTGATCTAAAACCAGCAAGTTGTTCTTCTGCAGATTCTTCAATGGTCTCTGCAAGAAAATCATCATTAGGAAATGAAAGCAAAAAGAATTCTTTGACTTCAAATGCTTTTGATGGATCATTTAGTTTTACCATGAATGAACCTGTTTCCCCATGTCTATTCATCATATCACGTAATGTGTCAATATGTATAACAGCTGTATAATCAAATCCTTGTCCACCAGGTGATTTTGCAATTCCTGAAACAGTAAATCGTCTAACTTGATCTTCACCCCATCTGTCAACAACAAGAACTTTTACACTATCTCCTACTTGAGCTCCACCAAGATCTCTAGCAACATTAGAACCTAATACAATGGAATTTCGTGAGAAAACATAGCTTCCATCTTCAATTGTTTCATGAACAGTTGAAGCTCTGATATCACGAAATGGATCAACTCCTACAAGAGGAATTCTTGTTTCTTCAATTAATTGTCCATTTTTAGTCATATTCATTTCAGCCGTTGATGAAAGCCGGGGTGCAGCCGCTTCAACATATGGAATTCTTTCAAACCAACTTACAATTGATAAATCTGATTTGTCAATGTAATCATTTTCATCAGTAACAAGAATATCGCCATTTCTATAATCACTGATGTCTCTAACTATTGCATCAAACAATCCCTGAAAAATTACAAAGTTTACATGAATAACTAAAATTCCAATTGTTACAGCTAAAACAGCACCAATCAAACTTCCTCTTTGATTAAACAACATTCTTTTTGCAAGTTTTAATCTGTAGTCCATGAACAAAATAAAATAGTCTAATATATAATGTCTATTATGTATAGTGCTAACAATATAGACAATTTTATAATATATTAGTTATTTCTATACTTTAAGGAGTAGTAAAAAGTGATAAAATGGACAATTTAGATATGAAAATTTTGAACAGGTTATTGAATAATTGCAGAGCATCAGATAGACAAATAGGCATAGAATTAGGATTATCAGGCGGAGCCGTTAGAGCAAGAATTCGAAAAATGCAAGCAAAAAAGATCATAGAAGAATTCTTCATCAAAGTAGAACCTCCTGTTTTAGGTTACGGAATATTGTACTTTGTAGTATCAGGTGAAAATATTAAAGAAATTTTAGAGCAAGCAAGTCTAGTCGGTGAACCATATTTTGTAGTACCATGTGTTGGAGGAATTACGGTTTGTGGAATTTCCATAAAAGAGAATATGGAACAGAAAATTGATCTTGCAAAAAAATTGATGAAGGATGTAAGAGTTTTATCAATTTTTGAAGCAGAAAATCCAGGATTTAATTCAAATCTTACAAAAACAGATTTAGAAATTCTTGAAGAGTTGATTAAAGATCCTAGACAAAAGATTGAACAGATTGCTAAAAATACAAAAATGTCAACAAAAACAATAACAAGATGTTTAGATAAATTACATGAAAATGAGGGAATTCAGTTTACACTGGTTTATGATCCTATAAAAATTGAGAATTTCATTCCTCATGCCATATTAACTTGGATAGAAGGTGATCTAAAGAAAACTTTAGAAAATCTAAATGATTCATTTTCTGAATCATATCTACAAATTCCATTTTTGGCAAAAAATCAAATTGTTTTATTTATGTATAGTGATAATATTTACAAAATGGATGAACTAACACAAAAAGTTAGAAATATTCAAAATGTAAAATCAGCTGATTTATTCATTCCAAAAAAGATTTTATTTTATGTAAAATGGATTGAAAAAGCTATTAATGATTTCAAAAAATCACCAAAATTACATTTAACATATCAAACGAATTAAATAATAATAATTTTTAGCATATAGTATGAAAGAAACAAAGATCTATGATGGAAAAATTTTAGGTCTAAGTGTTTATGATGGAAAAATAGAAGGTCGTAAAGTTAAACGAGAATATATCAAACATAGGGGTGCTGCAGCAATGCTTGCTTTTGATGAAGAAAAAAAAGTGATTCTAGTAAAACAACATAGATTTCCACATGGTTATGTTTTAGAGATTCCTGCCGGAACGTTAGAAAGAAAAGAAGAGCCAATAAAATGTGCATTTAGAGAATTAGAGGAAGAGACAGGTTATAGGGCAAAGAAAATGACTCCTCTCATAACGTATTATCCATCAATTGGGTATAATGCAGAGGTAATTCATTGCTTTGTAGCCTCAGGATCAAAGAAAATTTCAGATTTGAAACTAGATGATGATGAAATATTATCAGTAGTAAAAATTGATTTCAAAAAGGTTCTATCAATGATTAAAACTGGAAAAATCCAAGATTCAAAAACAATATGTGCAGTTTTAGCATATGCTGCAAAGAAAAAATTGTATTAATTATTCATTATAGATTGGTTGAACAAGATCTGCAACATCAGCCCAAGATTGTGCAATTCTTTCAAACATGTATATTAAATCTAGAAAATCTAAAGGAATTTGTTTTTTGTTTCCTAATGATGTTCTTAATAAACTGAGTTTTTTTTCATATTCTTTATGCATAGATATAGATTTTATTGCTAAAAGACGATCAGGTTTTGTAAATGCATCAATAGATTTTTCAGCAACATCATTAAAAGTTTTAACTACATCATAGATTTTCTTCGAATATTCTTTTGATAAAGAAAAGTTGAAAATAAAATTTGATAATTCAACAATAGAGTCACCTGCATTTTCAAGAACATTTGCTGCAACTCTATAATCAAGTACGTCTATATTTTCTAAATTAAATGCATTAGCCAATCTCTTATCAACGAGTGTACTTCGAATTAAGCGAACAAGTAAGAAATATTGTCGATTTACTTCAACATCACGTTTTGATAATGTTTGTAAATTTGATTTATCATCAGAAATTAATCCATTTAATACATCATTATACATTCCAAGTGCAATAGAACTCATTCGTTTGAGAATTTTTGCAGGATTAAGTGTTGTTGCATCTAAAAGAAATTGCATGTTAATATGAGATGCATCTTCTTCAATTATTTCCATACCAACTAATCTTCTCATTGAATTACGTATTTCTTCTCTGTCTTTACCAGGAATAGTTGATTTTGAATTAATTTCTATTACATCGTATCCCAAAAGATAAGCACCTGTAATGTTAGCTACAATATTTTCTTCTTTAGGTAATGGATAAGAAATTATAAGTTCTTTTGTTGGTCGCGTTTCCTTGTTTGCAGAAATTGAAATACTATCTTGACCTGTTTCAATTTCTACTTGGCTACTTTTATCCAGATTATTTGCATCAACCCATTCTTTAGGCAATGATACTAGTATGCTACTTCCAATTCTTTGTAGGCGTCGAACAAATTTAGTCAATTTATACTAATTTAATTAATTTAAGCCATATTCTTATATTTTGTGTAAAATTTAAACTCAGATCAATGGAGGCTACAGCATTTTGTCCTGCACACATCACAGGCTTTTTCAAAGCACATTTAGAAGATAATCAAGATAATTTAGAAAAATTAGGGTCTATGGGGGCTGGTTTTTCAATTAAAGAGGGAGTTACTACTACAGTCAAAGTTCAAACAAGAGATAATCAAGAATCTCATTTTAAAATTACAACACAAGGATATCAATCGGATAAAATGGATGTTTCAGAATACGTATTAAATGAATTTTTAAAAATCGGAGAATTTTCTGAAAAGTTTTTTGATATTAAACACAACATTTCAATTCCAGTGGGATATGGTTTAGGCTCTAGTAGTGCTGTTGCATTATCATTATCATTTGCATTAGATCAAGCTCTTAGTACTAAATTAGAAAAAACTATGATTGGACAAATTGCACATAATGCAGAAGTGAATTGTAAAACTGGATTAGGAGATGTTTTAGCATCATATCATGGAGGATTTGAAATTCGTGTTAAACCAGGTGCACCTGGAATAGGAAAGGTTGAAAAAATCAATACAGAAAAAATTTCAGTCATTATGATTTGCTTCTCTCCAATATCCACAAACAAATTCATCAAAGAGCGTTTATCTCAAATTAATGGACTTGGAGGAAAAATGGTAAATAGATTGTTGGAATCAAAAGATTACAAACATTTCCAAGATATGTCATTAGAATTTGCAGAATATGTAGATGTAATGACACCAAGAATGCAAAATATAGTAAAAGAATTATCTGAGAATGATATTAAATGTGGAATTGCACTTTTTGGAGAAACAATTTTTTCAATGATTCCTCAAAATGATGAAGATAAAGTTTTAGAAATTTTACAAAAATATTCTGATGGGGTAATCATTAAGTCAGAATTAGATGATTATGGGGCAAGAGTTCTAAATAATTAATTTAAAATCATGCCTATAATTCCAAAATCTCATCCAAGAGCAAAATCATTGTTAATTCGTGAAAAACTTGTTGATGGATTTGATAATGGTTTAGTTGCAAAAGAAGGTCTTTTGGCTCAAGGCAGAGGAGAGGCTTTTGATTATCTTCTAGGCGAAAAGACAGGTAAGGCTGCAACACAGGCAATAAGGGCTGCTGCAGCACAATTACTCATGGCAGAAAGGCCTGTAATCTCTGTAAATGGCAATATTGCAGCATTATGTCCAAAACAAATTGTAAGGTTGTCTAAACAGATCAAGGCAAAATTGGAAGTAAATCTTTTCTATACAAATGAGAAAAGAAAGCAGGCAATAATTAAAACCCTGAAAAAAAATGGTGCCAATGAAATTTTAGGTTCTAAAATTACATCATCTAGAAAACTTCCAGGGATTGATTCAGCAAGAAGAATTGTAGATAAAGATGGAATTTTTGTAGCAGATGTTGTAGTGGTACCATTAGAAGATGGTGATAGAACTATGGCACTTAGAAAGGCTGGAAAAACAGTCATCACTTTTGATCTAAATCCTCTTTCAAGAACATCTGAAACTGCAAACATAACAATTGTAGATAATGTAACAAGAGCAATTGATCTGTTAATTATAGAATCAAAAAAATTATCAAAAAAGAATCAAAAAAGTCTTCAAAAAATTATTAATAATTTTGATAATAGAAAAAATCTAAGTGATAATGTAATTCAAATAAAAAATAATTTAACAAGGAGAGCAAAAATTGCATAAAACCGTTCAAGATATTATGCAAATGAAAAAAGAGAAAAAGAAAATTTCTGTAATTACAAGTTATGACTATACTTTAGCATCATTGTGTGATAAAGCAGGAATTGATGTGTTACTGGTTGGGGATAGTGCAGGAATGGTAATGCTTGGTTATGAGAACACTATTCCTGTAACTATGGATCAAATGTGTATGTTCACTGAGGCAGTAAGTCGGGCAAGAAAAAATTCATTGTTAGTATCAGATTTACCTTTCATGTCATACCAAGCAAGTGTTGAAGATGCAATTAACAATTCAGGCAAACTCATCAAAGCCGGTGCAGATGCAATAAAGCTTGAAGGGGGTTCAATAATGGCTGAAACGATTAGTGCAATAGTTGATGTTGGAATTCCTGTAATGGGTCATATTGGATTACAGCCTCAAACTACAATGCTTTCAGAAGGCTACAAAGTTCAAGGTAAAACAAAAGATTCTGCAATGAAGTTGATTGAAGATGCAAAGGATCTTGAAGATGCAGGAGTATTCAGCATAGCCTTGGAAATGGTAAGTCATGAGGTTGCCCAAATTATTTCTGAAACAGTCAGTGTCCCTGTTATTGGAATTGGTTCAGGAGTAAATTGCGATGGTCAAGTATTGGTTGTCCAAGATTTGCTAGGTATGTATGATAAAATCAAGCCAAAATTTGCTAAAAGATACATGAATTTATCTGAAGATATTGTAAAAGCTCTAGGAGATTATAGAAAAGATATAGAATCTGGCGAATTTCCTGCTGAAGAAAATTCATTTTCTATGAATGAAGAAGAATTAAAAAAATTACGTGAAAAAATTGGTAGTTAAAAAGAAAATCAAGAAAAAAGATCATCCGTCCTTGGATATTGTTAGTTCACATGGTATGGAATTATCTGGGAAGAAAATTGTACTTTGTGTAGCAGGAAGTGTTGCAGCATACAAGGCAATTGAGCTTGCAAGATTGTTGATGAGGCATGGTGCAGATGTCAAATGTGTAACTAGTAATGCAGTCACAAAATTAATCCAGCCAGAATATTTCAAGTGGGCTACAGGTAATGAAGTAATTACAAAACTTACAGGTGAACTAGAGCACATTAGATTAGCAGACTATAATCAATCAGATTTGGTAATTGTGTACCCTGCAACTGCAAATACACTGGGAAAATTAGCCAATGGAATTGATGATACGCCTGTCTCAACTGTACTTACAGTGGGATTTGGTTCAAAAATTCCTATTTTGATGTGTCTCGCTATGCATGCATCAATGTATGAAAATTCAGCAGTAAAAAAGAATATAGAATTTTTAAAAAATAAGATTGAATTTCTTTCTCCTAAAATGACTGAAGGAAAAGCAAAATCTCCTGAGCCTGAAGATGTTTTAGATTTTGTATTAAAGAAATTTGGATTTTCATCTGTGTTAAAAAATAAAAAAGTGTTAATGACTGCAGGGCCCACAATAGAATACATTGATCCTGTTAGAGTAATTACAAATTTGAGCTCTGGAAAAACAGGATCTCTTTTAGCATCTGAATTAGTTTCTGCAGGAGCTAAAGTTACTCTAGTATATGGTCCTGCAAATGAAGAACCCCCAGTAGGTGCCAAAGTTATCAATGTTGCAACAAACAAAGAGATGTTTGATGAGACAAAAAAAGAATTGAAGAAAAAATATGATATTATAATTATGGCAGCAGCAGCTTCAGATTATACACCTCAAAACACATCAAAATCTAAGATAAAAAGTGACAAAGAATCACTCATAATTAGGCTCAAAAAAGCCCCAAAAATCATTGATCAGGTAAAAAAATTACAAAAAGACACACTGCTAATTGGATTCAAGGCAGAAACAAATCTAACAAAAAATGCATTAATCAAATCTGCACAAAAAAAGATGAAAGATTCTGGTGCTGATATAATTATTGCAAATGATATTGGTAAAAAATATCAAAAAAACACAGATTACAACCAAGTATTTTTTGTAGATAATAAAAAAACTACCACATCAGGTTGGAAGAAAAAAGAAAAAGTTGTGAAATTTATCAGAAAAGAGATTGAAAAGAAACTAAAATGAAAAATTCTGATTTAAGAAAATTAATTTCACAATATAAAAAAACTATAATAAAACAAAAAAAGAAAAATACAGATAGTTTTAGGTTATCTGAAAAACTCAAAGAGATAGAGCACAGATATTATCATGAGACAGGAAGAACATTAAAATCAGATTTAAAAGAGTTTAAAGAAAATTGAAAATAAAATCATCTGAATATAAAAAACGAAATATGAAAATTTGGAATGAGGTTGCTCCACGATATCATAAAAGATGGGCAACAGCTAGTAAGGGTCCATTTCAAAGCACAAAAAAACTAGTCTCATCACTTGAAATCAAAAAAGGAGATTATGTTTTGGATGTTGCAAGTGGAACAGGTGTTGTAACCAAATTATTAAAACAGAAAGTAGGAAAAACAGGCTATGTTATTGGTGCAGACACATCAACTAGTGCAATAAAGGTTGCAAAAAAATGGAATGAAAGATCTCAAAATTTGTTGTTTGTGAATGCTGATGCAGAAAATTTTTCATTCAAAGAAAAATTTGATGTAATTACATGTCAGTATGCGTTGTTTTTTTTTCCAAATTCTCAAAAGGCTCTAAAAAACATGAAAAATAGCCTCAAAAAAGATGGGAAATTAGGTATTTCAGTTCATGGACATCCTGATAGAGTACCATATTTTGATTGTATTTTTGAGGCAGTAACGCAATTTATTCCAAATTATGTTCCGCCAGGGACTCCAGATTTTGATAGATTTGGAACGAAAAAACAACTCAAGGATGAGATAAAAAAAGTAGGATTTTCAAAAATTAAAGTAAATGATTATGATTTTCCATACAGTCCAGGTACATTTGAACAATACTGGAAAAATTATTTGAAATACATTGCAAAACCAGTAAAAGAAAAACTAGACAAATTAGAAAAGTCTCAAAGAAAAGAACTCAAAGATATGGTAAGACAGAATACAAAACCATACACAAAAAGAGATGGAACAATCAAGTTTCCTTGGGAAGTTTTAATTTTAACTGCAAAATACTAAAAATTAAGAGAGATGGCCAAAGATAAGAAAAAGAAAGTAGATGACAAACCAAAAAAGAATGATTTCAAGTCATTTCTCAGAAAGAGAGCTCCAATTTACCTTGCTTTGATCGCAATGCTAGTGGTATTTGTGATTCCAGAGATGACGAAAGGAACTCTAGAGAAAAGTTTCCCAGAATTTTCAGCTGAAAATCAACAGGTAGTAGATATTTTGATGAATTATGATGGTCCAAATAATGATGGACTGACTGTGCTACAGGCTTTAGAGAATAAAATCAGTGAAGAATATCCTGATGAGAAAATTTATGATCATAAAAAAACTATAGTAGATCTGACAGTAAACAATGTAAATCCTGAAGAATATCAAGTTGTTTTTAATTTCAAATCACACAAGGGTGAAATGAATTATGATTGGAACGTTAATCTAGGTTCAGAAGAAATTACAGCAAACAATTCAGAAGCAAAATACATTATTGATTTAGTAGACTATTACGATTAGATTTTGAGGCTATATCGTAACTAAATCTTTAGTAAATTTGTGCATTATAATTGGTCGTTCTTTTACAATAAGTGAATCTTCTATTCTAATTCCAAATTTATTTTCAATATAGATTCCTGGCTCTACAGTAATTGCCATATTTTCTTTTAATTTTGTATTACTTCTGTAAGAAACTGTTGGTAATTCATGTACTTCTAATCCAATTCCATGGCCGGTTGAATGAATAAAGTATTTTCCATAATTTTTTTCTTCAATGTATTTTCTACATGCAGTGTCTACATCTTTACAATTTACATTTGGTTTAACAGATTTTAATCCAAGTCTTTGAGATTCTTTAACAATTTCATAAGCTTCGTTAGCTTGTGATGAAATTTTTCCTAATGCAAATGTCCTTGTTGCATCAGAAACATATCCTTTGTATCTTAATGTAAGATCAGTTACTACAAGATCACCTTTTTTGAATTTCCGATTAGTAACTTGTGCATGTGGAAGAGCGCCATTTGGACCTCCAGCAATGATTAATGGGTTAAGTGTAGATTTGTATCCTGTATCAAACATTTCTTGTTCCATGGCATATGTCATGAGAATTGTTTGTAATTCTGATTCCTTTTGCCCCACTTTCATCTTTTTTGAGCAAATTTGGAACATTTCATCTATGATTTTTGAGGCTTTTTTGAGGATCTGAATTTCTTTTTCATCTTTTATTATACGTGCATTGTAAAATGGTTCAGTTGATGATTTTATTTTTGGGATTGATTTTTTCAAAGATGTCATTATAGAATAATTCTGACAATCAGTACATACTTGATTTTTCTTTATTTTTTTAATTACAGAAGTAATCAATCCTTCACCACGTTCTGCTGTAACTACATCACAATCTTCAGATTCTTCTATTGCTCTTCCAACTTCAAGTTCAGGGGCAATGATGGTGGTTTTTCCATTTTTTTCAAGTAATCCTATGGCCTCACCCCAAAATCCAGTCATGTAAAATAGATTTTCAGGCTCAAATGTAACTAGAGTGTCACAGTTGATCTTTTGAGCATATTTTAAAAGATCCTTTCTGCGTTGCTTCATACAGAAATATCTTCAATTCTCAATTTATGTATGATGTAAAGTTTGTATATGGAAAATTGAGTCAGATCGCAATGGTTGAAGAAAAAGAGAAAAAGAAAGTAGTTGCATTACTTTCTGGTGGATTAGATAGTCAGCTTGCAGTTAGAATGATGCAAGAACAAGGTTTTGATGTATCAGCTGTTGCAATTAAAACTCCATTTTGTGATTTCGATTGTGGGCGAGGCTGTGGATTTGAAATTAGAGAGAGAGCAGATGATCTTGATGTGAATTTAAAAACAGTTTATCTTGGTGATGAATACATTGAGATGCTAAAGAATCCAAAGCATGGAATTGGTGCGGGATTTAACCCATGTGTTGATTGTAGAACAATGATGTTTGATGCAGCAAAAAAACACATGGATGAGATTGGTGCAGAATTTATTATTTCAGGAGAAGTGTTGGGTCAACGTCCAATGAGTCAACATGCACCATCATTACATATTATTGAAAATGAATCTAATTTGAAAGGAAAAATTGTTAGGCCATTATCTGCTGGATTATTACCACCATCAGATGCTGAAAAAGATGGTTTGATCAAAAGAGAAAATCTTGGAATGATTAGAGGAAGACAAAGAAAAATTCAAATGAAAATGGCTAAAGAATACGGGATTGAAAATCCACCAAATGCAGGAGGTGGATGTTTGTTAACAGAACCACAATTTGGAATTAAAGCTAAAGATTTGTTTGATCATGTAGAAACTCCAACAATAAATGAAATTGATTTGTTAAAAATTGGCAGACATTTTAGATTAGATGAAGAAACAAAATTTGTTGTTGGAAGAAACAAAGATGAAAATGAAATGATTAAAGCATTAGCATTGCCTGGTGATATTTTACTTGAGGCTAAAGATTACGTTGGACCAGTTTCAATCTTACGTGGTAAGAATGCAAAATTGCATGTAGAATTTGCATCAGCTGTAACTTTAAGATATTCTGATGCACCAAAAACAGAAAACAGTATTGTTTCAGTGAAAAATGGAGATACAACTGAGGAAGTATATGCAAAATGTGCTGAAGAGCAATCTTATCTCAAATTTAGAATGTAGGCGTGAAATTTTTTAAAAATTAGTTAGAACTAAGGAAGAGTTTTTGAGGAAGTAGATCTCATTTTCAACAAGGATGCAAAAACAAGAAAATCCAACATATCTGAAAGCTATAACAATTAGAGACATCAGTGATGTTCATTCTATCAAGGAAGACATCAAAAAAGATATGATATTGATTCTAAGAGTCACACCATTAGCACAAAAAGATGTGGAACAACTTCGTAAGGTAGTTGAAGAATTGTATTCTATTGCGAAAGCAGCTGATGCTGAAATTGCAAGACTTGGTGAAGAGAGAATTATTGTTGCACCATCTAGTATAAAGATCTGGAAACCAGAATACGATCTAAAATAATTTTATTGCTTCTTGAACCTGAGGATAATGTGCAGGTAGCTTATACATTCGTCTAATATTCATAGCAAGATTTTCGGATTTACTACGTTCTCCGTGATTAACTAATACACGACGAAGTTTTGGTCTGAGTCTTTGTACAAATGACATTAATTGATTATAGTCACTGTGACCACTGAAACCATCCAATTTTTCTACCCCACAGTTAATTGAAACAACTTCAACTTTACCTTCTTTGCCCAACATAGTTGCTTGTTTAGATCCATCAAGAACTCTTCTTCCCAAAGTTCCATTTACCTGATATGAAACAAACAAAACTTTGTTCTTTTTATCAGGTGCGATATTTTTAAAATATTCTAAAACTGGGCCTCCCTCTAACATTCCAGATGTTGCCAAGATAATACATGGAGAATTATCTCTCATTGGTTCTTCTCTAGCATCTGCATGTTCAATGTTAGTAAAGTATTCTGAATCAAATGGATTATCGTCAGTTTCTAGGATTTTTTGTTTTAATTCTCTTGCAAGATATTCAGGATAGGATTCATGTATTGCTGAGGCTTCAGATATCATTCCTTCTGTAAACACAGGTGCTTCAACCATTTCTCCTGATTTCATATAATGATCTATGACCATCATAATTTCTTGTGCACGCCCAACTGCAGGTATTGGAATCAAAACTTTGCCGCCATCTGCCAAAGTATTGTTTACTGCATTGATAAAAGCAGATTCTACTTCTTGTCTGCTTGGTTGAACATCTGTTTTAAGACCATAGGTACTTTCAACCAACAATGTTTCTACTCTTGGGAAATTCCAACTAGCAGCTTCAAACAAAATACTTTTTCCAAATTTAATATCACCTGAATAAACAAAGTTATGATCACCATTTCCAATGTGAAAGTGACATAAAGCAGAACCTAAAATATGACCTGCATTTGCAAGTACAAGTTTAATGTCAGGAGAAATATCAGTTACAGTTCCATAGGGTAAGGTAATCGTTTGTCTCATAATCTGTTTTACATCTCGTTCTGCATAAATTGGAGTTCTGCCTTGAGCAGCAGCTACTTTGATTGCATCTAATTGAATTAAATTCATCATTGGTAATGTTGGTTCAGTGCAATAGATTGGTCCTTTATAGCCATATTTACAAAGTGTTGGTAAAAATCCAGTATGGTCCAAGTGTGCGTGTCCAATTACTATTGCATCAAGCTCATCTAGTGTAATATTCAGAGAATCTAATCTTGGAAATGCATCCATTGGAGAGCGTGCCCCAGGATTAATTCCACAATCAATTAGGATCTTACTTTCAGGAGTTGATAGCAATAATGAAGATCTTCCTACTTGACCAAATCCACCTAGTGTGTAAAGAGACACTTCAGTTCTTTGTGATAGTCTAGGTCTGAAAATTTCATCACCTACTTGTTTAAGCTGCTTACTCCTCTCAGCAGAGGCTTGTTTTAGAGTTGCATTAATTGTTTGAATGGTACGTGAAGGTATGGTCGTGGCTTTTCTGACACGCAATCTCCAACCTACTTTTTCAGTAACTTCGGCATGATTGAATTCTTTAGCATTTCTTTGTAACAACCATGGTCTTTTTACTTCGACTGATACTTCTCCAGTTGTAGTATCAAAAATTGTTCCTTGTAGATTAGCCTCTTTTGGAACACAATCTGCTAAGATTTTTCTAGCTTCATCTTCAGGTTTTCTAATTGATTCATCAGTTCTAACAACAATTCTTTTTTTGATAATGTTTACAAGATTAGAAATGGTTTCATTATTTTCCATTAAATATCTAGGAGAATTTGTGTAAAGAGCAATTCTTGGTCCTTCATATTCAATTTTTGTAACACTTGCCTCTTTAGGTATACTTTGCAGTATGGTGGCCATTATATTCTGGCTACTAGGAGGTAATTCTTTTGATTGTTGTTTTCTTTGCATTAAATCACTAAAGTTCGATGACGGCTTTCTTTTGCTCATCGGTTAATAGACGGAAACCGTCTTTGTTCATAATTGCGATGTTGATTCCATCGCCTGTACCAATGTTTCTAACAATTGCGGCTTTAACAGCTCGTAGAGCTATTTGTTTTGCTTCTTCAACAGTAAGATCTTCCCTATACTCTTCTTCAAGTGTACCATATGCTACTGGAGAACCGCTACCAGTTGTAACATATGATTTCTCTTCAACTGAACCAAACATATCGACATTAAATAATGCAGGACCATTTGCATCATATCCACCAAGTAGGATATCTGCCATGAATGGATATCCTCTGTTTTGATGAAATATCAAAGAACAAAGTCTTGCAAGTGAATGAATTGAGATATCACCTTGTTTTTCAACTCTGTGAAGATTAGAATGATAACGTAAAATATCAACAATATTTTGTGCATCTGCAACACCACCTGCTAAGGTTAATCCTGCATGTTTATCGATTTGTTGAATTTTCATAGTATTGTTATTTGCAATGAAATATCCTGCACTGGCTCTCATATCAGCACATAATACGACACCGTCTTTAGCCTTGATACCTACAGTGGTAGTCCCATGCAAAATTTTTTCTTCAACGTTATTTGACAAAATACACCTACTAAGATAATGTGAAGTGAATCTATCCCTTTTAAATAACTTTTTGATCCCTTGAAATCATAAATAATAAGAAAAAATCAAGATCCCATGGATTCACACACGATGGAATTACCTAGGCAGATAGTTGTAGGTGAAAAAAATATCAATGAATTTGCAGAATTTCTTCAAAATTTAACTAAACCTAAGAAAGTATCATTAATTTCAGGAATTCATGTAAAAAAAATTCTTAAACAAAAAATTGAAAAGTCATTAAAAAGTAAAAAAATTAAATTTGTTTGGCATACATCAAAAGATAATCAGTTTAGTAATCTTAAAAAAATTCAGATTGATGTAAAAAAAGATCATAGTGATATTGTTGCAGGAATAGGTGGTGGTCGTTCTGTAGATACAGCAAAAATGGTTGCTTTTAATTTAGATATTCCATTTGTTAGTGTACCTACAGCAGCTTCACATGATGGGATAGCTAGTCCATTTGTTTCAATAAAAAGTGATAAACCTCATTCTATTGTTGCTACTGCACCTCTAGGTGTTTTTGTAGATATTGACATCATCAGAAAAGCACCATCAAGATTACTTGCAAGTGGATGTGGAGACCTAGTAGCAAATATCAGTGCTGTTAAAGATTGGAAATTAGGACGCGATAAAACAGGTGAATATTATGGAAGATATTCAGCTAATTTAGCAATAATGAGTGCAGAGATAGTTATGGAAAAATCTAGTCAATATGCCAAGAAGGGTCTAGATGCTAGAGTAATAGTTGAAGCCTTGATTAGTGCAGGAGTTGCATCATGTATTGCTGGAAGTAGCAGACCATGTTCAGGTGCTGAACATCTTTTTTCACATGCATTAGACAAAATTGCACCAGGTAAAGGTTTACACGGTGAAAAATGTGGATTGGGTGCAATTATGATTTCAAAACTTCAAGGAGGAAACTGGAAAGAAATTGTAAAGACATTGAAAGATGTAGGAGCTCCAACTACTGCAAAACAAATTGGTTTGAGTGATGAACAAGTAGTAGATGCACTAATGATTGCACAAGATTTACGGCCAGAAAGATATACAATTCTAAAAGAAATAGAAATGACAGAAAGAAGAGCTAAAAATCTTGCAAAGAGTACTAAAGTAATTTAAGAGGTTTTTTGTTCAGGGGCTTTTTCTTTTGCTTCAGGTTTCTTGGCTGGAGCTTGTTTGTTGATATGTGTTTCAACAAAACTCACTTTTTCTAAGGTTGGAACAAATTTGAATACGTCCAATTGGATAAAGTGTTTCATAATTTGTAAACCATCAGCACGTAAAATTTCTTCAGGAATTGTAATACTTACTTCTTTATCATTCAAATCAAATGCAAT
>DATHYS010000075.1:0-9863 GCA_035458995.1 Candidatus Nitrosopumilus sp.
CAGAAAACAAACATGAAGAACTAGAAAAAATAACTGAAAATATTTTAGATGAACAAAAGAAAATTGAAACTCAAACAAAAATTAATGATGAAATAAATCTTCAACGTTCAAACTTGTCTCAATTAATTTCTCACCGAAAAGAATACGAACAAAAAGTAACTCAAGAAAAATCTTCACTCGAGTCTCAAATACAAGAAGAACGAATTAAAATTCAAACTCAAACAAAACTATCAAATGACATTATTGCTCAAAAAGAAGAACTTGACAAAGTAAAAAAAGAGAGGGCATCTATTATCAAAAAAATTAATTCAGAAAAGACCAAAATATCTAAGGATTTGTTATCTCAAAAAAGACAACTTGTACAAGCTCAATTAGAACAAGAGAAAATTGAAAAACAAATCATTCGTGAGCAGGAATTATTGGCAAAAATGGCCTCAGAACAGAAATCTAGACTTTTAGAACAGGCACAAAATGCTCATGAAATCAAATCAAAACAGTCTGAATTAGAAAAAGCAAAACAGGAATATGATGAAATAGTTTCTCAAGTCAAAGAGGAAAAAGCAAAGTTTGCAGAATCAGAAAAATTGAAAAAGCAAATTCATGCACAGGAGAAAGATTTGATTAAAGCCAAAGAGGATAGGCTAAATCTCATTAAAGTAATTGCATCTGAAAAGGAATTGATTGCAAAAAAGACCGAAGAAGAAAAATTGAAATTAAAATCCCAATCTGAACTAACTAAACAATTGAAGAAAGAAGAAAGAGCTTATGAATCTCTTAAAAAGAAAAGAGAGATAATAGAGTCTCAAATCAAAACTAAAAATAAAAAATTAAAAGAACAACAACAAAAATTGAAAAAACAAATCAATGAAAAGGACAAGAAACTAAAATCTATGACTAAAAAACCATCAATTAAAAAAGTAACAAAAAAACCTTCAACTAAAGAAACAACTAGACGTACCAAAAAAATAATCAGTAAAAAGAAATGATTATTTTATTTTAATTGTAATTTCCTCGCCATTACCAATGGGCACCGTTGTGGTCCTCACACTGTCATTTGCTTTTAGGGAATCTGAAAATATTTTCATTTCTTGTCTGTATTTTTCAGGATATAACATATTGTCTGTAACAATCACTCCTCCAATTGACACCATTGGTAATATCAGATCAAAATATTCGATGATATTTTCTTTATCTGCATCAATTAATACAAAATCAAAAAACTCGTGATTTTTTTCATCAGCCTTTAATTCATTTAGTATGTCTATTGCATTGCCTTCCTTTATCGTTATGCTGTCTGATATCTGGGCATTTTGGAAATTCTCATTTGCTCTTTTAATTTTCTCAGGATTGTTTTCAATTGTAACAATCCTTCCCTGTTTTTCATAGATTGCTTCTGCACACCAGATGGTGGAATATCCAGTAGAAGTTCCAACTTCTAGTATGGCTTTAGCACCTTTTAGGCGTAAAATCATATTCAATAATTCGCCTGTTTCTTTAGTTATTGCAAGCATTCTCTCCTTCTGAGGCACATCTACTTTTCTTGATTTTTCAAGATTAGATTGTGTCTCTAATTTGTCCAGAACTTTTGAAATGCTCTCTTTCATCTGATCTCTTTGGATGTGATTGAATTTAATTTTGTCTTGATAAATTTGTCTTTTTAAAACATTTGATAGCTTATATTTAGTAAATCTTTTTTTGAAATTAGATATGGCTAGTAACAAAGTTGATTTGCTTGATGTGGTCCAAAAAATTCTCAAATTAGACAGTAAAATGAGATTTGCAGCAATTATCGATTCTAAAGGAAACATTAGAGAAGCCATTATGAAAACTGGAAAAACCAATCTTAAAAACCAGAAAGAGGAAGAACATTTCTGTAAACAAGTTGCAGAAAGACGTTCCATGAGAAAAGAATTTGATAGATCTTTGGGTAAAGTAAGGTATGTTCATGTAGAAAGAGAAAAAGTTTCCCAAATGGTAATCTACACAAAAAGGAATATTGTATATTTTACAATGGAGCCTGAAATGCCAATTAATACAAAAATTAGATTGATA
Organism: Candidatus Nitrosopumilus sp.; assembly: GCA_035458995.1. GTDB lineage: Archaea > Thermoproteota > Nitrososphaeria > Nitrososphaerales > Nitrosopumilaceae > Nitrosopumilus. The sequence goes on from DATHYS010000075.1 coordinate 2,053, forward strand.
ACAAAAATCAAAAAAATTACTTCTGAACTCTAGTTTCAGTTTTATGTTTATTCAATTATGACCATTCACAAGTATCTTGGTGACTCGAAAATGTTTGAATATGATAAATTTTATCGAGAATGTCAGCAACAAAATAAACCATTCATTAAGGCAAAAATTAATCCTTTACACAAAAATTATTTTGTTCAAATTGATTTGATGACTTGCAATCATGAATTATCTGATGCCGAACAAGACAATATTAAACAACTAATTAATAATGAAATAGATTATGTCAAATCAAACACAAATTATGATTTTCAAGGATTTAGTATAGATAAGGAACTTGCTTGGTTTGATGGTATTTCATCAGAACACCTTGATAGTTTTTGTAACGCTCTTTATGATTTAACTCAAAAAAATCATAATTAAAATCGAATTAGATTTTTTAAGATTTTGTCTATTACTTGTATCTCTTGTTTTCTTTCTTTTATTGTAGATTTGTTCCATTCTTTTGCAAATTCTGACTGTTTGTCCATTTTTTCTAAAACTTCGATGTATTTTACAAGGTGAATTTTGTATTCATGTAGTAGATCTAGGTGTTTATTGTGATTTTTTTCAGTTGGTGTTACCATTCCATTCCTCTTCTTTGATATCTGGAAACATGTCTCTTATCCGTTTTTTGTCTTTCTCCATTGCCTCTATTCTATTATCTAGATGAGTTTTAATTGCAGGCTCGCCTTCTTGATTTTTTTCTTCTTCAATCTCTGAAATGACTTTGCACAGAGATCTATAGTATGTAATGTGATTTTTTCTTGATTCTTCTGATGTATCCTCTTCTTTTACATCCAATGTATTTCGTACATTGATTGAAAATAAGTACTTGATGATACCTTTTGGTGAAATTTAATTAAATATCATGAAATTGTATTTATTTTGGATGTCTGAAAAACTCTCAATTCCGGATATGAAAAGCAAAATAGATAATATTTTGTTAGAGCCTGAAATTAGATTTTGTGGTCTCATTGATAGTTCTGGGGAATTGATTGTGGGAGATATGAGGAAAGGGGTAATTCCATTTGAGAATGATGCAAGAAGACAAAAAATGTTTCAAGAATTGGCCCATAGAGTGGCAAATAGAGCAGGATTTGATGCAAATTTAGGACGAGTAAAATACTCTTCTTCAAGAAGGGAAAAAGTTGTAATGATGAGTTTTCCTCTTGGAAAATACATCATTTTAGTAATTGCTGAACCTAGTGTGAACATTGATCGACTTGGTTGGAAAATTATTGACAAGCTAGGGAATCAGTGGTCTGAATTTCATGGATTTTAAATCCCTCTGTTTGTATTGAAAACGTTTTACACTAATATTGAAACAAAATAATTAATTGATATGAAAATTTTGGTTGATGAAAATTTAGATGGAATGGATGAGAAACTCAAGGGATTGGGTTTTGATGCATACAGTGTAAGAAAATTACAAATGGATGGGAAAAAACTTGCATCTGATTATTCTATTATTAACTATGCCCGCGAAAATGACATGATTATCGTGACAAAAGACACAGAATTTCGTAAGGCAAGCGAAGAAAATGATTTTCCATTAATTTTACTTGATGATGAAGAAATTCTCAAAGTGATAGTTGAGAAATTAAAAAAATTCTAGTTAACATTTTTTGGATCTATTTGTGACACTCTTAAATTTGCAAGAACTTCATTTAGAAAATCCTCTTCATGTTGATGCATTATGTTGGTCATTATTGATTCCCAGCAATCATTAATTTTCCTTGAAATTTGTGAATACATCTTGTCCTTTCTAAATGCTGGATAATATGATAATAGTTTCATTATGCCATCAGTTGACTGCACTATGTTAATTTGATGAATTACTGATCTTAATCTCTCATGAAAAGAAAATTTTTCTTCTTTACACATAATTTGAAATTTTAAAATTTCTTCATAAATCATCTCTATCTCTTTATGCAGATTTTTGAGCTGTGTATTGACTGATTCTGATAAATTAATGAGTTCATATTCGATATGGGACCTACTGTGAACTTTTTTGTCTATTTCTCCTGCTTCAACTAATGCACTAATTTCTCTATAGACTATTTTTTCATTGCCTACTTTTTCTATTACTCTTTTTGCGAGTTCAGTACCCCTAATTTTTCCATTCTCATTTAATATTCTCATAATTTCTGTTTTAATAATTTCTGAATTTTTATCCATGTCTTTTTCCTAACTTATTTTTGATATTTTTCTAGTACTGCTTTTTCCCCTATCTCTTTAATTTCTATTACTAAGCCTTCTAAAATTTTGATGCCTTTTTCAATGGGCTCTTTTTCTATATTCTTGTATTCTAACTTTTGTTTGAGTACCATTTTTTCATTGTTTACAAAGCTCAAAAGTAGAACATTTTCCCCCATGTTCAAATTTCTGAAAAAATCAATGTATTCTTGAGCTGATTTTATTGCCATATTTTAGAATCTTAGCTCTAGTATTTGTTTGAAAGCCTGCCGACTAGGTTTATTTACAATTTTGATAAAATATGAACATGGATAGTTGTGATAGAAGAATACGTGCTTACAAAAATGGCAAAACCTTTGATCAATGTCGTGATCTTGCCGAATCCATGAACCCTGATTTTAAAAAAGAAATTGAAACCAATGGACAAATTCTATGGAGTGAAATTTTGAATAAAGTAGATCATGATGCGATTGTTTACAAATTAACTTTAAAATTTCTTAGGCGTGATGGCTATGATATTGGCAATTGGAAACGCCCACATGTAAAAAAATTCAATCATTGGTTCACATAGAACGTATTATAATATTTGAAAATTCTTAAAGTAAAAAACTCATTTAATATTATTAACTTTACAACTCCCATCTGGATTTCTTAATTTTTTTGCCATGATATATGGGGTTACGAGTAATATTGGAATCGATATTGCGATAAAAACAGTTTGCAACTGAGTTAATGCAATAGATAATGCAATTCCACTTGCGGTTCCTATGAATATCGATAAAAATGTCCCTGCACAAGTTGGGCACGCAATGAATAAACCGGCAGCAGCCCCTATCGAGCTTGCACCTCGCCCTTTTTTAGAGATTGAATATGCGCTTACTGCAATTGCTGCATTTAATCCAACTAGATATGATACAATTACTTGTAATACTAAATTAATTGGAATAATTTGTAATCCCACATGATCAGTTAGGTAAATGATTATTTTTGGCATGTATCCTGGCCCGTCACAACACGGTGAAATGAATCCTGATGGAATTTCAGCTCCATAATGATAAGAAAAACTTACTTCTGGTTGATACACTAATGTTCCTGAAGCTAATGAGAAAAATATTCCATATCCGATAAATACTGCAACAAAAATTTTTCTAGATTTTGAATTCCATGTAGTAATTGCTATAATTGTTGAAAGATCTTTTCCTTTGGTCTCTACCTTTTCTTTGTGATATCTGTACATTCCAAAAGCAATTGCTCCAAAAGATGCAACTAAAACAATATAGAATCCATAAGCAATTCTCTGAATTGAATCAATTGCACTAGGTGTTAATAATTCTGGGTCTTGATATCTCCCATACAATAAAAATACAATTGCGATAGTTACAAATCCAAAAACAATTAGTTTTTTTCCTTTACCTGTGGTTTTTTGATTTGCAGTCATATTTTTGATTTTTCCATGTGAGATTAAATTCTATCTTAACTGAGTCGAGGATATAGCTAACTATATCCTTAATAGAATTATCAGGCGTAAATCTGCAATATTCTTAAAAATGTTCTAGGTTAAATTGTAAATCATTAACTTGATAATGGAAATGAAGGTTTTTCTTTCCGTATGTGTCTAGTTCGGTTTTACCTACAAACCTATTGACGGCATCCGTGCTTTTTGAATTTAGTATATATTTCTAATAACATAATATTATCATACTATTTAGTAAACTTTGGAGAATAAACAATACACGCAACTTCAAAATTTTTGAACAAAATTAGTTGCTAGGCTATATCTAACTAATTTTTAGCTGAGTTTGGGAACGAAAATGTAGATGATTGCTATAATTTCTAACCTTCCAAATATCATCAAGAATCCCAAAACGATTTTTGTTGCAGGATCTGTATCAAAATCAATAACTCCTGCTGAGAGTCCCCCTGTGGTAATCACTCCTGCAGCCTCAAAGAATGCATCTTGGAATGGCACATCTTCAATTGCTGCAAGATGCAATCCTGTAATTGCTGAGATTGTTGGGAATAATGCAAGAATGATTAATGTTGAAATGACTTCTTTTTTTGCTTGGGGAGTTAGTTCTGCTCTTCTTGCTTTGCTAAGTAATGCTCTGACATCTTTAAGATGGAATAATCTGAATATCTTTAATCCTCCTGCTGTTGAAAATCCACAACCTCCAATGAACATCAAAATTATCAGAATTGTATGTGCTCCTCCATTTAATCCAGCAAGACTTTCAATTTGAAGTCCTGCTGTTGTACTAGCTGAAACAGAATAAAATGCACTTTGCATTGGGTCCAACCCGCTTACTCCCAAAAACAAAACAGTTGCAGCACCTAAAATTGAAAAATATGTTAACACTTCTTTTCCAAGTTTAGGTGAGAGGAATTTTTTCCTTACAAATGCATAGTGGAATGTAAATGGTAATGCTCCTAATATCATTGCGCCCATTAAGATAAGATGTTCTTGCCAAACTAATCCCTCAAGTATTGTGGATGTAGGTGTGAATCCTCCTGTCGCAAGTGTACTCATAGCCAATGAAAAATTGTCGATGATATTTCCTTCTCCAAACACATACAACAAAAATGCTACAATTACAATGTAAATTGCAAAGATGACTGTAATAGTTAAGAATAATTCTTTCATGTGAAGTGTTCTACCTGAAATAAAACCTCTCATTGATTGTAATTTTGATTCAGGATAAAATGCAGTAATTACCAGATAAATGAAACTCATTCCCCCGACAAGCTGGGTATAACTTCTAAAGAATGTGAAACTTTGAGTTAGTTTTTCTGGCTCATCAAATAATGATATCCCTCCAGTGGTAAATCCTGCAGCACTTGAAAAGAATGCATTGGCAAATACCTCTACATTTGTTTCATCGCTTGGAAATACATACAGATATGGAACGGTTCCAAAAAGTGACAGCAAAAACAGGCTCGAAAAGACTAGAATTGATGCTTGTTGAAGATTAAGACTGGATTTTTCACCATATGAATTTAGGAAAAAGCCTGTCACTAACAAAAGTACCGTTGTTAGGTATATTCCTGTAGCAGTTGTTGTGTCTTCTAATATTGTAGCAACTATTGCTGGAACAAGAAGTAAGACTCCTGCAAATTGTAATACAAAACCCAAATTTCCTAAAACTGCTTTTACTGGTGGACTAAGAAGACGTGGAGATGTAGAAGTTGCTTCTCTAATGACATTTGCAATGACTGATTGAAAAATCATTCCGACAACTTGGTTTTTCTTTGATAGAACTGGAAGCTTTCTGATGTTGTTGTCTCTCATTTTGTGTAGTGCATCTTGCAGTGTAGATTTTTCATTAATTGTGATAAGTGGTGTAGTCATTACATCCTTCAGTGTAGTAGCTTCCGCGTAAACTGTAACGTCACTGACACTGCTAAGAATATCTTCATCTGTTACAATTCCAACAGGCAGATTGTTTTCATCTGTAACTATAATGTCATCAGTTTCATAGTGACGTAACATTCTAGCCGCTTCCCTAGTTTGTGTATTTAGCCCAAGTAACAGAACGTCCTTATCCATATAGCTTGTAACCGATTTGTTTAGAACATATGAGACGGCACGTTCTGGGTTTGTTGACATGAAGCTTCCTTAGTTGGGGATTTTAAATAATTTGGGGTTACGCGTAAGTATTGATCGTTAAAAAATAATTTACCTTTTGATCTTCTTAAAATTGATCTCATACTTTTTGCTATCTTTATAAGCACTGAAGAGCAAGTTTATGCGTATATCATGGAAATTGATCAAGCACAAGAGCCTGATTATGACTCTGTAAAAATTGATTATGTGGGATTTGTTGACCCTTATGCTGTTGAGGGTATGGTTGTTCTAAAATCTGATGATGGCAAAGAATTCCATATGAGGGCATTTTCTGGAGAAGTGGCAAAACATATCTCAAGTTTTGGTGAAACTCAAGGAGAGGCAGCACCATCAATTTACAAAATGATTGAAGATATTTGTGAGCAAAATGAATTAGTTCTAGTTAAAGTAAAAATCTATGAAAGTGGGGATGTACTACGGGCAAATCTCTACTTTACAGGAAAGAAAGACCTGGTTTTGAGAAATTATCGTGCATCAGATGCAATGGCTTTGGGGGCATTTTACAATATTCCTATTCTAGTTAGAAAAAATCTTCTAAAAGAAAGCGTAGAGGCTGAATAGAATCCGTCATTTCTTTTTTCGAATGGTTTTTCTTATGGTATTTTGATGATAAATTATGAATGAGCAAGAGCAACTTATGGATAATTTGTTAAATGTAGACCTTGAGATAATTGATGTTGTTAGGGAACTACATCAAAGTAATTGGGATTCTGAATCCTCAAAACAACAAGTTGGGGATTTACTTAAAATTCGTGATGAAATGGTGCAAAAACTAATGTCTCTTAAAGGCGATGAACATTCCTGTGATTGCGGCCATGATCATGCCCATGAATAATTAGTTCAATTCTTCAAAAAAATTATCTGGAAACTTTTTCTTAATCTTGGTAATTTCTAATTGATAATTATCAATCTTTGATTGGATTTCTTCTCTTTCTTTTCCTTGTAAATTCTCTTTAGATTTTTCCAAATTTTTGATTTGATTTGACAATGTTTTGTACATTATAGAATATTCTGGAAAATTCTCAGGCAGTTCTACCATTAATAGATTAAATACACATCTTACTAATACTGTTTATGAAAATTATCTTGCTTACATTGCTTGCTTTGGTATCTGGGTTAGGTGTTGCTTTTGCAGATCCTGTTACAACACAATCATCCTCTGAAGATAAAATCCATTTTGTAGATGAACAAATAATGATAATGGCTGACATTTCAAACAATCAAGACACTCAACAAAATTTTGCATATATCACACAGGTCAAAACCGATGAAGATGTTGTAATTTCCCTTTCTTGGTTAACTGGTTCTTTGTCTCCTAGACAATCCTTCTCCCCTGCACAATCATGGATTCCTTCAGAATCTGGAACATATCATATTCAGGTATATGTCTGGGAAAGCATTGATCATCCTTCTGCCTTGTCTCCTCCACTATCAATGACTGTTAATGTTATTGAAAGACAAATTTGATTTTAAAACACGCTTCATAATTCGGCAAACTCATCATCTATCAGTTATAGCTTAGAAGGTTGATTAATCATCAGCATTTTTCATAACAATATCTAGAATATATTGTCATTCAATCCAAAAATCAGAAGCTTTTTCACATAATGGAATTTCATTACAGTGATGGTCAATCTTGAAAAGCTCTATCAAAGCGTAGCAGAACAAGTAATTCAAAGATGTCACGGAGCAATCAAAATTACCAAACATGGAAAAATCATTGAAGTTTATGATACTAAACGACATATCTGGAGTGATGGATTGGCAGGACTGATAATCAAAGAAGAATCAAAGAATGCAAATTTGCGTGAATGGGAAGTTGCTCGTTGCATTAGACCCCGCATAATTGCCATGCTCTTAGAAGATAAGAAAGGATTACTATCTAATAGATTGCCTCCTGATAGCAAAGAAACTAGAGCAAAAAAGAAATTATCCAAATACCAACACTCAAAGAAACCAGTCT
>DATHYS010000076.1:0-8180 GCA_035458995.1 Candidatus Nitrosopumilus sp.
ACACACCCCTCTAGAAAAAAATTCAAAAATTTTAGAGAATGTAAATCTCAATGGAACCAAAAATCTTTTTGAGGCAATTTTGGGAAAGACTAAATCAATTATTTATATTTCTGGCTTAGGAGTATATGGTGAACCCGGAGATAAGGTAATTGATGAATCTCATCCCTATAATCCAAACACAAATTTTGTTAAAATCAGATTAAAGGCACAACAATATCTAGAAAAAAAATGTGGCGAGAATAAAATTGATTTTTCTGTTGTTCATTTTGGTGATGTCTATGGGGCACAAGGATGGTTTAAGGAAATTTTAATCAGTAGATTATTAAAAAAATCATTTCGATTACCTGGAGGTGGAAAATATTACAAGGGATTTGTTAATGTTGATGATGCAGTTGGAAGTATGATTGCCGTAATGGAAACTAAATCATTTGGAGAATCATTTATTGTTGCGGATTCTCAACCTTCTACTTTTAAGGAATTTGTAGATTTTACCGCAGACCAAATAGGTAAAAAACATCCAGGAAATGTTCCCATCTTTCTTGCCAAGGCGGCTTTAGGTTCTGATCTTGTTAAACTTTTGACTACTTCAATGAAGGTTTCAAATAAAAAAATCTCAAAAATTTATTCTTTCAAGTACCCTAGCTATCGTGAGGGAATTCCTAAAGTGATTGAAGAATTAAAAGAAAATTCCGTACTAGAAAAATAAAAGATCATCAGTTTTTTACCGAATTACTTTTGAAATTCCATATGCCATCTAGGCTCAAGAAATGGGGCAGTCACGAACATTGCATGATAATTCCAACCAATTCAATTTTTTCTTTTGTTCATCATCTAATTGATTATAGAAGTAAATAATATCACAGCTTTCAACATCTTTGCCCCATTGGATTTGTTGATAGATAGATTTTGCTTTATTATCGAATCCATCTGATGAGATAGTATCTATTGTATCAAAGATTTTGCCTAATTCTTCAGGAGTTCCACACATCAAGATATTTCCTTTATTCATTTCCTCAAATAATTCCCTTTGATCTTCATCATTTAGGTAATTGAGGTAGGGTGGTAGAGCAATTGACAAAATAACAACCACAAAAATCAATGCCAGGATAACTCCAATTACAAGGCCCCAATTCATTATAATTATAATTTAAAATATTTCAACATAAGCCTATTGACTAGTCTCAAAAGAGTTTAGAATTTATTTTCAAGGACTTGTGCCCCATCCTCTTAAAATTAATTTCTCATAACTAGATTCCTTAACACAATTCACAGAGTTTGTGGCATGTTTGATAATCTCCTTAAACCCTTCTTTACACATCATTTGGCTTGATTTCACTGGTGGTGACATCTCTGATAATGCAGGTTCTTTAGAATCTAGATAACATTCTTCAGTTTTTTTTATCACGTCCACCCCACATACTTTGTATGGGCTAGACCAATGCCATGAAGCAAATGCAGAGGACATTGGAATCATCAATAGTAATGCAATAACAGCAATAGCAATTGTTTTCACAAAATCATTATTGCAGTCAGTGTATATTAAAAAAAATTGTAATTTTGTCTAGTGGTAAAATCAGAATTTTAGGATAGCACTAATATCCTTAAAAGTACATAATAATTTTATGACAGACATAATCTGGGGAAATGGCTCAGAGGTTTTAACAGCAGATTCATTTGTTCTGAATGTAACTCATAGAAAAGATGGCAACAAAGAAAATTATTCTGATATCGAGAAGATAAGGATTGTTGATGTAGATATTCCAGGATTGCCCCAAAATAGATCAGAATGGAATGTTGAAATCCTTAGTTCCTGTACTAAAGATGCATTTCTTAAATGTGAAGTCAATTCAAGGGATCAATCGGGAATTTTATTGTCCAAAGTTTCGCATTCAGGTGCTGGTGGATACTAGTGTGGAAGGAAATTAGAGTAAACGATTCAGAGTTTGAAACATCTCATTTTATCTCTCTACTAAACGGAAAAGTTCCTGCAATTGTTGTAAGAAATTTTTATGATCAAAAACATTGTGAGAAAATTGTAAAGAAGATAAAAAAATCTAAAAAATCTTTTTTCCAAAAAAAGCTTCAGCATATTGGTCCATTTCTTATGTCATATACAACAAAAAAGAAAGAGTATTTTGACAATGCAAGACAAACAAGAAGAATATTCAATGACATTTTTTATGAAAGTGCTCAACCTACTTTGAAAATTTCTAAAATATTATCTAGAATTTTACCAGGATACTCTATATCCCTTGCAAGAGAATTTGAAAATGATTTCTCTCCATTCGTTATTAGAATTCATGAAGATGGAAAATCAATACCCATTCACAAAGACAATGTAAAGTATGAGGGAAGAGAATATGATTTTGGAGGCATAGACAATCAGATCTCATGCGTTATTCATTTTCAAGAACCTCAAAAAGGAGGCCAAATTGTCATATACAAAAAGCAGTGGACCAGAAGTGATGAAAAACTACGAAATATTGATTTCGGATATTCTGAAAGTATTGTAGCATCAGTTGAATTTTGTAAAATTTCTAATCTATGTGCAGGTGATTTGGTTATAATTAATCCAAATTATTACCACAAAGTTACTCCAATTGCAGGAAACATACCAAGAATTACTTTGGGGATGTTTTTAGGGTTGTATAAAAAAGAGAATAGAATTGTCACATGGGCATAATCAATAATTTTTAAGATTACAAAAAGACAGGGGGTTTTCTACAATAATTGGTAAATTAAGAATATGATGAGTTTAATATCTAGTATCAACTAGTTGTAATATGGAATTATTAGATGATAAGATGAGAGTTTGGACAGAAAGTGCCAGATTTGTAAAGCCAAATTCAGGAGTATATGTCCTCTACAACAGAAACAAAGACCCAATCTACATTGGAGAGACAGATGATCTGGAGAAGACATTTGGAGATTATCTAGATACAGAATTTGATGGGAATGAATGCATGCAAAAAACTTCATCATATCAAAGAGTTTTTGAAAATAATCCAAAAGAAATTCAATTAAGATTGATTGAAGATTTCAAAAATGATACAGGCAGTATCCCAGCCTGCAATAAAGAGATCAAGTTGGAAACGCATTAAATCAGTTCATTGCATTGCGATGCGGTCTTACTAGATTAATATAAAAAATAACTATCTTTGTTCATGTCTAATGCACTGATTTACATTGGTATCGCAGTAGGCGTTTTGGCCATGGGTGGCGCAATCGCATACGGTACCGCAAACCAAGCAAACTATGTTCCTGAAGATGCTGTATTATCAGAAGCAGCAGTGCAAGGAGTTTTGCCAAAAACAAGTGCACTCGGTGCTGATCTTAATAAAGAACAGTGGCACGAAGATCCTTTTGGTGACCTTGCAGATAAAGTAAGAGCAGAGAATGGACGATAGTCTATACTAGATTATCCACCATTTTATTTTCATTATTTTCTAAATTGTGAGTAAATTCTCCAATTTTCAGGGAAAGTGATTTATTCCTTTAATGAGTAATAAGACAATGCATCAGTGCTATTATTGTGAACAATTATTTGATTCAAAAGAGGAGCTATATGATCATGTTGAAGTTCATTCAGACAATGAACGAAACAAGGAAATCATGGAAAGAAAAAAGCAGGCTAAAAATAGATAATTAATTCAGGCTAAAAAAAATAGAGTAAAGGTAAGAATTTTTCAAATTCTGGAGTGGATATAATAACTATTTTAGAATCTCATATGGATTGGGTTGAGAAAATATTAGAAAAATCATGTGATAGAACACTAACCAAGGGGGAAGTGTTACACAGTTTATTTCACATGATTGAAGTAAATGAAACAACATTAAATCACATTCAAACTAACAATGTAGATTTTGGTCCAGAGCTTGAAGAATTAAAACAAACTGAAATTAGAGACATAGAATTTCATTTAAAATATTATCGAAGTTTAGTGAATTATATCAATTCAATTCCTGAAAATAAAATAATTAAAAATAGAACCTAAACATCCCAAGAAACGGTATAGGATATCAAGGTTATAGGATCTGATTTTCTTTTTTGCATCCCCCACTCATTTTGAGTATGACCAGAATTTCGTTCAGATAATTCAGTCCACTTGAATTTGGGCAACTTTGCAGTTTCCATAAAACAAGATTAGAAGATTAACATATAAGAAATCAGAATACACTGCAATGCAAATTAGTTTCTTAATTGGCTAAAAAGCAAATCATATTGATATTGCTGCTCAGAATTTAGACCATATTTTGTCTCATCATGATATTTCTGAGATTTTTCATCATACAATGCCTGTAATTTTTCAATCTCAGCATAAATCATTTTCCCAGAATCTTCTTTTGCAAATTGTTTTCTTTGCTCCTCATTTTTTCCTCTCGTGGGAAAATGTTTTGAATAAAATTTATCATCAAATTTTAATAAATTCTCATTTTTTACCAATTCGGCAAGATCAAAATTTCCTTGTTCATGATTCAACAAAGAATCATTGGCTTCAGATAATCTAACCCAAGATAGCAATGGATGAAATTCTACAAAAATACGAATATCTTCAATAAAGAAAACAATCTGGTCATCAATTTTTTCAGAATTAACAGTCCAGGTAAATCTGTATTTTACAACACTGTGAGAATCTTCAAAAACGGCAGGGTTAGATTCGGCTTTAAAATCAGACCATTTTAGAGTAAATTCAGGATTCCATTCCAAAGTAGTTTGTTCAGCCACATCATAGCATATCTTCATGGGAATAAAATTATTCTTTTATTTTCTGAAGGGAAATGGTCTCTCAGAAGAAAAAATTGGAAATCAAAATCATAATTTCCATGTTTTAGGCTCAATTGTAAATAGAATAAAAAATGGATCACTTTTTCAACCCTTTTTGATTAAAATTCAAGACATGTTTTATTTTAACAATTTTTGAAAATACCAATCAATAGAATTTTGAGAGCAAGATGATTGCGGGTTTGGTGTCCAAATGTAACCCCCAAAGGGCCGATGATAGCGGAGATCAAATTTGCTTGCTTTCTTAATTCTAAACTATTAATTTCACTAAATTATCCAAATTATTGATGATGAAAAAATTCTACATGTGGATGGGGATTTCAGTGGCAGCACTAGTTGTAGGATTATACCTATTGTTTAGTTAAGATGTTATTTCAAAATTAGGGTTACAGCCAAGTTGATTTAGAATTTCATTAATTTCCTCGATTAAATGATTTTGTTGCTCAATCAAAGAATTGATTTTTTCTCCTTGAACATTTAGTTTTATCAAAACATTTTGTGCCTTATCATATTCTTGAGGGTCTAGTGTTTTTCCTTCATAATATTGATACTGTTTGAAATATTCATCATATTGTGATTGCTCTCGGATAATTTTAGAATCAAGTGATTCAATATTAGATTGTAATTCTTGTTTTTCAGAAAGCAGCAATTTTTGCCCAACAAAAAGCTCTTCAAATCTTTCTGGTATCACATATCCATTTGTATCAAATGAAATCTCAGGAGATTCTGTAGAATACATCAGATGATTTTTTTCACTTGAATGTCCTAATCCTAATGCATGACCAATTTCATGCATCAAAATATTTGTCACCATGTTTCTATCATTTTGAACAAAATTGGAATTACAATCCTCAGCTCCAACAGAAATATCTAAAACACAATGAGATAAAATCCCAAATAGTACGCTACTACATGTAGCAAGTCCAGTGTGAGTTTTAGAAGAATATTTTTGCCATTTTATTTCAATGTTAGAGTTTTCAGATTGAATAAATTCTAAATTAGGATTTGCTTGTTCCCATGTTTCTATCGCTTTTTTTAAAGCATCGATTGGAATTTGTTTATTTGGAATTTCAGGAACATCCTCAAAAGAATAGTAAATTATCTGATGATCCTCAGATGTCATCACATTAGATATTTGCTGAATGTTTTCAACAGAAGGAGAAAAGCTAACAGAGGAAGAATTCAATTCAGCAGGTAGTAAATCAGCATACCATGCATAACCAATGATTGAAATTATTGCTATGAGAAGAAAAGCTCCTTTCAATACTCACTAAAACCTCCAATGATACCTAAAACTTTCTACCAAATGAATAGAGACAGGCTCGATTGAATTTTTTGATAAATTGAATCAACTTTATCATACTTTTTTTATTTTAAGAGAATTTAATGAGGTAAATTATTGCCATAGGAAAGCTGGTGTATTGGTAATCGCTTTAGGCAATTCGACATTGATTACCAATATTATCTGTGGCCAAAAATTTCATTTTGGATGAGCATTCTTCAAATAATCAGATTTTTCTAAATCAGAAAATAAAGATTCATTGTTTTTTAATAATTTTAAAATATTTTGAAATGCAGGACATTCGCAATCTGCTGAAAAAATTTCTTCACATTTTGGACACTGAATTACATTATGAGTCCCCCAATCACATTCAATATCTTCTATAATTTCAAAAAGTACACTTTCATTACATGTGCAAAGCAATTTGTTTTGAAATTTTTCTTGATTAATCATATTAAATTTTATTTCAAATTAAATATAATTTATTAGCAATGGAATTATCACCAAACTGTATAAAATTGACAGAATGCCCAACATGTAAGCTTGCAATGGAATCACATTCAACAGAAGAATTGATGGAATGTTGCATGAAACAGGTAGATGAAGGATTATCTGAAGAAGAATCAGGCATCTGTCCAAACTGCAAACATGACATCAAAAAACATTCCAGTAAAGAACTTGCAGAATGCACTCTGGAATTTCTAAAATCAGGAGCAAGTAACTAATTCAAGATAAGATTAAACAACAGAGGAAAATAGAAACTTTATTGGATCAAATAACAAGAAAAACAATACAAGAATATTCACCAATGTGGACTAATCGTGAAATTTGGGAATTTGAACAAATTAACGAAGATTTGACATTTGATGCAGTATATGCCAAACCAGGAGAATTTGAATCATGGAAATCAAAACTATCCCATCCAGATTCAGATATTCGAGATTTGGTTGTAAGAACATTTGATAATTTCTTAGATGGATATGAATTATGGATTTCAAACAAAGGCGAAGGCAAATTAGACAAAAAGTACGTGGCCTATCTCATGTCAGTAATAGTAGATGTTATGATTGAGGAGGAAATTTGCCTCAATTTTAGAATAGAAAATGATTGCCTAGTAACAATAATTGATGAAAAAGCAGATGTAATTGATTGTAAAGAATTTTTTGAGGAATTTTATCATTTGGCTACGGGATTTAATTTTGATATAGATACTGGAATCCCAGATGATGAGACAGAGGCTGAAATGTATCTAACTAGATTACAAGAAGAGTTTGATGAAAGAATGAAGAGTAAACTAGGAGACAAATACATGCCAGGAAACAATGATCCGGACACACTTAATGCCAAGGAATAAGAAAAAACAACAGAAAGAAAATGTCAGAAAGAAAACCATATAGAAATTTCAAAAAACGAGAACCTAGTTTGACTACAGAGCAAAAAGTCGAACAATTTGTAATTAGAAATTCAAAAAATGGATATTTCACTAAGGTATCAACCATTCCATACAAATTTGATGTCTCTGAAGACATGGCATGGAGTATTGTTGGAGAATTACTGTCAGGAGGTTTGTTTGAATCGATTCATGATGAATATTCTGGAGACATGAAACTCTGTGAAAGTGGTAAAATATATGAAATATTAAATTTAGAAAGAAAGCGAAAAAGAGACAAATACAGAGATAAAAATAAACAATCTAAAAATAAAAAACCAGCAAAAAATGCAAACTCTTAATTTCAATTTAATTTTTAAGATTATCATGGATGACGAAAATTTACCTGTTCAATGTCACCCAATTCCTAAACTAAAAAAGAAAAAACAAGAGGTTACAAAAAATGATACAGTGTAAATTATGTGGCACTCCTTTGGGAAAAGAACCTTCTACTGAAGAATTAGATACACATTGGAAAAAACATCATAACTGGCATTGGGAATCAAATAAAGAAAAAACTCCTGAAGAAGCATTATTAAAAAAACGATAATCAACGTCTTGGAATAGTGGTCGTTTATAGCATGCCTAGACCACTAATCGAAGGCGTCATTAGTTATCTAGGCTCGAGATATAAAAGAAGAAACATGGATTCTTCAAACATTTGTTTAATTTGAAAGAAAAAAGAT
>DATHYS010000077.1:0-7028 GCA_035458995.1 Candidatus Nitrosopumilus sp.
AATGATGATGCATAATTCTGATAAAATGATGGAAATGATTCACCATGCATGGATTAATTCTGATATGACTAAAGATATCCATACTATGATGCTTGAAGATCCTTCTCATATGGCTATGATGTCAAAGCAAATGATGGAACCTATGCTTAATGCTATAATGGATGATGCAGATTTGCGAGAACAGATGATAGAGTTAATGCTAGAACACAAGGATTTTATGAATTCTGCTAGACATGAAAACCCTCAAACAGATAACTAATGTTTGAATTGAAAAATTACCGAGTGTTTTTAATTGTAAATAATATAAATAACTATAATTGTCAAAAATTGAAAAAAAATATCGTACTGCAATAAATGATTTAATTATTCATCTAAAAAGTTCAAAATTTCTAACTGATTCCAATGTAGAATCTGCATTAAGAAATATTCCAAGGCATGAATTTGTTCCAGACTCCGAATTAGATTATGCATATAACAATGAACCTCTTCAGATCATGAAAAATCAAACCATTTCCCAACCTGGAGTTGTTACAAGAATGACAGAGTGGTTAGATGTTAGAGATGGACAAAAAATTTTAGAAATTGGTACCGGTTCAGGTTGGCAAAGTGCAATTCTTGCTTACTTGGTAGGGAAGGGAGATGTTTATTCTGTCGAACGACATCCAGAACTTGTAAAATTTGCACAAGAAAATCTGCAAAAATTAAACATTGATAATGTTCATGTAATTTTAGGTGATGGTAGTGTTGGGTATCCTAACGAATCACCTTATGATAGAATAATAATTACTGCTGCATGTTCTGAAATCCCTTTACCACTGTTTAATCAACTAAAAGAAAATGGACTCATAATTGCACCTGTTGGTGATTCATCACAATCATTGGTTCTTCTGCAAAAGACACACAAAGGAATTGTTGAGATTAAAAATCAACCAAAATATGTTTTTGTTCCATTACATGGAAAATTTGGAAAAAAATAATTGTTTTTGTATCTCTATTAAACGAATTTTATTGCGCCATAACCTACCACTGATTCTGTATCTCCTGACACATCCCCACTTGTTGCATAGCTTAGTAATTCTCCTTTTGTGGCACCCATCTTTTTACATGCAATCATTGCTGATGCCATTGCTCCATAACCACATGCAGTAACTCTTCTTTCATACAATACTTGATAGAATCTTTCTACGTCCATCTCCAAGATTGGCTCTATCAATGCTTTGTCTTGTTGATATGCAAAAGAATTTTCTTCATAATGTGTAAAATCAGATGAGGCAACGATTATTGTATTTTTTCTTTTTGCAATTTCATATACTGCATTTCCAACATCCATTGCAGTCTTCATATCTTGTGCACGCAAAATTATAGGGAGAATTTGAAATTCATTTGAAAGCATTTCCTGTAGCATTGGGATCTGTACTTCTAGACTGTGATCTTGAGAATGAGAATATTCATCAATTTCAATAAACTCTGATATTTCTGCCACTTGTTTTGCTGACTCTGAATCTATACTGACCATTCCTAAAGGGGTCTGCCACTGGGAATCAATCATTGTAGCAGCATCTTTTCCTACGCCAAAATGATTTGGCCCAATAATTATTGCAAGTTCTGGATTCTGCGATGATATGGCCTTGTAAGAGTGACATGCAGTGGGCCCTGAGTACACATATCCTGCATGGGGACAAATAATTCCATATATTTTATCATTTGAGGTTTTAGGATTATTCCCTGGTCCATATTCGTGATCAATACAATGTTTGATCATGTTTTTCAAATCCTCTTTCCTTTCAGGATAAAACTGACCTGCAACTACCGGCTTTCTGATCATTATTCTGTTTAGTTTGTTATTTTATAAAAAATCATCAGATGATTCTCTAATGATGGTTCCATTGGGGGCATCTTCTTTGAAAATTACTCCTTGAAATCTTGAGATTTTAGTGTCTTTATCTTTCCATGCATCCTTTTCTAGTCCTGCTTTCTGACATGTATGTTCAAGAAATTCCTCTACGTCCCATCCATATTCTGTTGGAACTTGTGGTAATAACAAACCTGATGAATATGAATTCTCTACAATCAATCCATCTCTACCAACCTTGATCTCTTTGAGGTATTCTATGGATTTCTCTACTTTGATTTCAACAGGTGGAGTGAGAACTGTAACCTCAAAAGTAATCTTGTCTAATTCATCAGCATTTACAGGACTGAATCGTGTATCTTGCGTTGCAGCAGATATTGCTGCATCAATTAGTCCTTCTGATAGTTTCTTTACAGGAAGAGGATATCCTATGCACCCTCTCAGTGAATCCTGTTTGTTTAATGTTACAAAAACTCCCGAACTAAAATCAAACTTAGCATCAAATACTGTATCATGAATTTTTGAATTATTTCTTAAAAACTCAGTGACTGCTTTTCTTGCCATTTTTACCAATTCTTTTCCATCAGAATCGGAAAATTCCTTTGATTCTCTCATACTTGTTAAATATGTAAAAACACAATAAAAAACATTGACTACTATACTTGGAAAAGAAGCAGAACTTTATGAAAAACTTCCTAATGATAAGGTAAAGTGTACAGCTTGTGCACGATATTGTGAAATTGGCAAAGGCCAAATTGGTTTATGTGGAATTCGAGGAAATGAAAACGGTAAACTGCAGTTATACGCCTATGGTAAGGTGATCTCAGGTCATGTTGATCCAATTGAGAAAAAACCACTAATTCACTATTACCCTGGAAGTAAAGTATACTCTATTGCTACAACAGGATGTAATTGGCTCTGTAGATACTGTCAGAATTCTGATATTAGTCAGCGCAGAACTGTTGAGGGCATTGATATGACTCCTGATGAGGTTGCAAATACTGCAGTAAAATATGGTGCACATGGAATCGCGTACACCTACAATGAACCATCCATCTTCATTGAATTTGCACGTGATTGTGGAATTGCTGCAAGAAAGAAGGGATTGTTCAATGTTTTTGTCTCAAATGGATATGATACTCCTGAATCAGTTTCAATGATGAATGAATTCCTTGATGGAATTACTGTCGATTTTAAAGGAAGCGCAGAAAAAGAGTTCACTAGAAAATTCATAGGAGTGCCTGATCCTCAACCTATCTTTGACACTCTCTTAGAAATTAGAGATAAAACAAAAATCCATGTAGAGATTACTGACTTGATTGTTCCCAAAGTAGGAGATGATTTGGAACATGCAAGAAAACTTTCAAAATTCATTTATGATGAATTTGGACCAGAAATGCCAATCCACTTCTTGAGATTTCACCCTGATTACAAAATGATGGAGTATCCTAGCACACCTATAGAGACTTTGGAAAAGCATTATCAAGTTGCAAAAGATGTAGGATTAAAGTATGTGTACCTTGGAAATGTTCCTGGTCATAAATGGGAACACACCTACTGTTCTGAATGCAACAAAATAGTTGTAAATCGTTACGGATTTAGTATTAGGGAGTGGCATCTTGACAAAAACAATTGCTGTGAATTTTGTGGAAATCGTATTCCTATAGAGGGTAAGTTACAAGAAGGTTACAAACAAGATCGTTTTCAGTTTGTGTCTTAGATTAGTTATTACAAAAAAAAAAAAAAAAATAAAGTTATTGAACATTTATGGATTTTTTCTTTTGAGGAGACGTTGGTTTGTTTTTTGGAAGAGTTACATCTAAAACTCCGTCAGTTAGTTTTGCCTTTACTTTTCCAGGAATGACTTTTTCAGATAGCGGTATGGTCTGATAATATGACATACTGTGTCTTTCCTTTCTCAAGTAGTTCTTTTTCTTCTCTTCCTCTTTATGCTCTCCTGTTACTTCGATTGAATTATCTGTAACATTGAGTTTGATCTCATTTTTCTTCAATCCAGGCATGTTCATCTTCATACGAAGTTGGTTTCCTTCATCAATCACATCGCATCCAGTTTCATGCAATTTTGGAAAGGATGAAAAATCTATTCTTGGAAATGAAGAAAATGACTTTTCCAAATCTCTCCTAAAATTGTCAAAAATCCTGTCAAATTCTGAAACACCTGATTTCACTGGTGCTGATGCTAGTTTTTTTACAGGTTTTTTTGCCATGGAAAGTAAAACGATACATTGCTTATCAATAGACTTACCAATTCTCAAAAATGAAAATTAGTAATTTTGACGATTTACAGTAATTGAAATTTTAATTCCTACCTGCTAATTTGAGGATTAAAGATCTGTTCTACTAATTTTTGCAAGTTCTTTATCCTCTTTTGAGAAATTCCTGTCATTCTGGAAATTCTTTTTTCATCGTATCTCAAAATGTCTTTTGCAACCATCATGTTGCTTTCAGAGAAAATTCTCAATTCGTTTTGTGATAAATTAAGAATTGTAATGGGATACAAATTGTATTTTTCTATAATTTTCTCAAGACTATTTGCCCCTGGATATCTCCAAGAAAATATTTCCTGTCCTATGCATTTAGCATATTTTTTTGCATGATTTGAGACTTGAGTATTGCAGAAAATTACTTCTCCTGAAAATTTTGGTTGCAAATCAAGAAACCTTGCATGTGTGTATAATGATTCTTTTAATCCAACATATGCTCCACGAATAGAGTGATATTTGCATTCAATTAGGAATTTCTTGCCATTTTTTCTTCCTATTAGATCAATTTCGTGTATTGCACATTTTCCTGAAATTTTCGATCTTATTTCTAATACATGATAATCATAATATTCTAAAATTGATGCAATATAATTTTCAAATGCAAATCCTGCAGGACCCATTTTCATAATTGCGTTTTTTAATTGATATCTCTGGTGTAAAGCTTTGAGACCTTTTTCTTCAGAAATAGCACGAAGAACTTTTTTGTAAATGTCATTTGAGGTCATGTCTCTGTATACCTCAGATTTGACTTTTTTTAGAATTCTTTTTGCAGTATGTCTACTAGCTCCTGCTCTGACACATGTACTGAGAATCTTATTTTCATTAAATCGAACTCTACTTCCATTTGCTTTATAGATGAAGAATTTTCTAGGAGCTATGTTTTAGTTAAATTTCAAGTAGATTAATCCTTTACTTTAGGCTCATTTTTTATGACTTTGATTGCCTTTGTTCTTAGTTTTACATGAAAAGTAAATTTTAAGTCTAAAGAAATTTCTAAATTATTTGTGAGTGAGTCAAGATATCTTTCATCATTAAAAAATAAAGAATTCTTAATACTGAATAAATTATGTTCTGATTCAATTTCTCCTATGGATAAAGAACTATTGGAGAAGGAACTAAAAGAACTTCGTTCAGAGATTGAAAAATTAAGGTAGTATTTTGACAGAATGGATGTGCCATATTTGTCTTAAAAGAGGAAAAATGAAAAAAATGGATAGATTGCATTTGTGTAAAACATGTTTTGTTAAAGTTACAGAGATGTTAAAAACAAAATCTTCAATAAATAAATAATTATCTTACAATGACTGAAGCATTAGCCCAAGGATGTATCATGCAAAAATAATCATACTCTCCCAACTCTTCAAATTTGAACGAGAAAGTCCCATCTGACAATATGAGTCCGCTATCAAATTGTTTGTCTGGACCATTGACAATATTTCCACTTGTAACAGTATGTGCAGAAGAATCATCGTTTCTCCAAATTACCTCTCCTCCTTTGAAAATTATTAGTGTTGAAGGATCATAACACTTGTCTCCATCTTCACAACCTGGAACACTGGTACCTGCTGGGATGATGACTAGTCTTGATGGAAGTTTTGATGTTGTAAATTCTTTGGCCTCTTCTCCAATCTCTTTTGCCTCTTTTACTACTTGCTTTGTCTTTTCAGTAACTTTGTCCATTACTTGAGAGCCTGATTTTGAAAGTTCTTGGATTTTTTCACTGGTTTCCTTTGTAGCCTCTTTTATTGGCACTGCTGTCTTTTCTATGGTGGCAGGAATATCTGCAGAACTTCCAGTTGCTAAAAAACCCAAGGCAATAGCTACTATTACAACAGTAACTATGATTCCAGCTTTGTCTACAGATGTCATGGTGTCAATTATTGATTTGAATAAAAAAACAAGTATCTAATTGTCAGAAATGATAATGTCTGACTAGTTTAACTACTAAGAGTATGATCTAAAATCATGGTATCTGATAATTTCTGTCATTGTGGTTCATGTGGGCATGAAAAAGTAGATGAATGTTATACAAAACAATGTGCCTGCTGTTTAACAGACCATCAAGGTCCATTTGGCAAGAACAGATGATCAAAGATTTTCACTCGATAAAATAGTATGTGAAAATTATTTGTATTATTCTGAAAAAACTCTAGTTCTAAATAATGTCAAATTTGCCATTTTCTTTGGCTTTGTAAATGATATCAGGTTTTCTCAAAAATATCCCTGATTCTAAAACCCCTGCAGTTTGTTTGATTTTTTGAGTTAATACTTTGGGGTTCTTTATCGTTCCAAAATCACAATCTAAAATTATATTTCCATTTTCTGTAAAGAATGGATAACCTCTATCAAGTGAACGTATTTCTGCATCTCCTCCGAGTTTTTTAATTGAATTGGTAACAGAGTTTCTTGCTAAAGGATGAATTTCAACTGGAACAGTTCTAGTAAAGTTTTTTACAAATTTTGTCTTGTCTGCCATTACCACAACTTTTTTTGCAAGACTAAACAAAATGTTCTCTCTTAGTAATGCTCCTCCACCGCCTTTGATTACGTATTTTTGAGAATCAATTTGGTCTGCACCATCAAACACTACATCGATATGTTCCACTTGATCAGCTTCTACTAACGGAATTCCTCCTTTTTCAGCAATTAATTTAATTTGTAATGACGTTGGTACCCCTCTCACATTGTAGCCTTTTACTTTGATTAGTTTTGCAAGTGATTTTACAAGTGTAGTTGATGCACGTCCACTGCCTAACCCAATAACATAATCATCTTTTACAAATTTTAACGCGTCACTTGATAATGCCTTAATGGCATCATCATATGTCAATTATTCTACCTCTGCTTGATCCAGTTTTGACAATACTTTCATGATATCGCCTTTGATTTTG
>DATHYS010000078.1:0-3919 GCA_035458995.1 Candidatus Nitrosopumilus sp.
CCAGGTGGTGAACTACTTGTTTATTTTGGTGCAACAACCCCTGGGGGTGATATCGAATCAAAGACCCCTGCAAATAAAGGAATCAACGAATCTCCTATTCTTATGTTTGGAGAAATGTGTTCTGGTGGAAGTTGTCCTGGAACAGGTACATCATATGGGCAAACGATCCCATTCCTTGGGATTCTATTAGAATAATATAATATGGATTGAGATTTTGAAGCATTATGGTAACTAAAGAAGAAATAGAAAATGTCTCAAAATTAATGAGAATAGATATTGATGATCATAAAGAATTTGTAGACAAAGTACATGCAATGATTGATTATTTTGATATTTTAGATTCTGCAGGCGTTGAATCTGAAGAAATTTCCATGTCTGAAATTTCTATTTCAAATTTAAGAAAAGATGAACATATTCCATTTAATGATAAATTGATTGAAAAGCTAAATCACTACAAGGGAACATACGTTCGCGCACCAAAGATGTCTTCATGAATCTAAAAATATCTGCTCTTGATTATATTCAAGAAGTACAAACTGGAAATATTTCGGCAGAAGATTTTGTTGCAAAAACCTTGGAACAAATTCAAAAAATGGATAATAATCTCCATGCATTTTTGTCATTAAATGACAAAGTAATAGATCAAGCTAGAGAAATTGATAAAAAAGTAAAGTCTGGTGAAAAAGTTGGAGATTGTTTTGGAATGCCAATTTCAATTAAAGATAATATTTGCATAAAAGACTCTAAAACTACCTGTGCATCAAAAATGCTTGAAAATTTTGTTGCACCTTATGATGCTACGGTAATTACAAAATTAAAACAACAAGATGCAATATTTATCGGCAAAGCAAACATGGATGAATTTGCAATGGGACTTACTACTGAGTTTAGTGCATATGGTCCAAGTAAAAATCCCTGGAATACTGATTATGTTCCTGGGGGTTCCTCAGGTGGAAGTGCTGTATCTGTTAGTGCATTTGAATGCGTAGCTTCACTTGGTTCTGACACTGGTGGGTCTGTTAGAAATCCTGCAAGTTTTTGTTCTGCAGTTGGATACAAACCAACTTATGGTTTGATTAGCAGGTATGGTTTGATTTCATATGCAAATAGTATCGAACAGATTGGTCCTTTAACTAGAACCGTAAAAGATACTGCATTTATGCTAAATCTCATTTCAGGAATTGATCCTAATGATAACACTACAATTGATAACAGAAATGAAGATTATCTTTCTGAAATAGATTCTGGAATTGAAGGTAAAAGAATTGGAATAATCAAAGAAATGATTGGTGAAGGAATTGATCCTGCAGTAATGTCTGCAACAAAAGATGCTATCTCCAAATTGGAGAGTTTAGGTGCAATTTGTGAGGAAATTTCCCTTGATATGGTAAAATATTCTGTTGCAGCATACTATACAATTACTGCAACAGAGGCTGGAAGTAATCTTGCACGATATGACAATCTAAGATATGGTTATGATTTTCCATTAGAAGGCTACGAGTTTAACTCATACATTTCAAAGGCTAGACGTAATTTCGGTCCAGAAGTTACTCGAAGAATGATCATTGGTGGATTTGTTCCATCAGCAGGGCATGCTGGAAAATATTTCTTAAAGGCATTAAAAGTAAAGAGTAAACTTACTAGAGAAATCAATGATGCCTTCAAAAAATTTGATCTTTTAATTTCACCAACTGTTCCAATATTACCATTCAAGTTAGGTGAAAAGATTGATGATCCAATCTCTTTGTTTCTAGTTGATATTAATACAGTAACTGCAAATCTTACAGGAAAGCCCGCAATTTCAGTTCCTTATGCAATTTCAAATGGTCTTCCAATTGGAATTCAATTAATGGCAAATTCATTACAGGATAAATTATTACTTCAAGCAGCACATGCACTAGAAACAACGGTACAATTACCGGAGGTTCCAATATGACCATGATTGGTTTGGAAATTCACTGTCAGTTAACAAATCTAAACAGTAAATTATTTTGTTCATGTAAAGCAAATTATCGTGGATTTGAAATCAATGAAAACATCTGTCCAATATGTATGGGGCTGCCTGGAAGTTTACCTAGATTAAATCAAGAAGCTGTAAAGAAAGCAACTATAATTGCAATGGCACTAAACTGTTCAACCCCAGAAAAAATTGCATTTTTTAGAAAAAATTATTTTTATCCAGACTCTCCTAAAAATTTCCAAATCACCCAACTAAACATGTATGGAGATACTAGCGTGGGTGGAAGTGGCTCTATTATGGTAGGGGATAAAAAAATCCGAATTACTAGAATTCAATTAGAAGAAGATCCTGGAAGGCTGATTTACGAAGGAAGTTCTTCTAAAAATCAGATAACTTTGGTTGATTACAATCGTGCTGGCACACCACTAGTTGAAATTGTGACTGAGCCTGACTTTGAAACTCCTAAGGAAGTAAGAGATTTTCTCAACATTTTATCTGATATTCTTGAAAATCTTGGAGTTGCAGATCCTAGTTTAGAGGGTGCAATGAGGGCAGATGCCAATGTTTCAATTGAAGGAGGTAAAAAAGTTGAAATAAAAAATATTGGCTCATTTCATGATTTAGAAAAAGCAGTTCATTTTGAAATCACAAGACAAGAAAGTTTGCATTCGCGTGAAATCGACATTGTCCAAGAAACACGTCACTGGGATGATAGAAGAAAGATTACCATCTCTTCTCGTTCAAAAGAGGAAGAATTGGATTATCGTTATTTCCTAGAAGGAGACATTCCATGGGTTACAATGGATCCTGAAATTAAAAAAACACTATCATCTCAAATGCCAGAAAGTATTAGTTCCAAAAAAGAACGATACATTTCAAAATATAACATTCCTGCTCAAGTAGCAGATGTTTTATCCTCAGACAAATATTACTCTGATTTGTTTGAAGCATCTCATACTGAGTCTAATGCAAAGGAAGTTGCAAATATAATTACAACAGATTTGATGGGGCTAGTAGATACCAGAGAAAAACGTGAAGCATCAAAATTTACATCTGCTCATTTGAAAGAATTAGCAGACTCAATTCAATCTGGTAAGGTATCTAGAAATTCTTCAAAAAATGCATTGCATGAAATATTAAAAACTGGAAAAAGTTTACAAACCGTTATTGAAGAGCTAGATCTTGGAAATGTTTCAGATGAATCTGAATTGTCTGGAATCATTAAACAAGTAATTTCTGAAGAACCTCAGGCAGTAGAGCAAGCAAAATCAAATCCACAAACAATTAATTTTTTGGTTGGTAAAGTTATGCAGAAAACAAAAGGCAAGGCAGATCCATCACTAACTTTGGATTTATTGAAAAAACAAATTGGTGTCTGATGACTGATTTATCATTAGAAAATATTGAATTTATCAAAATTTTAGCAACTTCTGATGCTACAATTTTACAAGCAGGGATGAATGAATCTACTAGGCACAAATTAGATAGTGAAATAGGCACAATTTTGAGGGAATACTATCGTGAAAACACAATGGGCACACAAACTGGTTGGACTGAGAAATTACTCAAAGTTGGAATTGATGAGGATGCAGGTAAAGCAGCCATTGCATGTGCAAGACGTCTTGGGATTGACATTTCATAAGATAAAGTCTTTTTACTCTGTCAAAGTTTTAAAAATTAAATCTTGTCAAATTTTGAGTTTATTCCAACTGAAAAACAAATTCAAGAATCAAATATTTACAATTTTATGAAAAAACATAACATCTCTTCATTGGAAGAATTATCTATAAAATCCAATAAAGATTTAGAATGGTATTGGAAATCTGTTGATGAAGATATAGGTATTGTTTGGGACAAACATTATACAAAAGTTTTAGATTCTTCTAAAGGAATACCTTGGTCCAAGTGGTTTGTAGATGGTAAAACAAATATTTACAAATCATCTGTTGAAAAATTTAC
>DATHYS010000079.1:0-3267 GCA_035458995.1 Candidatus Nitrosopumilus sp.
TTTTGATTCAGGTCTAGGCTCATTATCAATAATTAAAGCAATTCAAAAGATTGCAAAGTCAGAAATAATCTATTTTGCAGACCAGCAAAATTTTCCATATGGGAATAAATCTCAGGCTCAATTATCAAAAATAATTCAGAAATCCATCAAATTATTAGAAGGTAAATTTTCTCCAGATGTAATAGTTGTAGCATCAAATACGCCTAGTCTAATGTTAAATTTAACATCAAGAAAAATAATTGATGTAAAACCTCCTCTAAAAGAGGCTCAAAAAAAATCTAAGACAAAACGAATTGGAATATTGGCAACAAAAAGTGCAATTATGAGTAAAGGTTTAACACAATATATCAAGCAAAATAATTTTCCGAAAATTTTTAAGATTTTTAAAATAAATGGATCAGATCTTGTCGAACTAGTAGAATCTGGAAAATTTATTTCAAATAAAAAACATTGCCAAAAAATAATTAAAAAAAATCTGGATGAAATAATATTACAAAATAATATAGATACAATAACTCTTTCAAGTACACATTTACCATTTTTAAAAACATTATTAAAAAAACAATATCCAAAGATTAGTTTTATAGATCCTGCAGATGTAATTGCAGAAAAAGTTTTTTCAAAAATTAAAAACAAACAAAATAAAAGAAATACGTTAGAGATTTTTGCGACAGAAAACGTAAAAACATTTCAAACTAAATTAAATAAAATGGGAATCAACAACAAAGTTATTTTTTTGTCTTCTTAGCTTTTCTATAACCATGACTAAATTTTTTATCATATAGTTTTGAATATTCATAAGTTTCAGGATCAATTACATCACTAATTATTACAATTGCAGTTCGTGTAATTTTTTCTTCCTTAATTTTTTTAGCAATATCTCCTAGTGTTCCTTTGATAATTTTTTGATCCGGCCAACTTGCTCTGTAAACAACTGCGACTGGGGTAGATTTTTTGTATCCTCCTTCAATTGCCTCAGTAACTAATTTTGAAATTAACTGAATACTAAGATAAAAAATCAATGTTGCTTTATGTTTTGCAAGCTCTGAAATTTTTTCACGTTTTGGAACTTTGGTTCTTGATTCAGCTCTTGTGACTATAATTGTTTGAGTAACACCAGGAAGTGTTAATTGCATCCCTAGTGCAGCAGCTGAGGCTAAAAATGCAGTAACTCCAGGAACAACTGTGGATTTTATTCCTTTTTTCTCAAGATTATCAATCTGCTCTTTGATGGCACCATAAATTGAAGGATCGCCATCATGCAATCTAACAACAAGTTTGTCTTTTTTTGCATTTTTGTATAATAAATCAAAAATTTCTTCTCTAACTAATTTAGCAGCATCATGTAGCTTTCCTTTTTTACATAACTTCAAAATAGGTTCTGGAATCAAAGAACCTGAATATACAACAACATCTGCCTTTTGAATTAATTTTTTAGCTTTGACAGTGATTAGTTCAGGATCACCTGGACCACATCCAACAAAAAATACGTTAGACACGTTTTACCACCAATATTGAAAAGTATTTTGTTGTCAATGATGAATCATTAACTTCACCCAAAGTCATTTTTCTAATAATTTCGTTTTCTGTTCCAAGATCTTGTCCTATTGCAAAAATTGAATCATCAGGAAACCCAGATTCTTTAAGAACCTCAATTACCTTGTCAAAGTATCGTCCATCTTTAAGAAATATCATTGATTCAGAATGTTTTGCAATCTCCTTTACACTTGACAAATCATAACAGGATGGAATTATAGCAACTTTCTCTGCACCTTCAGCGATACTTACACCAACTTTTGATGCAAATGTAAACATGGAAACGATTCCAGGAATTACACTAATATCCATATCAGGATAGTTTTCCTTAAGATCTTTGTGCATGTAGATCCAAGTGCTATACAAAAATGGATCACCTACAGTAAGATAAACAACATTCTTTCCAGTCAATACAGTTTCTGCCATAATTTTGGCATTTTTTTTCCATGTAGATTCTAAAACATCCTTGTCTTTGGTCATTGGAAAGATTAGCTTAACAATCTCTTGATTTTTTGATTTATCAATAATTGGTGAAACAACAGCAAATGCGATACTAGGCCTGTCTTCCTTAGAAGCTGGACACATGATGATATCTGCATTTTGAATAGCTTTTACAGCCTTGACAGTGAGTAGATCGACATCTCCCGGACCTACTCCTATTCCAATTAATCCAGGCATGAAAAGTATGATTTTCTTCCTAATTAAAAATCTAGATTAAATTTTGGTAGCAGATATGATGGTAACTGGATTTCTTGCAAGCATCATCGTTCCTTTACTGGTTTTTCTGCTCTTAGATATGGTAACTTGAGTAATATCTACGGATTCAAACTGTAATTTCTCTAATACTTGTAACACAGAATAAAGGGTCTCAATTAGTATGATACCAATCACAATTCGTCCTCCAGATTTTAATTTATTTTCAGATAGTTCAACTATTTCCTTTGTATCCCCACCTGTTCCTCCAATGAAAATAGTATCAGCCTTTTCAAGATCTAAAATTTTTACCTTTGCATTACCATGAATTACCGATATATTTGATACATTAAATTTTGCCATGTTTTTCTTTGTTAGTTCTATAGCATTTTCATCATAATCAATTGCCAAAACTTTGCCAGAAGATTCTATTTGCAATGCAGCTTCAATGGATATAGATCCACTACCACATCCAATGTCATAAACAATTTGTCCAGGTTTTAATCTAGCCTTACTGATTTGAACGACTCTTACTTCTTCTTTAGTAATAGGAACTTTTTCTGTTCTTTCAAATTCTTCATCAGGAATACCCGGTGTTTTAAAATTCCACATCTACTATTACCATTTTTTAATATCTAAATTAAATATTGATTCCATTAGATACAGTTCCTAAATGGGTTAGTGTATAACTTACAATCCATGAAAACAGGTACAGGAAAACATAGCTTCCAATAGCTTGTGTGACAATTTTTTTTCTATCAGATGATGGTAATTGCATTTTCATTCCTTTGGCAACTATTACCGTTCCAAAAAATACTAAAATCATAAATCCAATTGATGCCCATCTTCTTTCTTCACCTTCAATATCTTCAAAGATGAAAGTTGCTGCAGTTCCTGCTAATATAGCCAAGGCAACACGCATCCAAAATAATTTGTTTAATTTTCTATCTTTTTCACTTTTCTCAGCAATACTCACAGGTGGTTCCCCTGATGGAGTATTTGGAACAGATTCAGAACTTTCTGTTTCTGGAACATCTG
>DATHYS010000080.1:0-17949 GCA_035458995.1 Candidatus Nitrosopumilus sp.
TCATTCGTGAAAAACAATTAACTCTACGTCGATTGAAAGCATTGATTGACATTGTTTCAGAAAATGATGACATGAAAGCAGATGCAGAAATCATTCATGAAAAATACAAGTCAAAACTTGTATCATTAGATGAAACAGAACATGAAATCAAAGCAATACTTGAGGCAAGATTGACAGAGCTAAATGAACAAATGAAGTCTGCAAAAATGTTATCGTTTGATGCAAAAGTACAATACAAGAGCAATGAAATCTCTGATGCAACATTTGAGACTGTGAAATCATGCACAACTGAGGTAATTGAGCATGTGACTCACGAAACAGCAGAAATCGCAAATGTAAAGAGTAGAATTGCAGATCTTGAATTGGAAGTGCAAGAGATAACAGCCCCCCCAACACCAGACATCCAAGAATCAGCCCGTTCATATCTGGAGACTTCTGAGCAAGAACAACAAGTTGTTCAGACAATACTTCCAGAAGTACCAGTCGAATCAACAACAATACCTTCAGAACCAATTGAGGCACCTAGTACCCCTATACCAGAACCTCTAACTGAATCTGAGGTAACATTTGCATTCCCAGAACCACCCAAACAGGTGACAGCAGATACTTCAAAAGACGACAATGATAACGATTGGCTTGCAAGAATGGAAGCACAATAATTTTTTTAATTATTTTTTTAACATTTAGAAAGATCTAACTTCATACACTATTTGATGTCTGAGACATTTGAAATTGGGCTTGGGAATCAAGACCCTTCTATAAGACAAAAAGCAGATTCCAATTTTGTATCATTTTGGGATGATCAAGCAAAGAATTTGTCCTGGTTTACTCCTTGGGAAAAGACCCTTGATTGGAGGCCTCCTTTTGCTAAATGGTTCGTTGGAGGCACAATTAACGCCTCGTATAATGCTCTGGATATACATCAAGATGAGAAATCTGAAAAATCTGCCATTTTATGGGAGGGTGAAAATGGCGAATCTAGAAATCTCACATATCGTGAAATGTTTCTTCAAGTCCAGAAATTTGCAAATGTTCTCAAATCCCTTGATGTACAAAAAGGTGATCGAGTTACAATCTATCTTCCAATGGTCCCAGAATTAACCATAGCAATGTTGGCTTGTGCAAGAATTGGTGCCACTCATACTGTAATTTTTTCTGGATTTAGTGCCACATCAATTAAAGATAGGGTTTCGGATTCTCATTCCAAAATAATCATTACTGCTGATGGTGGTTATAGACGAGGCAAAATTGTACCACTAAAAGATGTAATTGATGATGCAATAAAAGAACTTGATTTTGTAAAACATGTAGTTGTTTTACAAAGAACAAAAAATAAAATTTCAATGTCTAGTAGAGATAAACTTTGGATTGATTTGATGAATGATGTATCGGATACATGTCCTGCTGAAAAATTGCCTAGTGATCATCCTCTTTACATTTTGTATACTTCTGGAACCACTGGAAAACCAAAAGGAGTATTACATGGAACTGGGGGATATCTGACTCATTTACATTCTACATTCAAGTGGGCTTTTGATATTAAAGATTCTGATGTCTTTTTTTGTACTGCTGATATTGGTTGGGTAACAGGACACAGCTATGTTGTATATGCTCCATTTCTTCATGGTGCAACTCAAGTAATGTATGAGGGTGCTCCTGATTTTCCTGACGAATCACGAATGTGGGACATTTTACAAAAATACAAAGTGACAATTTTTTACACTACTCCTACTGCCCTTCGAATGTTCATGAAATTTGGAGATGATATTCCAAATTCTTTTGATCTTTCAAGTTTAAGATTACTTGGAACTGTCGGAGAACCAATTAATCCTGAAGTATGGAAATGGTATTTCAAAACAATTGGCAAGGAAAAATGTCCAATTATTGATACTTGGTGGCAAACTGAAACTGGCGGTATGTTGATTTCATCCCTTCCTGGCATTGAGACTATTCCCCTAAAACCTGGTTCTGGAACCATGCCCATTCCAGGCGTCAATATCACAGTAGTTGATGAAAATGGTGATGAGGTTTCAGCCAATACTAAGGGATATCTTCTAGTGAAAAATCCGTGGCCTGGAATGCTTTTGACTTTGTGGAATGATGATGAAAAATACAAAACTGTTTACTGGTCAAAATATGAGAACTGTTACTACCCTGGTGACTATGCTCTAAAAGATGATGATGGATATCTGTGGTTGTTGGGCAGAGCTGATGATGTTCTAAAAATTGCAGGTCATAGAATTGGAACTGCTGAACTTGAAAGCTGTATTGTTTCTCATCCTGATGTGGCTGAATCTGCAGTATGTGGAATTCCTGATGAAATTAAGGGTGAAGTGATTATTGCATTTGTTGTTTTAAAACAAGGAGTAACAACCGATTCCAATGTATTGGAAACACAACTTGCTGAAAAAATTAGAAATGATATTGGTGCAATTGCTACTCCTAAACAAATTTACTTTGTTTCAAAATTACCCAAAACCCGTAGTGGTAAAATTATGAGAAGATTACTCAAAGCAATTGGAAATAATGAAAAAATTGGTGATGTCAGCACTTTAGAAGATGGGGCAGCTGTAACTGAGGTTCAACATGTATTTGATGAATTACAAAAATCAATTAAAGAAAACTCAAAATAATTATTTTTTTAGTTCATCCAAGTTAATTGAAGATAGCATTTCAAACATTTCTTTCAACCCGTCATATTCTGATTTTGAATTTTTATCGAATTGATCATATTCTTTTTCTTTAATATCCTCTAATCTTTTGTTTGATTGCTTGAAAAAATCTTGATACTCTTTAATTTTTTCGTCAGTCATTTGTTCTAAATCAAAGATTACTGTATTACTGCCCAACAAGTTTTTGTTTTCATCATACAGGCTGGTTGCTTGTAATAATCCTAAAAATGTCTCTCCATTTTGTTTTTTGAATGTAATTTTTCTATCAGTTACTTTGCCTGTCTCAAACCACATTTTTAGAGAATTGTTCATATCCTCCCATGATTCTTTTGGTACGTGCTCAAAGATTGGCTTTCCTAGGATTTCTGACTTTGCATATCCTAGTTTTGCAGCATAAGTTGAATTACAGTCCAAAATCACGCCTATGGAATTAATTCTTCTCCACATTACTGGGGCATCTTTGAGTGTCTTTCTTGCTTCAGTTTGAGGCATTTTTTAAAATTGGTTTGACTAGTTATTAAATTGAAATCTTAGAACCACTGATCTAGGTTTTGGCTCTTTTTTTCCAATGCTTTTTTTAATCTGTTTAAGCTTGATTGAATCCTATCTTCTGAAAAACTTCTTTCTTTAAGATATTTCATTACTCCTTCATGATCTACCTCTTTGAATACAATTTCATCCACTTCTGCAACTTCAGGATTTAAGAAAATATTTCTAATCTGTTGAAAATCAATTTCTTCTAATTGTTCTTGGATTTGTGGAATATCCTCTAATCTGGAGTGTTGTTTGATTAATTTCATTGCTGTCTTGGGACCAATTCTTTCAAAACCATTTGGATTAAAATCTGTGCCAATCAAAATTCCTACATCAATTAATTCTTCTCTAGTTAATCCAATTGTATCGAGAGTTTTTTGAGTCTCAATAATCTCTGGTAAAACATCGATGTATGTATTCCTATTTGGAATTTTTCTTCTTCCACTGCTGGTAAAATTTCTGACCAATCTTTTTGCACCGCATAATATGGAATCATAATCTTGACTTGCAGATGCATATGCTTGCCCTGTGTTAGTTAGATGGGCTGCAGTTGCCTCTCCCTCTGATGGAGCTTCAATATACGGAATTCCAAAATATGTTAAAAACTGTTTTGACTCTTTGACCATTCCATCTTTCATGCTAGTTGTTTGTTGAGCAAACTTTCTAGCATCTTCCAAATTTCCTTCTGCAACTGCTTTTTCATATTTTACCGTGGCATCTTTTTTGATTTGCTTTCTTCGCTCAATTTCTGCTGTTTTTAATGATGGTGGCTTTCCATCAAAAACATAAACTGGTTTAATCCCCAATGATAGAAAATTCACATTTCTATACAGTAATCCACTAAGATGACTGGTAATTCTTCCTTCAGAATCTGTTAATTGTAATCCGTCAGGGCCTCTAATACTTGCTAAAAACTGGTAAATTGCATTGTATGCATCGATGGCAATTACTTTGTTTGAGAATGCCTCTAGAGTTGTTTTCTCTCTTACTACCAAGTCCTTTAGATTTAATCCCATAAGATTCCTTGATGTTTTCAGGTATTTTGTGTTTATCCTTTCAAAATGATCGGTTATCTAATTGCAAAATTTTAAAATCGATTATAGTATGCATTTTATTAAAAACTTAGAATGTCCCAACAAAAATTTCCAGATCATTTACAGGATAAAATATTTGAAGTTCGTTATAGATCTGATAATTCTATTTCAAAAATTGTCTCTTATTTCCCATTTTCAAAATTAGAAAAACATGAAATAATTTCTACATTAAATGATCCTACTTTTGATAGATTCTATTCCATCTTTTCTGATATTGTATCTCATAAAGAGTGGGAGAGAACTAAAGATCAAATCAAACAGAAATTCAAAGATGAATTGTTTGATATTGATAAAACTTGAGCATATCAATTCGCTTTATTATGGAGATAATCTCAGAATAGATGCCGAGATAGCCAAGTAGTACGGCGGCCGTCTCGAAAACGGCTACGCGCAAGCGTGCGGGGGTTCGAATCCCTCTCTCGGCGCTTATCAAACTGCAGATGTACCTATTTTTACAATATTGGAATAACGTACAATTTATAGAAACAGAAAAAAAGTAAAATCATGAAAAAATGTACTTGTGAATGCAGTTGTGAAGAAAAAGTAGACTATACTACATTCAAGGATTATTATCATTCTGTTTCCCTTGCAAAACTAAATCGGGAACCTATTCCAACTCTTGTTTGTGAAAAATGTAAGATACCACATCAAAAATAAAAAGACGAATACGATTAAGATGTATGCAATTGAATTAACCTCATAAATTTCATAAAATAAAAGAAAAGGGTTTTAAGAATATCTAAAAATAATCTAGTTTAAAATTAATCAAACGAAACTAATCTAAAATTTTCTACTTTCTGTGTTTTGGTAAGCATTCTTTACAATATACAGGTCTATCTGGTTTTGGTTCAAAAGGAACTTCTGAATCTTTACCACAATCTGCACATGTACATTTGTACATTTTTCTGTCTTGTGACATATCAAAAATAAATTCCTTATCTATAAGAACTGACATCATTTGTAATTCAAATCTAATAATTACATCTAATTTATAATACAAAGAATCCTATAATGTAGGAACTATTTTTTTAAAGTATATGATTTCCATTTTTCTAGCATATTTTCAATATGTATCATTTTGAAATGTGATAATTTATTGATACAATTGAAATTTCTTTTTACATTTGCCACAAAAACGTTGTTTTGTTTTTCTACTTTCAACCCCTAAAATAGAACCACATCTATCGCATTTTTTTTTAATCATAGTGACTTGCTCTCAATGTCTATTTCCCTACATTCCTTACATGTGGCAAAACCTTCTTTTTTTGCTTGATCAAGAGTATCAGGAACAAAATAAATCCTATTTTCTTTTTTCACATAATAAATTCTACATTCTGGTGACATCTTTGCTAAATGATGTGCAATCATACTTGCTTTATCTCCCATATACCCTGCCATGATGCTATTTGCTAATTTCTATGAGAATATTCTCATCTTGCCATTGAATGTTATCTATATCATCAAAATTATCTATGATATTTTGCTTGAATGTCTTTAATGATTTTTTAAATTCCGATTTACTATACAAGTCAAAGGTAGAATAATGGCTGTTTTTTGCTTTGCTTACAAGATTTGTTAAACTCGATGTTCTATTATGTCCAAAGACATTGGTATGAACAATTTTCATATCTGCCTTTTTTATGGCGTATTGTAATTCGTCAAATTCAAACAAACGATCTTCCATTTCAGAAAATAATGGAAAGTATTGTCCCCAGATATTCCTTGAATTTTGATTTCGTAGACGTGTATAAATAAATGCACGACCGTCCACTTTGAGACATTCATAGACTTCGGCTAAAAATTTCTGAATATCAAAATGATGTATGGCATTAAATGTAACAATGTAATCCATGGTCTCACTTTCTAAAGGTAGTTTACTAGCATCTCCCGGTGCAGCACAAAAATTAAGAATTTTTTGACTAATCAAATATGTTTTTAGATGTTTAATCATATTTTCATTAAAATCAATACAATGAAGATAACAACTATCTTCTAAACATTTTAAAAGTTCTATAGAATATCGTCCATCCCCACAACCAATATCCGCTATGGAAATTTGCGATTTTTTAGACAATTGGTTTTTTATATATTGGATATGATCTGTATCTGTTGTTCGTAAATCTTTGTATTTTGAAGCGATTTTTGAAAAATGACTATTTGTTTTTTGTTGATATGTGATTTTGCTCAAAACTTTCTCCTTGATTGTTTATAATCAAATTTCAAACAACTTTGTAAAAGAATAAAATTTTCATGTGTGGCGATGTCGTAATTAAAATAACTATGAACTGGTAATCTACTCATTAATTGAACCTAGATGGATTTGAATCGGGAAGATTCTAAATTGAACAGAGTTCCAAAAAATCATTCTAATTTATGATGTAATCTTAGCTATAAACTGGTTTGCTTTGGGTATGTGAAAAATAAGAGTAAATATCAATTTGAAAAATCAATAATTACGATCCAATCCTTTGATTTTTCTCCATTCTATGTTGTATTGTTTTTTGCATGCTATGTGATATCTATTATCTTTTGATTCAATGATTCCCTCCGATATTGACATTTCTTTATTACACAAATTACATTTCATTGTATTTTGAAACATCTGTTATGCTATTAAAAGAAAAGAATACACGAGGCACTAATTCACTTATTCTGCATACATATCTTCAAAAATAATATTCTTACTCACTAATGCATCTCTGAATTTTTGGGACATAGTTTCATCCATCCTGGTTTTAAAAAACAAAAATTCTAATTCTAATCTTTTCAATCTGTTCATCTCTGCCAGTTCCTCTTCTATTTTTTTACTCATAGTTTCACTAGTACATTATTCCACTTAAAGGTGATTGTTTTTTCATCAATACAAAATTTCACATGAATTATGAAGAAATCTAATTTTCTTTAAGGGTAAATCCACAATGACTGCATAATTCATTTTCTCGTGTAGAATAAGATAAACCGCAGTTTGAACAAATAATAAAATCTACCACGTCCATTAAAGCAAATCATATCATAAAAGTCCTTGTTTGGTTTGCATTTTTTCTTAAAGTTTATTTCAGCATTCTATGCTAATTCAATAAACCTTAATTTGAAAATAATTTGCATGCTAAGAAAATTTTAATGATTACTGTTTTTTACTTTAATTTTTGAATTGATTTGACCCATGTAAAAGATGGGATAGATGTGTTAATTCTATTTGTTTGATTTACCAGAGTCGTCTTTCTTTGGTTCTTCTTTTTTGTCATCGTTTGCAACGATAATTGTTGGGTTGTTTTCTTGTTTTGTCATATCTATATAGATAATGACACTCAATATATACCCGTCTATTTTTCTTTATAGAATAATTAAAAATCTATAGAATATTAGGCGTGAAATTTATTCAATACACCAGTATATACCATAGATGAACTAATCAAAGTATGTTTAAAAAAATAATTGAAAAACTAAGATTTGGTTCATGCAAAATCAAAACTACCGACAATGTAAATGCATTCGAAGAATCTGAAAAGAAAAAAGAAGATTCAACAAAATAAAATGAAATACAATTGTAAAAAATGTGATTTTAAGTGGGAGGGAACTTCCTACACTTTTGATATAGTTCGTGAACATGAAAAAATTCATTCAGAAGATACTACATCAAAAATAGCAAGGGTGAAAATAAAGTAATGTCTATCAAATGTAAAGTCTGTAATACTTCAAAGATCATAAAAAATAATCAGTCAGATAATGATGACAATTGGGAATGTCAAACATGTGGTAATTTACTTGATTCCAATGGTCATGTAACTAGTTCATAAATAATTCACATGTCATTTTATTCTCAAAAATAAAAATAAAGTTAGTACGCACTAACTTTACGCGCCTTTAATACAAATGATGACCCAATCTAATTGATGAGATCTTGTAGAAATTGTGGTTATGGAATGGAAGTATTTTCAAACTGTCATGTTTGTAAAAAGCCCATTGAATTTATTTGTAATAAATGCAATCGTAATACAGACAAGGAAATTCATTCTGATTGTATCTATAAAAAAATACAGGTTTTGGTTTAGTGGGGATTTTTGTCAATTTTACAAAAAACAATAAAACAAGAAATATCTTGTAATTATTGCAATGCATCTAAATTTGTGACAGATGACGTAATTGGAGAGACTATATGTTCTAATTGTGGCTTTGTTATTTCAGAAAATGCAGAAGATAGAGGAATTGAACGTAAACTCATTTCAGGTTCCTTTGACACTACTAGAACAGGTCCCGGATTGACCTTAAAAAGACATGATAGAGGATTAAACACAATAATTGGAATTCAAAATAAAGATTCTGTAGGAAAACCTCTATCTGTAAAATCTGCCAACACATTCAGTAGATTACGAAAATGGGATAGCAGATCACAGACAAAAAATTCTGCAGATAGAAATCTACGAGTTGCACTACAAGAATTTGATAAAATACAGTCAAAATTAGGCCTATCAGATCCTGTGATAGAAAGGGCATCTTTTTTTTACAGAAAAGCAATAGAAAGAAATCTTATTCGTGGAAGAACTGTAAAATCAATTGCTGCAGCATGCCTATATGCGTCATGTAAAGACTTGGAATGTAATCGAACTCTAAATGAAATTGCAAAACAATTTGTCATACAAAGAAAAGAATTGGCAAGGGCATATCGTGTATTATTTAGAGAATTGGGATTTACAGTATCTGTCGTGGATCCAATAAAATCCATTAATAAAATTGCAAGTAAAATAGGTATATCTGAAAAAACAATTCGTAAAGCAATTCAAATCTTAGATGCAGCCCAAGATGCAGGAATTGTATCTGGTAAAAATCCGGAAATCATGGCTGCAACTGCAATTTATGCAGCATGTGTAATTACTGGTGAGTTGAAATCTCAAATTACAATAGCTGAAATTGCTGGAACAAGTACCGTTTCAATAAGAAACAGAATTCATGAATTTAAAATAAAATTGGACTTGTTTTCTACATTAATTTAATTTGGATATTAAGAAAATGGATAATTTCGCTAAAGATAATGAGTTCAAGATACAACTATCTGTAGATGATATTGACAAATTAGATGATGCAATTAGAGGAATGAGCGGTGGTTCAAAATTCATTGAAAAATCAAATGAACTAAAAATTAATCTCAAAAATAATCAAAGCATAATCAAGGGGCTAAAGTTAGTTTATGTATGTGATAATTGTAAAAATGAATTCATACCAAAAAATAGCATGATTGATGAACTATTATGTAAATCATGTCTAGAAAAATAATCTGATAAAAATTAAAGTGATTTAGACAGTACTGGGAGTCTTCTTTTTCATCCACATTTGTTCATTAATTTCATGACATTTGCAATCTGATGCTTTTGTCTTGCAATTAGTTTGGTGTAGTGGTTTTTTACATTTGTTGCATGTTGGATCTCTCCAGCTTGCTTGATTTCCACAATTTGCACAATACAAAGTCAGTTTCTCCAAGTATGATAATCAATTATGGATTGAAAGTTTTGTTTTGATAATAGATTTTTTAACATACATTGTTAGGGCGTACTATGATATAAGATACAAAATTTTAGAATCTGTAATTTCACGTAGCTGAGTAGTTAATTCAGTCCTCCTTACAGGTATGCAAACTCACACCACTACGTTACCCATATTATGACATTATCGCTTAAAGAGTTTCATTTTACTGAGGTTAAATAGAATGAATGCGTTAGTAAGATCATGAATGCTACATCATACATGGAAAAGAGATATTTTGATTACAATAGAATTAGATGTCAAAATGGATGTGATTGTTATTGGGAGCCATGATTAAGCATGGATTTTCAATTAGAATGTAGAGTGAAAAAAGGACGGATTTGATACTATTTAATTTTGAAAATACTTTATTGCAAATGCCTCCGATACTTGATTTATCAGTAATTGCAATAATTGTAAGCTCTGTAACTGCAACGATACTTGCAGCAATGGTGGCAATCACTTGGAAAAATATTCATCAAAGTACCAATACCACTTACTCGCAATTATTGCGAGGATTTCATGAGGATTTAACAAATCGTCTTAACAAAAACTCTGTTCTTAAAACCACAGATGACTGTAAGAGATATGCAAATGATTACCTCAATACGGTAGATGAAATAGCATTTTTAGATATTACTGATAAAATTCCAAAAGGAATTGCAAAATATCTTGAAAGATTTTTTGCTTATGGTTTAAACATTATTGATTGGTATGATGGGATGGTGGGAGAGGATTTTATGAAAACGGTGAAAAAGAACTGGCCAAATTATCTTCTTTATTGTGAAAAACACAAAATAAATCTTAATCCTGATGATAGACTTCCAAAAATTATGTTAGATTATAACAAACTGCGGGATAGTGAATTATAATATCATATAGTAAAAATAATACACATGAGACATATCTTGATTTTAGGTTTTATTTAACTAAGGGAAATTAAAATAGTTTTGACACCCGGTGTATTTTCTCAAGAAACTTGTCTACATGATGCCAAAGTCAAAATGGCCGGATACAAGGATATGTACGAATGTACGCGGTGTCACAAATTCATTACTATTGATACTCCCAAAGAAATCGATCATATGGCTCCTCAATATTTAGAGAACAGTTGGGAAGATGATTAAATTCTTAATACACATTAGTTTCATGAAATATGGATGATTCACAAAATTCGATATTTTGAAACCAAGACCCTGTCTAAAGGAGTATATCTTGAAGATGTGGTAAATGACTTTCTGGCAGAAAAAGGTGATAACATAATTGCAGTGATGCCAGTAATGGAAAATACTTTACTAGTTCACTATCAAGAATAATTTCATTTTTGTTTTTTTATACAGTACAACTGCCCCCTTTGTTGCCTAATTGAGATGTAAATCAAAGTAGAGTTGAATCTAAAATAAGGGTGTCAATCTTTCTGTACTGTTCTCTCTCGGCGCTTTTTCTCCTTGAATACGTATTGTGGCTTTACAAAATGTTTAAACTAACTCGATTAATGAAAATCATCATGACTGGTGAAACTGAATCTAAAATTCAAGATTCTAATCTTTCCACTGCTGAATTAATTTCACATTTTAGAGAAAAATGCAAAATTTGTGGCCATCACAGAATAATGCATAATGAACTAGGTGCATGTGAGGGTGTAATGAACAAGCCCTGTACTTCTGGCTGCGATAAGTTTGAAGCAGAATAAATGTACTTTAAAATTTTGAGATTATTCTAATTCTTTAATAGTGTATTTTTTGTACTCTTGGTATGAGCTCAAAGAAAACTGGTGAAAAAATCTATCCTCAAGGATATGAACCAGAAATTTCTCCTGATGCTCCAAATGATGATGTAAGAAATAATTTGTTAGATTTTATCTTAAAATCTGGACCCTCTGAAGTTGTTGATACTGATTTGTTTGCTGTTATGGCAAAAAGACGTTCCACACGAAAATTCAAAGACAAACCTGTTGAAACCACAAAAATTGATAAAATAATTGCAGCAGCTGATACCGCTCCAACTGCAGGCAATTTCCAAGGATTTGAAATATTCTATGTCAAGAGTCCAGAAAAGAAAAAACTTCTAGTTGATGCTTGTAACAAGCAGCCTTATGTCGATGCTCCTGTTGTTTTGGTTTTTTGTAAAAATCCCTCTAGAGTGAAACTGGATTTTCCTGAATACATTCTCAAAAAATTTGCTATCCAGGATGCTACTTTAGCTGCAGGATATTCTCAACTTGCAGCTCAAGCCTTAGGATTAAGTTCAATCTGGATTGGAATGTTTGATGAGCAAAAAGTAATGGATATCATTGATACTGATTTGGTTCCTTCATCTGTACTGTGTATTGGATATCCTCAACAAACTAAATTCCCAAAACCTAGACGAAATCTCAAAGATTTGGTCCATGTCACATGGTGAGATCTATCTCCAGATTTAAATAATCATGAATTGCTGTTTAGTTCATGACAGATGCATATGTTATGCTTAATTGTGAATTAGGTGCAGAAGAAGAAATCATTGAACAATTAAAGGAAATTGAACAAGTTGTAGATGTTTTTGAAACTATTGGCACTCATGACATGCTGGTAAAATTGCAAGCAGAAAACTTTGAAAAAATTCGTGAGATTGTTTCATGGAATATTCAAAAACTCAAAAAAGTCCGTTCCACTGCCACTTTGATAAAAAAAGATAATTAAGATAAACACATATCAAAATTAAATGGTTGATGAAAAAAACGAAATCGACAAGTTAATTGATAATATGATTACTAGTGGTGATGAACTAGTCGATAATCTCAAAACTGTTTTGCCAAACTCCTTGTCTGAATCAATGGTTATGTTTCATGAATCAAATGTTGCAAATCTAAAGAAAATTAAAGAATTCCTAAACAGATAGGTGCATAGTATTGATTACTATGATTACTACTATATCCTTTTTAACCATCATTTGAAATTCATCACATGGTTAGGTCTAGGACAATCACAATAACTGTAGAAAAGAAAACAGGCGATGCATTTGATGCAATTTTGAAAATGCCTCCAAAGATGATGCCTGATGCAAAAATCAACGAATCTGGGTGGTGGTCATTTACTGGTCCCCATGGAAAATCCAAATTGAAATTCAATGAAAACAAATCATTGGGAATTTTAGATCATCAGTTTGTAGATGAAGAGTCTTCCTGGGATGTTCCAATGCGGATTGTATCCAATGGAGATGTCTCTGAAGTAATTATTACATTGAACAAACCTGATGAGCTAACTGATGAGCAATTTGATC
The DNA here is from genome assembly GCA_035458995.1 of Candidatus Nitrosopumilus sp. Taxonomy (GTDB): domain Archaea; phylum Thermoproteota; class Nitrososphaeria; order Nitrososphaerales; family Nitrosopumilaceae; genus Nitrosopumilus. The sequence continues at coordinate 13,079 of DATHYS010000080.1, forward strand.
AAAGAATGGATGAAATTGGTGAGATGTTTAATTCTATGAAAAATATTATTGAATCCGAACCATGATGTTTTAAAATGCATGCCTGATTAAAGTACAAATCATTCTTGAAGGTTAAATGCAAATTCGGTTATGAAAATCAGAGAAAAAATGCCATATGAAGAAGTGTATTTTCAAAGATTGAAAGACGATAGTCCTGAAGATTACGAGAAATTAAAATCTAAAAAATAGATTTAGTCTTTATCTGAATCATCTGATTCTTGATTTCTACCTGGTCCTACCATATCTTCTGGTTTTACTCTGTTATCCCAATCTCCACGTGAACCTTTGATTAGCGATATTATACCTGCCCCGATAAACCCTGCAACAAGGGCAAAAAACAAGGTTTGATCAAATATCTTAAATGAACAATTGATTTCTACTGGAGGGGAATTATCAGAATACTCGTAACATGTTCCAAACTCATTTGATTCTAGTGTTGCAGCCTGGTAATTATGACCTAATACTCCCAAAATTAAGAATCCTGCAAAAACTAAAACAATTCCGATGATAATAAATCTCATATCACTCATGATTTTTTTTCTGGTTTATCGTATTTAGATTTTAACTTGTAGAAAATCTAGTGTTATTTTTCAAGAGATGTTTTGAGGTTTTCAAGTGATGCCTCATAGAATGCTCCTAAATATACCACAAAATCTAAGAATTGTTTTTCAGACATTTTTTTACTGTTGAGATATGATTGCCATGTTAATTCTACTAGATTTTTAGATTTTGTTTTGATTGAAATTGTTGCAACATATGCCCTTAATGGCAAGCCTTCTGTTGCGATGTATGTGAAAAATTCACCTGTTTTCCATGCAACTACGTGCTCTTCAATTTTATTTCCATCTGCAAATGTAATTAATCTAACAGCTCCTACATCTTTCTTCTTTTTAGATAGATACACTGTTTTTTTAACATCTACTAGCCATGTAGGCAATCCTACAATGTTGCTTATTTTTCTCCATACCTTATCTTTTGATGCTTTAATTCTGATTGTCTTTTTGACAGTTCCCGTATGATACGATGTTTTTCCACCTTTTACCATGTCTTTCTCAGTTATTTGCTGAATTTTAAATTTTAGATGTACAACAATTTTTAATCCCCTGAGGAGAACTATATCAAATGGTATTTGGATGGGGTAAAAAGAAGAAAGAAGAAATTCCTGTTGAAGAAATTCCCCAAAATAAGCAAATTTCTCTAGTAGATGTGCCAAAAATTATCTCTGAACTTAGCGAATTAAGAAAATCCCAAACTTTGACTGAAATCACTAATTTAAGAAACAATACTGAACCCCTAATTGAAGATTTAACAAAAATTGGAAACGTCCTTGAAAAGGATAATCTCAATCTTGATGATGTAGACAAACATCTTGCAATAATTGTGGTTAGAGGCAAAAAACAAGTTATTGATATGATCAAAAAGGACGTTGTTTCCTTGCCAAAAATTTCCTCTTTTGATGATGCTGAAAAATTAAATTCCATATTGAATCTAATCCTTAAAAAAGTCGGTGATGTTTTGGGCCGACAAACTAGGGTCATACACATTTTTGCAAAAAAATATGCTACACAATTAAAAGAAAATCTTGAAGTGATGAATGAAAATCATTCTGAAATTCGAAAATTATTAAAAAATTATGAATCTACAAAATCTCTTTCCGATGAAATTAACAATACGACAAATGAAATTAAAAATTTGTCTGATTTACATAAAGAAAAATCTCAAAAAATCTTAGATATTAATCATAATGTTGCTTCCATTCAAGAAAAAATTTCTGAGATTCAAAATTCTATTGAAAAAATAAAATCTTCTGAAAATTATAAAAAATACATTGATTTGAAAAATTCTCTTGATGAATTTGGTGCCCAAAAATCAAAAATCAAAAATCAAATCAATACGCAATTTACCAAAATTTCTCGTCCTCTAAGTAGATATGAATATGCTTCATCATTAGATAAAGATCAAAAAAATATTCTATCTGGTCTAGTCTCAGAACCCTTTGATGTAATTTCATCTGAGAATAAGGATTCTATTATTGTGATTCTTGAAAATGTACGAAAAGGCATATCTTCTGGTTCTATCTCAGTAAAGGATATTGATAAGACATCTTCTCAAATAACTGAGACTGAAGAGTCTTTGGATATTTTTGTTAACCAGATTTCAGATTATCATAAAAAGTATAATGAAATGCAAAATGAGGTTAGTTCTCTTATTCCAAATGATTTAGTCTCTCTGGAAAGTGATCTTGACAAACAAACTTCATTGATGGATGAATCTCAAATGAAATCTGAATCTTTTACTGGTGAAATAGATGAAATTGATTCTAAAATCCCTGAATTGGTGTCTGAAATTGAGCAAAAACTTAGAAAATTTTCAAATACGAGATATACTGTTTTAATATCTTAAAATTAAATTAGTTCAAAGATAGAGTCTATTTGTGCTATTCAAAAAGAAAAAATTTGAAAGGAAAGTTTTGTTGAAAAAAGATGTTTCTGATAGCATTTTGTCTTTTTGTCAGATGAAACATCCTAACGAAGGGATTTTGATTTTAAAGGGTAAATCCAAAAATGGCGAAATTAAAATCGATGGACTAGTAATTCCCCCTTTTAGTGAAACAGGTCCTACTTTTGCAGGATTTCCACATTCATTCTTACCTTTTGATATGAGTTATATCGGAATTGTTCACTCTCATCCTAGTGGATCTGCAGAACCATCTGTAACTGACTTGCATAATTTCTTTGGTTTAGTTTCAATGATTGTAAAATCTCCTTATGATGATAATTCGATTTTTGCATGGGATAGTAATGGTAACTCTATTCCCCTTTCAATAGAGTAATTTTTTTAAAAAACATGCTGATATTGTGGATGAAAACTGAAGAAGCTTTATAACCGTTTTAGCGCTACTTTTATTGAATTGAACCCTCAACTCAAAAGATATTATATTTTTCTAGGTGCTTCCTTGGTGTTTAGTATAGGCCTGCAAATTGGTCTTGGATATCTTGGTGTTCCATGGTTTATCAGCATCGGTGCAGTAATGGCAATTTTCATTTTACTTCCTATGATTATGAGAAAACGTGCAATGAGTAAGATGGGAAGTTATGGAAATGATTCTGGAACTGGAGGCGGTGGATTCTTTGGCATGGGTTCACAAGGTGGCTCTAGTGGTGTAAGATATGTTTGCCTTGTTTGCAACAACAAACACAAAGGGGGATCTTGTCCTAGATGTGGTTCCAAAATGCAAAGGGCCGATTTTTAAGTGAAAAAATATGTCCTTAGATGAAATTCGTAAGAAGGTAATTTTTCATAATTCTGTTGATGTTTGGATTGCAGCATGTGCTGAAAAAAATGCTAGTTGGAATAATCCTGAGAATTACAAAAAATTCATTGCTCATCTTCTAAAAAATAATCTTAATCTGAAAGCGTTTAATCTCTGTGCTCATGAAGCCGGTGCTACTGAAGATGAGAAAGTAAAATTCACAGAGACTTTGGCTGAGACAAAAGAAGATCCTAATTCGCTTACATATACCATAAAACTAAATGATGCCGCTTTGGATATCATCCGTAGTTATTCTATATGATTATCTTTTTAGTTTAGGATTAATTATCGCATCAAGAGCGTTACCAATAAACACAAAAGCTAAACCCGTAAATGCTATCATAACTCCTGGTGGCATTATCCACCACCACATTCCTCTAGCTGCTGCACCGAAGGTATTTGCATCGTGCAATATTTGTCCCCATGTTGGAAATGTTGGATCTCCTAATCCTAGAAAACTCAGACCAGCTTCTGTAGTAATTGCTGCTGGAACTGAAATGGCAATACTTGCAAAAGCATAAGGCAATAACTGAGGTACAATATGCTTTAGAATTATTTTTGAATCTTTTTGACCCATCATATTTGCCGCATCTACATATCCTCGAGTTTTAATTTGAAGTGACATGCTTCGTGATACCTTTGCTATGCCTACCCATCCAAATATCATCAAAAATCCGACCATCACAAAAATACTGTTACTTATCGTTACTGAAAGTATGATGAGAAATGGCAGTGCTGGCAATGCATAGATGACGTCATTGAATCTCATCATTGCCTCATCTGTCTTTTTTCCTTTGTACCCTGCATATACTCCATAAAGTAACCCTGCAATTACTGATGCAATGGAGACGACTAGACCTATGAATAATGCAAGTGGTGTACCCCAAAGTAGACCTATTGCCAAGTCCCGTCTTAATTCATCTGTTCCCATAATCCCGAATGCTTTACCGCCGACAATCATCTTTGATTCAGAAATTTGATTTTCAGAATTTACTCCATACAAATTCACAGAAAAAATATAGTTTCCTTTTAATGGCTCGTTTATCTGACTTTTTGAAAATACTATATCTTCTGCAGATTTTCTCTCAAATCTAAACTGAAAATTCTCTGATTGCAAATCTAGATTTTTCTTTATTGCATGATCTGTTGAAAAAATCCTTTCACTATGAATTGTTTTTTCATCTGAATAGGGCAATGACGTAGATAGTAAATTCAATTCAATTCCGTCCGGTCTAATGACTGACATTTGTAGTAGTGGAGAACCAGAATATTCTGATGAAAATTCATAAATGAAATCATTTGGAAAATCATCATAATCAAATTTTAATCCAAATTGATGAGACGTTAGTTCGATTCCTTGATTTGCTATTTTTTCTATATTGGGATCCTCTAAAATTGAATGTTCTGGAATTTTTTCAGTCAGAAAGATGTTGACCCAAATTGGAATTGCTACTTTGGGATTAGAAATCCAATTACTTGGATTATTCCATTCTTGAAAAGTTTCAACTGGTATGGCAAC
>DATHYS010000081.1:0-5347 GCA_035458995.1 Candidatus Nitrosopumilus sp.
GAAATTTGTTAATCCGATTAATCCCAGTTCAGAATATGTTGCACCTATGATATTTTTTGCAAATACTGGTAAAATTGGACCGTGTAATCCATAAGAAATCCCTATGATTAACCCTGTGATGTTAACAAGTACTAGAACTCTGTTCATTTGTATGCGGCAACCATTATTGCCCCACCCATAAGGTCTTTCTCAAACTCTACTCTTGAGAATTTTTCTAAAATTAACTGTTCTAGCTTCTTATTTTGAGGCCATCTCTTGTATGTTCCATATAGTGTGCCAAACTTTAATCCTAATCTTCCACCTGCAGCAAATGCGAGAATTGGCAAAATGCATCTGAGATAAAATGAAACACCTGCTCTGAAAAATGCTTTATCTGGTTTTCCCAAATCTACAATTACAAATCTTCCACCTTTTTTCAGTACTCTATGAATTTCAGAGATTGCAATTCTCAAATTGATTGCATCTCTTAAAGAATATCCGCACAACACTGCATCGAACTCTCCATCTTGAAATGGTATGTGTTCAAAAACACCGTTTGCCATATCTGGAGTTTTCTCAAAAAATGTTCCTGTGTTTTTTAGCATTGGTACAAGTGGATCATATAATGTGATTGAGATTTTGCCATCAGTTAATTTCATTGCTGTTTTTGACATGTTTCCAAAACCTGAGCCTGCATCAAGAATTTTGTTACCTGGTAGCACTCGTTTTGAAATACCTCGAATTCTATGCTGTTTGTCTTTCCCTAATGATATGATTGAATTTACTTTATCATAAACTGGAATAATCTCTCGAAGTACTTCCATTACTTCTCCCCAATAACTTCCTAAACCCATAATCTATCGTCTCAGTATACTTGCTTGAATAGTTTTCAAATTAAAATTTCTATTATGCGGCAAACTTTGATGCGTTTTGAGAATAATTTTGTAAATCAGATTCTGAAACTTTTTCAAAGACTTTTGCCTCAGATGTAATTTTTGCCATTTTTATGTGATTGATACCCTCTTTTGCTTCTGCTTTAAGATTGATTGATGCAATAGCTAGTGCTGCTGCATCATCTAAACTCAAATCATCTTTGTAATGTTTTTCCAAAAATGCATTTACATCGTCTGAACCTGCGCCAATTGCAACGGCTGCAAATTGGACATATGTTCCACTTGGGTCTGTAACGTAGATTGATTCTCCTTTTTGATCAATTCCTGCAATAATCATGGAAACTCCATTTGGACGTACGCCACCATATTGTGTGAATTGATGAGCTTGATCTGCTAGATGTTTTGCAACTGTTGCAACCTCGACAGATTCATCATAGGTCATTCTATTTCCTTGTGAGAAAAATCTTGCACCGTCTACTTGTACTCGTGCATCTGGAATGTAACCTGCTGCTGCAACTCCAATATGGTAATCAACTTGGAAAATTTTCTGAGTAATATTGCTAGTTTGTAATGTACGAGGTTTTTCCTCAACTGCCATGATGACTCCTTGCTTGGTTGCAATACCTATTGCTAATGTTCCTCTTTTTACAGTCTCAATGGCATATTCGACTTGGTATATTCTACCATCTGGTGAATACATTGTAGGAGTCATATCGTAACCGCGTGATGCCATCATAATATCACGAGTTCATTCTCAGTCAATTTAAGGGTAATTGTCCTGCCTGAATATGGAAAAGATCTGGAAATAGGGTTTTAAGCAAAAATGACTTTATTGAACTTAGGAAATATGACTAATCAATTACTGGAATTCAAAGAAATCATTAGATCTAAACAAACTCCAAATCAAAGAAAACCTGATAAACAAACTAGGAAACTTTTGCTTTACTTGTTTACAAGTACTAGAGGTGGATTGACACGTTTACGAATAATTATCCATTTGTTGGAACAGCCATACAATACCCACAAACTAGCTCAAAAACTTGAACTCGATTACAAAGCTGTTCAACATCATATGAAAGTCCTAGAGAAAAATAATATGGTTTCAAAAATCGGTGAAAAATACGGTGCCATCTTTCATCTGTCAAATTTCCTTGAAATTAACATTGGCGCACTTGATGAGGCAATTGATAAACTAGATAGAAAGATGAATCACAAAAAAGTCTATCTTTAAGAGTTAATTTTTTAGAAACCTTGATTCTAAATTCATTGATAGATTTTGAAAAAAATTCAATGTGAAGTATGTGAAATAGAACTTAATGATTCTGATTGGGAGACTCATATTGATACTAATGAACACAAAGAAAAAGCATTAACCCAAATCATGGAAGATAAAATTGGAAAAGAAATATCTCCTGATGTTCGTGATGAAACTACTGAAATTCTTGAGGAATTAGAATTTGAACATAAATCTGATTCTAATGAGAATATGTCTACTTAATTTGATTTTTTGAAAATTTGATCTTCTAAGAGCTCATCATATTCTTCAACCATTCTCATTGATAGAATTACACTTGGAATTGTAGGCTCACCTTTAGGCTTAATTGCCTCTAAACCAATTCCCTCATTAGCAGCTTCAACAGACATCATTAATTGAATTTCGTCTTCTCTAAATAGAGGAATCATAGTTTGATTCACAATTACATCTTTTGATGTTCCATGGTAAAGATTTGCTCTGATGTTAGAGTTTGGAACATCTTCACCATTTTTTCTCATCCAAACATCAAGGTAACGTGAAACATTTCCTTTCTTTCTTCCAATTTGAGGAGCTGTTATGATAAAATATAATCCAGATCTTTTAATTTTGATAATGTCATTATTTTTGGTTGTAAAATGTTCTAGTCCAACTATTGCATCGTTTACATTAAATTGAATTGGTGTTGGTTCTTTTGCTTTTTTTGGTCTTTGATCATGATCGCAAGATAGCTGGGCAAAATCCCTTATCATAACTTTAAGAATTTCTGTGTGGCTTATAAGCTATTCGTAAAATGTTTGATTTTTTTTTATTACAATAATATTTGATTATTTTTTATTTGCAGAAACATACTTAAATAAATAGCAGTCAAGAAAAAAACGATTACTTTGGGAAAGTTTGAAGCTGATCCTTTTGAAAATGCAACAATTCAACTTAATGATGCATGTGATGTTTTAGGAATTAAAGATCAAGGACTTAAAGATTATCTGGCCATGCCAAACAAAATGCTTCGTGTAAAAATTCCAGTACGAATGGATAGTGGAAAAATTCGTGTTTTTACTGGATTTAGAAGTCAACATAATAATGATCGTGGACCTTACAAAGGAGGAATAAGATATTTTGATCCTGAAGGTGGGGTTGAATATATGGAAAGGGAAGTTATGGCTCTTTCTGCATGGATGACTTGGAAGACTGCAATTGCAGGCGTGCCTTTAGGTGGTGGAAAAGGTGCAATTTACATTAATCCTAAAAAAGAAAAATTAAGCAAAGCTGAGATGGAGAGATTAACAAGACGTTTTGCGTTTATGATTTCAGAAATTATAGGTCCTCAAAAAGACATACCTGCACCTGATGTTTACACCACAGGAAGAGAAATGACACAAATCATGGATACTTTTGGCAAACTAAATAATGTAACACATCAACCTGGTGTTATTACAGGAAAACCAATTCCAATGGGTGGTTCTCTTGCAAGGAATGTTGCAACCGGTTTAGGAACTGCTTATTGTGTTAGAGAAGCAGCTCAAGTTTTAAACATGCCACTTAGAGGTGCAAAGGTAGTATTACAAGGATTTGGTAATGCATCTACATTTGCTGGTGAATATTTAGAAAAAATGGGATGTATCATAATTGGTGCATCTGATTCAAAAGGTGATATCATTAAAACTTCTGGAATGAAGATGAAAGACTTGGAAAAATGGAAAGCCAAAAAAGGAACAGTTGTTGGATTCCCAGGCAGTACTAAAGTCACAACAGAAAAATTACTTACTACAAAATGTGATATTTTAATTCCAGGAGCTTTAGAAAATCAAATCAATGCCGCAATTGCAAAGAAATTACAATGTAAGATTATTGGTGAATCTGCAAATGGTCCAACATTGCCCGAAGCAGATCCAATTTTGTACAAAAAGAAAATTATTGTTGTACCTGACATCTTAGCAAACGCTGGTGGTGTAACTATCTCTTACTATGAATGGGTTCAAAACAATATTGGTCAATATTGGGGATTCGTACATGTTGCAAAACTCATGGAAGAACATTTGGTTACAGGATTCAAAGATGCTTATGAATTAAGTAAGAAAAAGAATATCGATATGAGACGTGCTTGTATGGCTATTGCAGTAAAGCGTGTGGTTGAAGCCTTTGAACTACGCGGTATTTGGCCTTAGGCTAGATAAGACTCGTAACTCACTAATTGTTCAACAAACATAATCTTCCCTTTTGTGATTTGTCGCAGTTTTCTTTTGAAAGAAAGATCTACTTTTGTTCTTCTTTGTAATAGTTGAATCGTTTTTCCTGTTAGTATTCTCCCTTTTTTGTCTCTATCAAAAAGAATGATTAGCCTTTCATATTTTGCAACAGAATCTGTAAAATCAATCATCCCTGAAAATTTATGAAATTCTAAAACTTTGCCTGTAAACCCTAATTTTCTTAATGCGTTAGAATCTCGTTTTCCTTCAACAATTACCACGCTTTTTTCTTTAGAGTTTAATTCTGATACAAAATTTTTCAACTCTAAGATTTCTTGTTCAGAAACTAGCACACTATTGATTTTGTTTTATCATATTAAAACACATTATGTTGAAAACCAATAAATTAATTCACTATGAAAAATTAATCAAATCAAATGAAAACTGAAAGAGAAATTGCTGAATATAGAAAAGAGATTGAAGAACGATTAGTGAAAACCGATTCAATGGATGCCATGAAATACTATCAGGGTGTACTCCGAAGTCTTGAATGGGTAATTACAGGAAAAGACGTTTAGAAAAATGTCTGATGTTCTACTTGTACAAAATACAAGAATTGAGGGTTCTGGATATTTGGGTGAATTATTACAAAAAGATGGATTTGACATAACCTCTGTAAATGCAAAACATGAGAAACTACCAGACAAGGATTTTTCTTTAGTTGTTATTTTAGGTGCACCTGAAAGTGCAAATGATGATTTGCCATATCTTCAAGCAGAGCAGCAATTAATCAAAAAATCAGTTGAGAAAAATACTCCTGTACTTGGAATTTGTTTGGGCTCTCAATTAATTGCCAAAACTTTTGGTGCCAAAGTGTTTAGTGGTCCAAAAAAAGAGATTGGATTTTACAATGATTTGCAAATCTCAAATAATTCTGAATTCTTTTCAGGATTCGATAACCCATTTACCGTATTTCACTGGCATGATGATACCTTTGATTTGCCTGAAGGTGCCATAAGATTAGCCTCATCTGA
>DATHYS010000082.1:0-22019 GCA_035458995.1 Candidatus Nitrosopumilus sp.
GTATGGACATTATTGGTCTGTGAAATATGATATGCATACAAAAGAAAAAAAATACAATCTAAGAGGAGTATCTATTGTTAAAAATTCAATGATTGAATTAAACAAAATCATATTAGATTCAATGTTAAAAAATAAACTAAATCCATACTGCCTTCCACCAACTGATTTTATGTCTGGAAATAAACCAATTATTAAAAAAATTAAAGAAATTGAGAAAATTGCTAAATCAGGCTTAATTCCAGTCACATATGGTGATGCATTATGGTATGGTCAGAAAAAAACATACATCTTATCAGGGGATAAAATAATGACTCACCTTGCAAAAATACTACAACCTAAACTTGTAATTTTTGCATTAAATGAAGATGGATTGTATTCAGATTTAAAATCAAAAAAACTAATTTATGAATTACAAGGTGAACGCCCAACTATTTCTGAAAACAAGATGGATGTGACAGGGGGCATGACTAGAAAAGTAGAAGAAGCATCAAAAATTGCCAAGACAGGATTGAATGTATTCTTTGTAAACGGGAACAAACCTGAAAGAATTGTGAAAGCGGTTAAAAATAGGACATTTGAAGGAACATTGTTTAGAGGAAAAAGAAATGTCTGAAGAATTTGTAATTTTAGTAGATGAAAATGATAATCCAATTGGAACTGAAGAAAAAGTAAAATGTCATTTACCTAACGGAAAATTACACAGAGCATTTACAGCATTATTATTTGATAATCAAGGAAGATTAGTTCTGACAAGGAGAGCTAAAGAGAAAATGTTATGGCCAAATGACTGGGATGGAACATTTGCAAGTCATCCAAGAGAATCAGAAACGTATGTTTCTTCAGGAGAAAGAAGAATGCCTGAAGAATTAGGAATTGAAGGTACATTAGATTATTTACACAAATTTGAATATCATGTTCCATACAAAGATGTGGGTTCTGAAAATGAAATTTGTGGAACACTAATTGGCGTAATTGATAATTCAACAGAATTAAAAGAAATTGAAGGAGAAATTGATGAAATCAAATACATTTCATCAAAAGAATTATTGTCAGAATTAAAATCCAATCCAGAAATCTATTGCCCATGGATGCTAATTGCTCTAGAATTATTAGATAAATCCGATAAATCTATGCTTGAAAAGCATGCAAATGTCTTATCTACATGGATGAAAAGCGAGGTTCATGACGAGTTACAAAAAGCAATTAAAATTCATCTACCAGAGGATAAATGGAGATTAGTAAATGAAAAAAACTAAACAAATAGAAAAGAATGCAAAAACTGTCAACAAGTATCTTAATTCGAAATTAAAAGGAAATCCAAAAAAACTCTATGACGCAGCAGGTCATCTTATTGTGAATGGCGGAAAAAGACTAAGACCATATATGGTAATAAGAAGCTGTCAAATTTTGAAAGGAAAAGTTTCCAATGCAATGCCTGCAGCAAGTGCTGTAGAGATGGTACATAATTTCTCATTAGTTCATGACGATATAATGGATAATGATGAAATGCGTCATGGAGTTCCTACAGTTCATAAAAAATTTGGTATGCCAATTGCAATTCTTGCAGGTGATGTATTATTTTCAAAAGCATTTCAAGTAATTACAGATTCAAAATTATCAGCAAGTGCAACTACACAACTAGTATCTAGACTTTCAAAAGCTTGTGTAGATATTTGTGAAGGACAATTATTAGATGTCACAATGGCTGAAGAGAAAAAGATTCCCTCACAAGCAGAATACATTACAATGATTGGTAAAAAAACAGCTGCATTATTTGATGTGTCTTGTGCAATGGGTGCAATTTGTGCAACAAATAAACCAAAAGATATTTCAAATCTTTCATCATTTGGAAGGAATTTAGGAATTGCATTCCAGATTACAGATGATCTAATTGGCGTAATGGGAGATCCTAAAATTACAAAGAAACCTGTAGGCAATGATCTACGAGAAGGTAAAAAATCACTTCCAATTTTAATGGCAATAAAGTTAGCAAAAGGAAATGATAAAAAAATTATTCTAAAAGCATTTGGCAATTCAAAAGTTTCAAAAAAAGATCTTAGCAAGGCTGTAGATGTTATCAGAAGTTTAGGAATTGAAGAAAACGTGAGAAAACAGGCACTAAAATATGCAGAAAAAGCACAAAAATCATTAAAACAGTATTCAGGTCCTGCCAAAACAGAGTTAATCACATTGTTAGATTTTGTAGTAAAAAGAAGCGTATAGTTGCAATAGGTAAGAATCAGCATGGATGAAGAACTAAGAAAAGAAATTAGAAAAATGTCGCTTCAAAATGCATTTGAGCATGGTGGAGAAACTAGAGATAAAATAATTTTGGGAAAAATTTTAGGTACAAAGGCAGATCTGAGAAGCAAAGTAAAAGAAATATCTCCAGAGATTTCAAAAATAGTTGCATCAGTTAATCAGTTATCATCAGAAGAACAAGAAAAAGAAATCAAAGAAAATTTTCCAGAGGTTTTGGCACCCAAAGAAAAAATTGTAGAACGAGAAGGACTGCCAGAATTAAAAGATGCCGAACATGGTAAAGTCATAACTAGATTTCCTCCAGAGCCCAACGGATATCCCCACATTGGTCATGCAAAAGCTGCGATCATTAATTCAGAATATGCCAAGATGTATGGAGGAAAATTTATTCTGAGAATGGATGATACGAATCCAGAAGCTGAAAGAATGGAATACCATGCAGCAATAAAGGTAGGATTAGAATGGTTAGGAATTGAATTTGACATGGTAAAAAGTACATCAGACGATATGGAATTATTTTATGAAAAAGGAAACGAATTAATCAATTCAGGAAAAGCTTACATTTGTACTTGCAAGAGAGATGATATTAGTAAAAACAGAAGAGAAAGAAAAGCTTGTAAATGCAGTAAAGGAAATATTGAAAAAAATAATAAAGATTGGGAAAAGATGAATGAGAAATTCAAACCAGGAGAAGCCATAGTAAGATTTCGTGGAGATATGGAAGCAGATAATGCAGTCATGCGAGATCCAGTATTATTCAGAATTATTGAAGGGAAACACTACACATTAGGGGAAAAGTATAGAATTTGGCCAAGTTACGATATGGCTGTTGCCATTGAAGATAGTATTGATGGAGTAACACATGCATTTCGTTCAAAAGAATTTGAACTTAGAAAAGAGCTAATTGATGCAATTTTAGATGCACTTAGCATGAGAAAGCCAGTCCAGGGATTTTTCTCTAGATTAGAATTCAAAGGTATGCCAATTTCTAAAAGAGTCATCAAACCTTTGATTGAAGAAGGTAAAGTTTCATGGTATGATGACCCAAGATTGCCAACTTTAGAAGCATTAAGAAGAAGAGGAATCAAGCCTGAAGCAATTAGAAAATTCATTATGTCATTAGGTTTAACCAAAGCAAACACCCTTGCACCATTTGATGCACTTGAAGCATTTAACAGGAAATTTGTAGATGCAGACAGTATCAGATTATTCATGGTAAGTAATGCAAAAAAACTAACTGTAAGAAACTTGCCAATATCACATGTTGAAATTCCAAACCATCCGATAAATGATATGGGAAAAAGAAAAATTGAGATTGATGAAAATTTTTACATTTCAGGAGATGATGCACAAAGCATTAAAGAAGGAACTCAAATTCGCCTTCTCGGTTTAGGAAATATCAACATTACAAAAGCAGGAATTGATTTTGAAGGAGAATTTGTTGAAAATGGTGAAACAAATGATATTGCAAAAATTCAATGGGTTCCTCAAAAGACAGCACATGAAATTAAGATGATCATTCCAAAAACTTTGTTCAATGGGGATGAATTCAATGAAGATAGTTTGGAAGAATTAGACGTTTATACTGAACCACATTATCTACAATTAAAAGAAGGAGAAGAAATTCAATTTGTTAGATTTGGATATTGTAGAAAAGATTCACAAAATCAAGCAATTTTTACTCACAAGTGATCAGAAATGAAAATAGCGAGATTGTTACATGGGAATAATGAAACATATGGTTTTGTTAATGGGGATAAGGTATCTACAAAAGATGAAATTACTTACTTGACAGGAGTACCAATTCCTGTAAATATCAAAGATTTTCTTTTTGACGGATGGTATGATGAAATAAAAAATAAATTAAAAGATTTGCCTTATGCAGAAAATATTTCAAAATTCAAATTATTACCCCCAATTCCAAATCCTAACAAAATCATTTGTTTAGCATTCAATTATGTAGACCATGCTAAAGAGCAAGGATTACAGGCACCAGAGGATCCTGCAATCGTAATCAAACCACGCACTGCATTAAACAGCACAAATTCAGATATTGTATGTCCAGATTTTGTAACACAGTTAGATTATGAAATAGAATTAGCCCTAATTATTGGGAAAAATTGTAAAAATGTTAGTGTAGAGGATGCTTATAGTGCAATATTTGGATACATGGTATTCAATGATGTTTCTGCAAGAGATATTCAATTCAAAGATAAACAATTCACAAGAGGAAAAAGTTTTGATTCTTTTGCACCATGTGGACCATGGATTACAACAAAAGATGAAATCCAAGATCCTCAAAATCTAAAAATGACAACAAAAATCAATGGGGAATTAAGACAAAATTCTTCATCTAATAATATGTTTATTAAAATTCCAGAAATTATCTCAAAAATTTCTAAAGTAATGACATTAGAGAAGGGAGATATCATATCAACAGGTACACCTGCAGGAGTTATGCTAAACAAACCAAATGCAGTATTTTTGAAAGATGGGGATAAAGTTGAGATGGAAATTGAGAATTTAGGAACTTTAAACAACACAGTAAAAATAGTAAAATCAAATTAGAGATTTCTTCATCAGATGAAATGAAATTTTACTTTCCAATGAATCAAAATTTGGTAATTTTTCTTTAGTTAAAATTTGAATTCGTTCATAGTTTTTTTTGACGCCAAAATTTTGTAAAAAGGATAGAATTTCCAATACAGAATCATCTGAATTTGAAAATAAAGTTACAATCAAAGTTTTATCAAAATGTTCAGAGTCATTGAGTATTCCAACAGAATCATTTTTGCCAAGACGGGATTTTATAATCTGATTTTTGCTATACAAAGATTTTAGAGTTTCATTATCAATTGGAAGCCATCTCCAAGATTTTACATATTGGGGATAGAGTTTTTGATTAAGAGATTTTTCAAATGTAACGTTATGATTTAGATTAATTTTGGGCTCAAGTGAATAAAAATTCCAAGTTTGGAAGATTTCATAATTTAAAGAATTAGCCATTGAAAGAGATGTTAAATTTTCAGTGTCTATAAGCATGTAGGATGTAGATAGATTTTTTTCTTTTCCAATGATTTCAGCGTGCTTTACAAGTTTTGAAGCAGTATTTTGACGACGAGAGTTTGGTTCAACACGAATTCCTTCGATCCAAATTTGATCATGAGAGTAAAATGCATGACAAATTCCTACAGGATATTCGTGTTCTCCTAAAAATAGATGACCTTCAGATAGCCAAAAATCCCAGACATGTTCCACATAATCACCCCAAGAAAAAGTATTCTTACAAAATTTTAAAACTGAAATTTTATCTGAATCAGTTGCCTCCCTAATTTTTAGATTCATAGTATACAAAAAATTATTAAGAATAATTAGATAAAAACTACGATGGGAAAAATCATAGCTGGAAAAACATCAGAAATTCCACCTGGAAAAATGATCAAAGTATCAATTGATGGAAGAGATGTTTTAGTTGCAAATATTGATGGGGAATACTATGCTACCGATGATTCATGTACACATTCAGGCTCAAGTCTATCTGAAGGGAAATTGGATGGATGCGTCATTACTTGTGGATGGCATAAAGCAGAATTTGATTGTAAAACTGGAAAATTAGTTAAATTCCCAGTAAAAATTAGAGATTTGACATCATACAATGTTGTTGTAGAATCAGACAATGTCTTTGTAGAGATGTAACTATATACTTCTAATTTTTAAGAAAAGGTGTTAAAAATGGCTGACGAAAATCAAAATAAAGAATCTATGAAAGAAGCAATTGAAACATTAGAGCAAATAACTGCAAGTAATTCAACACCAAAAACAATTAAAAAATCAATTACCGATTTAATTGCTGATCTAAATAATCCAGAATATTCATTATCAGTCAGAGCAGCCAACACAATTAGTTTACTAGATGATGTTACACAAGATCCTAACATGCCATCTTATGTTAGAACACAGTTATGGCAAGCAGTATCAAAACTAGAAAGCATAAGAGAATAAATTCTCATCAATTGTGTAAATAATAATGAAAATTGAAGAATATCTAAAAACACTTCCAGATAATTTACTTAGTGGTGAGGATGTCCAATTACATGAAAAATCATTCAGAGACATTTTCAAATTTGTAGAATTAGGTAGAGACGACATTTTTTATCATTTGGGATGTGGTGATGAGAAAGGGATTGAGATATCTATAAAAGAATTTAATGTAAAAAAAGCAATCGGTATTGATAACAATTCAGAAAAGATTGAGAATGCAAAAAAAAATCTTCAAGAGAGAAATATCAATGCGGAGTTAATTTGCCAAAATATTGAAGAAGCAGATATTTCAGATGCTTCAGTAATTTTATTTTGGTTTACTGATGAAGATGTAATCAATATAATGTTGGAAAAATTTCAAACTCTTAAACCAGATACTAAAATTATTACCATTTGGGGACCTCTTCCAGATTGTCTTCCTGATAAAGTAGACTTTCCATATATCATCAATAAAGTTCCTTTCAAAAAAGCACAAAATATGCAGGAGCAGTTATTAGCAGTTTTTGGTGTAAAATGTGTAGATTTTGTTACAGCATGGGAATTTGCAGAAAGGTATACCAAGGCTATAGGGATGCCAGAAATCAAAAATGATCGCTTTTTGACAATCATTCAAACTTTAGTGATTTGGATTAATGCAAAAAAACTAGGAGTTGTATGTGGAGAGGAAATTCCAGAATCCATTAAAACCTATATCAGCATAATGAAGATGCATTTTGACATTGATTTTGATTACCTATTAGAAGAATAATTTGTGTAATCCTTTTATTTTGTTTTTTTATAAAGAGAATATGGAAAGCAGGTTAAACATCAATGTTTCCGCAGTGGATTATGATAAAACAAGTAAAGCATTAACTCATCAATTAACACTTTTAGAAGAAATGGTTCATGGTGGAGAGGATTTTGTCATGACAGATTCAGAATTTGCATTTGGCTGGCACTTTTTTGTATTAAGTGTAAATAAATCACTAATTCAAAAATTGGTTGAAATGATGGGGCCAGACTTTGAAAAACTAAAGGGAAAAGGTACAGATAAGAAATTTTTAGCATGGTTATCAAAAAACATAGAAACCAAATCGCCTAGATTCAAACTAGCTATCAAAGAAGAAATGGAATCTAGCAAGTTTGGAATATTTTAAAATGATAGAGGGCCCTCGAGGGGAATCGAACTCCTGTCCGAGGATCCACAATCCTCTATACTAACCACTGTACTACGAAGGCCACAAAGAAAGAAACTTGTTCAGCCAGTAATAATCTTTAAGATTTTGTTGAAAATTGGGCTGTAGATTTATTATTGACTAGGTTGAAATGTATGTATGCGAAAATGGTGGATTGCAATGGGAATTTCTGTTGTACTTGTTTATTATGGTACTAGCTATTTGCTCCCATGGGTGCAATGAATAATTTATTCAAATTAGATTAGAGCCTCAAATTAAACTCAATACGGTTTTTGTACTAAGCCATAATTTTCATGTAATATCATAGCGATCGCTTTAAATTTGTTAGATTAGGGTATTTTTCGACATGAGAAAAGGATTCATCACAAGCAGATTACGATCCAGTAGAAAATCAGTGGAAACCCCTATTGAAAATAAGATAGAAACCATTCAGGGTGAGAAATTTGTATGGATTGATATGCAAAATCCAGATAGAAATGATGTTGAAAAATTAGCTGAAAAATACAATTTCAATGCATTAAACATTGAAGACTGTATGACAAAATTTGAGCTTCCAAAATTAGATAGTTATGATGATCATTTCTTTGTAATTCTTCATTTTCCACCATTAGCACAAAAAATTGGAATATCAAAAAACAGTCAATTATCAATATTCATAGGAAAAGACTTTCTAGTAACGGTTCACCAAGGGGATCTTAAGCCATTGGTAGAGTTAGTTGATATTTGTAAATCAAATTCAGATCAACAAAGAAAAGATAGACTATTAGGAAGATCATCAGGGTTATTACTTCATGAAATCATAGATGTCTTAGTAGATGATCTATTACACACATCAAGAAAAATTATTGCAAATCTTGATGAAATAGAAGACAGGGTTTTTGATGAAACAAAACCAGTAGCAAGAAGTATTGCCTTACTTAGAAGAGAAATTAACAGATTAAGAAGAATAGCAAATCCATTAAAGAAATTTGTTTTAGAAATAGCAAAAAATGTTAAAAGGTTTTCAGGAAGTGATGATGACGATCTCATATTATTCTATGATGATGTAATTGACCATATTGACAAAGTGATTGAAACATTAGAAGAATCAAGAGAAACTATGGAAATTTACAAAGATACAGACTTTGTGTTAAGTACTGAAAAAACAAACAAAGTTCTTGCAGTATTAACGATAATTTTCACATTAGCAATTCCATCTACAGTAATTGGTACATTTTATGGAATGAATGTTGATTTGCCAGGAGGAATTGGAGATAACTCAATGATTTTAGGGCCATTTTCAACATTCATTATTGTGATTATTGCTTCTGCGATTCCTGCAATCATGATGTTTACGTATTTTAAGAAATTGGGTTGGATTAACAATTAAAATTTGAAATCCAGATCTACGCATAAAAAATGAGCTTAGATAAATACAAGATAATTTAACTTAGTTTATGGGGAAAATTAGAATTAGAACTGGTAGAGGCACAGGAACTATTGAAGTTGACGAAGATGCTTCAAAATGGTCTGGGGATGAATTTAGAAAAATCCAAGAGGCAAGAAAGAAAGCAACATCAGGTAGAATGGTTCACACAGGTAGAGGAACTGGTTCAAGAAAACTAGGAGACATGCCAGATCCTAAAGCAAGACCTTCAACTGAAGGAATGACTAGAGTAACAGGTAGAGGAACTGGTTCAAGAAAAAGTAGAAACAAAGGTTCTTGATAAAAAAGCCTCAATTTTTAATTTTTATAGTTTATCCTTAGAATTTCTTCTATATTTTGATATCAGGATTTCCAGATTTTAGCTTGTCCCAATCAGCTAAGAAATTTTCCAAACCAATTTTTGTTAATGGGTGTTGTAGCATTTTATCTAAAACTCCAGGAGGTAGTGTAACAACATCTGCTCCAGTCTTTGCGGCATCAACTACATGAACAGGGTGACGAACACTTGCAACAAGTATCTGGGTTTTAAAATCAGGATAATTTTTAAAAATTTCTTTAATATCTTTAATCAATTGCATTCCGTCTTGTCCAATATCATCCAATCTTCCAATAAATGGACTAACATATTTTGCACCAGATTTTGCAGCAAGTAAAGCTTGATTTGCAGAAAATATCAATGTAACATTAACAGGAATACCTTCTGATGAAAGTGATTTACATGCTTTAAGACCATCAGGAGTCATTGGAACTTTTACTACAACATTTTCTCCATATTGACGAAGACGTTTACCTTCTTCAATCATTCCATCATATTCAGTACTGACAACCTCTAAACTTACATCACCCTTGATAATTTTTGTAATCTCTTCCATAGCATCTTTTGGATTACCGCCTTCTTTGGACATTAATGAAGGGTTTGTGGTAATACCATCCAACAATCCCATGTCATTAAATTTTTTAATTGATTCAAGATTGGCAGTATCTAGAAAAATTTTCATAATTTTTTGTTCCTAATTTCTTTGACTTGTTTTGCCATATTAAAAGATGTTATTCCATGTTTTTCTAAGAGTAATGGAACTTCATTATCTCGAGCAGATTCTCCAAACATATCTTGGGCTCCAATTCTCTTTATCGGTACAGGATAAGATTCAGAAACGGATTCGGCTACTGCGGAACCCATTCCACCAAAGATATTATGTTCTTCAGTTGTAACAATACAACCAGTTTCTCTAGCAGCTTTTTCTAACAATTGACTATCAATAGGTTTAATCGAAAACATATCTAAAACTCTACAAGAAATTCCTTCTTTTTGCAAAGATTCAGCAGCTTCTAAAGCCATTCTAACAGTGATACCACATGCAGCAATGGTACAATCAGAGCCATCTCTTAATGTAATTCCTTTTCCAGTTTGAAATTCCTGAGAATCAGAATGAACCAAAGGAGTTTTAGATCTTGCCATTCTCATGTAAAATGGTCCATATTCTTTTCCCATTAATTGAGTTAATTTTGAAACTGCAACTGTATCTGCCGGAATAAAAACACGGAAATTCGGAATAACTCTCATGATTGCAATATCTTCAATGGTTTGGTGGGAACCACCATCAGGCCCTACAGAAAGACCGCCATGGGATGTAACTAATTTTACGTTAAGACCTTTTTTTCCAGGAGGCGATGGATAGGCAATATTATTTCTGATTTGATCAACTGCTCTTCCAGGTAAAAATATTGCATAAGTACTTGCAAAAGAAATTTTTCCAGATACTGCCAATCCTGCTGAAACAGTTACAAGATTTGCTTCAGCGATTCCAACATTAAAGAATCTATCAGGAAATTCTTTTCCAAATCCTGAAGTTTTAAGAGAATCAGTTGTATCTGCACCTAAAACAACAACGTTTGGATTTTCTTTTCCTAGTTGAATTAGGGATTTAGAATATTCTGAACGCATGTCAGTCATTATTGGGTCATTCAAAGATAGCCTGCCTCCTGTGCAATTTTCTTAATTTGTTCTTGTTTTTCTCCAATTACATGCAAACTAATCCATTTGTTTACTAATTCAGAACCACCTAATTCATTTGCTTTATCAAGCAATCCACGTCTCCTAGATTTTAAAACTTCAGTTCTGAAATCTCCGATAGCAGCTCTGACATCTTGCTGTCCAATTATTGCTCCACCTCCAACAAATGCACGTGCGCCATCAGCAAAAACAGATCCTATATTTTCAAGATTTACGCCTCCATCAGCCTCAATATAGCCTGTAAAATTATGTTCTTTTAAAGTAGAATTCAATCTAGACATTTTTTCATGTGTTTCTTCAATGTATTTTTGACCTGATTTGCCAGGCACTACAGACATTACAATTAGTTGATCTAGGGATTGTAAAAATTTGTAAGACCATTCAGGTAATTCAGTCTCAGGATTTATTGAAAAACCAACTCCCACTTGATGTTGTTTTAACAAATCATGAATTTCACCAAAACTGGATTCGTCAGTAACTTCAGCATGAACAGTAATTATGTCACTACCAGCATCGATGTAATCTTTGACATATTTTACAGGTTCATTAATCATCAAATGAGTATCAAATGGAATTACAGTCAAAGGTCTCAGTTCTTTGATTTTAGTATGATCAAAAGTTTTTGTTGGAACAAACTGTCCATCCATTACATCAAGATGAATGTAATCTGCTCTACCAGATACACATCGTTTAATTTCATTTTGTAGATTTGTCATATCACCTGCAATGATAGAAGGGGAGATCATGAATTGTGAATCTAATTCTAGGTTAATTATTGGAACAACATCAGAACTAGGAGCTTTCCCATGCCATTCAGGATTATCTTCCATATGTTCTATGGATTTTCCTTTAATTGTTCTAGAAATAATCATGGTAGGAACCCCTTTTGTTACATTTGCTTTTGCAATTGCTGCATCTATCTGTTCAATCCTATGTCCATCAATTTCAATTACATTCCAACCAAATGATCTCCACTTGTCTCCAGTTTTCCATCGTGAAGCATCTTTCCACATTTCAGAAAGATCATCTCCTTCTAATTTTTCATCAAGGGGCATTACTTTTTCAGTGTATGAGTCTTGTTGAATGAAATTTCTATCAAGAAAAGCTGTAAGGTTATCAACTTTGTATTTTGAAGCAGTCATCGCAGCCTCCCAAACTTGACCCTCATCAGATTCCCCATCACCAATAATAGTATAGACATGATGATCTTTAGAATCTATTTTTGCAGCTAGTGCAATTCCTACAGAATATGATAGTCCCGTGCCTAAAGAACCACCACAAAACTCTACGCCCGGACATTTGAGGTCAGGATGTCCTTGTAATTTACTGCCAAATTTTCTTAATGTTTCAATTTCAGATTCTGGAAAATATCCTGCAACAGCCATATTCGAAAACAATCCGGGAGCAGCATGTCCTTTTGATAGAACCAATCTATCTCTATCCTCCCATTGAGGATTCTTAGGATCAAACTTCAGATATTTGTTAAACAAACAACCTAAAATTTCTGCCATAGAAAATGAACCCCCAGGATGACCAGATCCTGCTGCATTAGTTCCTTTAATCACTAATTTACGAGCTCTCAGAATATTTTTCTTAATTTGATAATAGTTAAGCCCCATCTGCTTCGTTATCCTTGTAAATTGAATAAAAATCTACTTCTAAAGAAAATTACTAATTCTGGAACTCCAAATATGAGAGATCTTAAAAATAAAAAATCAAACTTTCAAAGATGATTCTACTTTATTTAACATGAATTTCAAAAATGTAGAAAGAGATTTTTTCATCCCATGTTTTCTATTCCATTCATTTACAATTTCATCGTAGAATTTCCACTCAGATTCATCCTTCTTAAGATGACTAGACATCATTTTCTTAAATTCGGAAAGATCCCAATCTACTGGACACATAATATTGTCCATCTGGATTAATGTTCCATTTTTCATTGCAAAAGGATATGATTTGCATACTCCGGGCTTGAAATCGTTTACTGTACATCTAAAAACATCTTTATTTTCTTCAAGGAATTCACACCCACCGTTTTTTTGTTTTAGGGCAAGATCAATCAACCCCTCTTTAACCTTGATTCCCAAAGAATAGTCCTTTGCACCATAAATCTCTAAAAATTTCTCAGGAGGCATATCCAATCCCATTGAGAGTCTATAAACATCATGAGCATTAACAAAAATCACATATTCTTTACAGCAATCTGTATGACATGTAACGCATGGAAATTCTCCAGTCTTAGTGTGACTAGAATCTTGATTATCTACAGTCAATTTCATTAATATCAATATTAATTTCAATTATATAATTTGTAAAATTTTAATTTGGTCGTTACGGTGTAATTGTATGGATTATAGAAAACATATTCCAATTGTGTTATTTGATAATCAGTGTTATTTGTGTATGAAATTTGCAAAAACTGTTAATTTTTTTGCTAGAGGTAAAATCACAATGGTTGGGCATTATTCAGAATTTGGAACGGAAATTAGGGAAAAGATATTGGACAAGTCAGCATTGGACATGTTTTGGTTCATCAATGAGAAAAAAGCATATGGTGGAAGAGCAGCCTTATTTCCATTAATTAAATCAGTTTTATCTGAAAAAACAAAAAGATCATCAATGTTTAAAATTAATGATGAATGTCAACAAGATTGTAAAACAGTCAAAGCAGTATTTGTTAGATCATCGAGTCTGATTACAAACAGCAAGATAATAGATCTATAGAAAATGTAAATAATACTTAAAAAAAGAGAATTTTAGAATGAAGATAAAAACTGAAAGTTCTGCAAAAAAGAAAACAAATCTTCTATGTGGGTTTGTATTAGAAAATTCTAACAAAGTTTTAGGATTACCAAAGTTTGATACTAAAACTACATCTGCAATTAATCAATCTCTAAAAGACATGGAAGGAAAATTAGGAAAACTTAGTGTAATTCCAATTCCTGGAAAGAAACCTGTTCAAAGAATCCTACTAGCAGGTTTAGGAAAAAAAGAGAATATTACAAAAGATACTATCAGATTTGTTTCAGGAAAAATGGCTCTAAAAGCAAGAGAACTCAAACTTTCTGAATTTTCAATAATATCACCTCCAAGTTTTGTAACAGAATCTATTTCAGCAGTATCTCAGATTATCGAAGGTACAAAAATGGCTCTTTACAAATTTGAAAAATTCAAGACAGAAAAAGTAGAAACTTCTCCAAATCTCACCATCATTGTTTCAAAATCAAATAAAATTTCAAAAGCAGTAAAAAATGCTGAGATTATTGCAGATGGTGCGATATTTACGAAAAGCATCGCCAATCTTCCTCCAAATGAATGCACACCTACAACACTGGCAAACTTTGCTAAAACAATCTCCAAAAAGAACAAGATGAAATGTATTGTTATCTCAAAATCTGAATTAAAGAAAAGGGGATTTGGAGGAATTACCGCAGTGGGTCAAGGAAGTAAAAACGAACCAAAACTAATGATTTTAGAACATAATGGGGGTTCAAGAAAAGAAAAGCCAATAGTTCTTGTTGGGAAAGCAGTTACTTTTGACACTGGCGGAATTTCACTAAAACCTGGTGCAAATATGGATGAGATGAAATTTGACAAGTGTGGCGGATGTACAGTTCTCGGAATTATGAAATCAGTTTCTGAGTTAAAACTTCCAATCAATGTAGTTGGAATTGTTCCATCAGTTGAAAACATGCCAGGAGGGGAATCATATAGACCTGGAGATATCATTAAATTGTACAGTGGAAAGACAGCAGAAATTTTAAACACAGATGCTGAGGGAAGGTTGATTC
Organism: Candidatus Nitrosopumilus sp.; assembly: GCA_035458995.1. GTDB lineage: Archaea > Thermoproteota > Nitrososphaeria > Nitrososphaerales > Nitrosopumilaceae > Nitrosopumilus. Next base: position 14,713 of record DATHYS010000082.1, read on the forward strand.
TAGCTGATGCGTTATCATATGGAGAAAAACATTATTCACCAAAAGCAATAATTGATTTTGCAACATTGACTGGAGCATGTATCATTGCACTTGGAACTAATGTTGCAGGAATGGTAGCAAACAATGAGAAACTAGCTGGAAAGATTTCTGATTCTTCTAAAAGAACAACAGAGGAAGTGTGGGAATTACCATTAAATCAAGACTATATGGACATGATAAAATCAGATGTTGCAGACATGAAAAATATCGGAATCGGAAGAGCAGCAGGAACAATAACTGCTGCAGCATTTTTGAGAAATGCAATTGAAAATACACCATGGGCACATATTGACATTGCAGGAGTTGCTTGGACACAGACGGCAACAAAAGAAAAATCATACAATCCAAAAGGTGCAACAGGATTTGGTGTTAGACTGATTCTTGATTATCTGCAAAAGATCTAAGATTAGTAACCTCTACTGTTTCTGTCAGGTTTTCCAACATTTGGATTTCTCCACCCATGCTTTTCCATCATGTGATTCATTAGTCTAATATCGTTATCACAAATTTCTCCACAAACAGAGCAGTTTGGCATGAAATAATTTTAAGAAACTCGATATTAATAGATTGAAAATTAGAAAATGCCAGCACCGTTGCTTCCCAAGAGCTCTCGCATCTTAGTAGCACAACAGCGACGTCAGGTTTGACTTCCAAGTTCGGAACGGGATTGGGTCGCACCCTAACGCTATGGCCGGCTTGAAAATTAATGTCAAATTCTCATCTATTAACGTAACGCCAGGTTTGAAAAATGCTCAAAATAGGTATAAAGCAAAGAAAATACCCGACTACAACATGACTCACAGGGTAGCAGTTTTAGATCAAGATCTTTGTCAGCCACAAAAATGTGGTCTAGAATGTATCAAATATTGTCCAGTCAACAAATCAGGCGCAGAATGTGTCATAATCAATGAGGAGTCAAAAAAAGCCCAGATTGATGAAGATATTTGCAACGGTTGTGGAATTTGTGTCAAAGTATGTCCATTTGATGCAATCACAATTGTGAATCTTGCAAGTGAGATAGCTACTGATAAAATTCATCAATATGGAATGAATTCATTTCGTCTTTACAAGTTGCCTACCCCAAAAAAAGGTGAAGTTGTGGGATTACTTGGTAGAAATGGAATGGGAAAAAGTACTGTTGTCAATATTCTATCGGGAAGCCTAAAGCCAAATTTAGGCAGATATGAAAACCCTCCAGAATGGGATGAAATCTTAAAACATTACAGTGGAACAGAGCTTAAACAACATTTTGAAAAGATTGAGCAAAAACAAATCCGTGCATCAATTAAACCACAACAAGTACATCATATTGCACAAGCATTTGACGGAACAGGGAAAGAACTACTCGATAAATATGATGAACGAGGGGTATCAAGGGAATTAATCAAAGAATTGGGATTAGAAAACTCAATGGAACAGAGTTTAAAGGAATTAAGTGGGGGAGAATTGCAAAGAATTGCAGTAGCTGCTGCAGCATCAAAAGATACAGAGTTTTATTTTTTCGATGAACCATCATCATATAACGATGTTTTCCAAAGAACTGGTGTTGCTAGAGTAATTCAAAATTTAGCAAAACTTGGAAAAAGTGTCATGGTGGTAGAACATGATTTAACATTATTAGATTTTCTAAGTGATTATATCGAGGTGTTGTATGGAGAGCCATCGGCATATGGTATTGTTTCAAATATTTTATCTACAAAAGTAGGAATCAATGTTTTCCTTGACGGGTATTTACCAAATGAAAATGTAAGATTTAGAGATAAAAAATTCTCTTTTGATGTATCATCTTCAGCTACAGATATTTTCCAAGAAGGTAGTGAAATTCTCACATATCCTAAACTAGAGAAAAAATACCCAACATTTTCAGTATCAATTGAGCCTGGACGGGTAAGAAAAGGTGAAGTTTTAGGGATTATGGGGGCAAATGCACTCGGTAAAACAACGATGATGAAAATGATTGCAGGTGTTGAAAAACCAGATTCAGGAAGTGTTGATAAAAAAATCAAGATAGCATACAAACCACAATATCTTCAAAATGATATAGATGTTGAAGTAGTTTCAGTTCTAGATCAAGCAAATGGAAGTCCAGTTGAGGGAAGTATGGAGGAAGAACAAATTCTGGATCCATTAAAAATCAAAAAATTATACAATAAATCAATCAAAAATCTTTCTGGTGGAGAACTTCAAAAAGTAGCAGTTGCTTCGTGTCTTTTACAAAAAGTGGATTTGTATGCATTAGATGAACCATCAGCATTTTTAGATGTGGAAGATAGAATTGCAGTTGCAAAATTTTTACAAAAGTTTGTTCGTTCTTTTGGAAAATCAGCAATAATTATTGATCATGATTTACAATTAATGGATCTTATTTCAGATTCGATGATAATATTTGAAGGGGAATCAGGTTTGGCAGGAACAGCTACATCGCCTTTACCAAAAGCAGATGCGATGAATAGATTTCTAAAATCACTTGACATGTCATTTAGACGAGATGAAAAAAGTCTAAGACCTCGTGTAAATAAATTAGAAAGCAGATTAGATAAGGATCAAAAAACAACCGGAAATTTCTACTACAAACATTGACTCGAATGTTAAAAAAAGCACTTGAAAATGTGCTTACAGAAAAAGAAAGCAATGAATTGATTTCGGCATTTGACCAGATTGGAGAAATAATTATTGTAAGAATTCCTGATTCATTACTATCAAAAAAGAAAATTATTGGGAAAGTATTGTTAGAAGAAGTGAAAATTGTTAGAAGCGTATTCTATCAGGCATCAGCCGTAGAGGGGAATTTTCGAACAAGAGATTTAGAAATTCTTGCAGGTGAGGATAATACTGAAACTGAATACAAGGAATTTGGATGTAGATTCAGGGTAGATGTTAAAAATGCATTTTTTTCGCCTAGGCTTTCTACAGAAAGAGAAAGAATCGCCAATTTGATTCAAAATGGTGAGACAATGACTAACATGTTTGCAGGAATTGGGATGTTTTCCATTATGGCTGCAAAGAAGAAAAAATGCACAGTGTATAGTCTTGACATTAATCCAATTGCTTCAAAATTATGTGAGACAAACATTGGATTAAACAAACTTGCAGGCAAAGTAATTTCAATTAATGGAGATGCATCTGAAATAATCAAAAATCAGTTAATCGATAAATCAGATAGGACATTGATGCTATTACCAGAAAGATCTGATGAATTTCTAGAATCTGCAATCAACACAACCAAAGATGGTGGAATAATTCATTATTATTCGCATATTCATGCAGATAAAAAAACAGACGCAGGAACACTTTCTGAAAAACACTATCTTAGTGTAACTCCAGTTAAATCAGAAATTCTAGATTCAAAAATTGTAAGGGCAGTAGGTCCTAGATATTATCAAACAGTTGTAGATGTAAAAATTTCTAAATAAATTAATCTTCAGATGTTATTGAAGCAGGTGAAGGTTTTGTTGTTGCCATTACATAGCCAATCCATGCTACGACTCCTAAAATTCCTCCAGCAATCATCAATACCGATAATTGTAATACAATTGGACTCCATTCAGATAACATCAACAAATATGCATAAAGGAAAAAACCACCAATACAAAGTACAAAAATTGTAATGCCCATTCCTTTTCGCTTGTCCATGGCGAAGAATTTTTTGTGAGTTATTTATTGGTTTGAACTATTGTAATTCAATAGCCATAAGATATGCATCTTCGCCATCTCGATAATAGGCGTTTAATTGTTGTTTAATTACGAATCCTTGTTTTTCATATAATCGAACAGCATCAGTATTGCTACAACGTACTTCCAAATAGAATTCATCACACTTTCTTAGTTTTACACCATTAACAGATTCTTCAACAAGTGCATTCCCAATGCCTTTCTTTCTATGTTCTTCAACAACTGCGATAGAAACAACATGGCCTTTTTTGACAAAACCTAACTTCTTAAAATTTGAAAAACCAAATTCAGTTTTACACATAATGTATCCAACATGATTTCCTCCAATTTCAGCCACCAAAAAGGCTTCAGGAAGTTCAGCAAGTAAACTTTCATAGAAATAATCAGAATAATGCTCTGGAAGGGTTTTTAGATTAATTTCCATCACAGAGATAAGATCGCTTGGTTCGGCTCTTCTAATATTGCAATCTCCTAATTGTCTAAGAATAACTTGCATGATAGTCTAAAGTTTTATCAATATTTAATTTTAAACCAAAAGACCATTTAATGGAAAAAATCTAGTCTTAGAGAGATGGAAAATCCCTCACAAGAAGACATTATTTCATTAGTTAATTCCATATTTCATGTTAGTGACTTTACAAAAACTGAATTTGCATTAGAATTTAGAATAGAAGATTCAGATTTCAAATCAAAATTTGAAGATTTAGCTAGAAAATTAGAAAATATGAGTTATGTTTGTAAATTAGAAAAAATGGAAGACGGAAAATTATATGTAATCATTCAAAAATTTACTATAAAGCCAAAAAAATGGCTGAGTTCTTCATGGACTCCTCGAATATTGTTTGCAATTGTTATTTCATTTGTGATGATTGACGGATATTATAGAACATTAGGAGTAAATTCAATTGTAGAAATTGGTGATCCATTTGAAATGGCTGCTGTTTACACTTTATCATTATTAGGAATTTTAGGGATTCATGAACTTGGTCATATTGTTGCTGCCAAATTACATGGATTAAAAACATCTTGGCCATACTTTATCCCAGGAATTCCCGCTATGGGTATGCTTCCAACATTTGGGGCATTCATCCAATCAAGAGGATTAACTATTAATCGAGAAATTTTATTTGATGTTGCCATTGCAGGACCTATTGCAGGATTGATTATAGCAGTAATAGTTTCAATGTATGGGGCATATGAAGCTCCAATCTTAGATCAAGAATTAAAAGGAGAATTATTTGATGATTCAAAATTAACCGAATGGGGGTGGGGAGAGCCACTACTGATGACTGCTAGTTTGGCAATGTTTGGTAAAGGAGATGCATATGGCAATACAGTTTTGATGACACCGATCATGTTTGCAGCATGGGTGGGATTTTTAATTACATTTTTGAATTTACTTCCAGCATGGCAACTAGATGGAGGACATATGGCAAGAACATTACTTGGAGTAAAACTTCATAGATATGCAACTTTTGGTAGCATAGGGATTTTGGTTTTGTTGAATTATTGGTTCATGGCAATTTTAATTCTCCTTATGAGTTCAAGAAATCCTAGTGCCATGCCATTAGATGACGTTTCACCACTTTCAAGGAATAGAAAACTTGCATATGTTGGCATTATAGCATTAGCAGTTTTTTGTGCACCACTACCATCAGATTTTTTGTCTGGTTTCTTACCTTAGCAAAACTCTTGCGCCATCAGTTACTACTGCAACCTTCTGACGTGCACCCTGAGTTTTTAGAATATAATCCATGGAATATTTTATTCCCTGTAGAGGTATCATGTTGAGCTTCTTTGCATAAAATTCAGGTAAAATTGAAACCAAACCAATTTGGAATTTTTTTTGTATTTCAGAAAGGAATAGTAGATCTTCCATTCCATCAATGTATTTGGTAGGATTTCGTAATTGTTCTAGAGTTAATCTATCTTCAATATATTGCTGTAATGCATCTGAACCTAATCCCCCTTTGCATTCTGCTACTAAAATTGCAAGACCATCTTTTTTGATAGCATTAGAACAGTTCCAAAGTGAAGAAAAAGAATTTCCAAGATTGTCATTGCTTGCATCTTTACCAGTACTAAGGACCATTGTTTTATGCTCACCAACATCTTTGATAGAATTAGATTCAAGAATTTTTGTAGACGACATAGTTTCAGATGGATGACCTATTGAAAAATCTAAAATTCCTTCAGAATTTGCAATAATTTCTATTCCTTGGATCTCAAAATTATTAGTGAATTTTTTTGCCTCTGTTAAACTTTCAGAATATTGTCCAGGTGCAGGTAAATTCCCTTGTCTTTTTGCATATGCAGCAAGCATGGAATCTTGCCCAAATTTTTTGATTAAACGAGTGGAAATAGTCTCATAGCCAAATAATCCATTAAACTCCATTTCCCCCATGAAGACGAGATTGGAGTTTTCCATTCCAACATCATCAAATTCATTAATTGAACTTCCTTCAGGTAATCCTGATTTTACTAAATTGAGGATTTTTTTATCAGTCAATATTTTTGGAAATGGCTTAGATTTTTGTTCACATAGTGTAAAGAGAGAGGAGATGATTTTTAGAATAGTTTTAGAATTGTGTAATACTACAAGTTCCATGGGTTTGGATAAATCAAGGGTGTTTAGTTTTTCATTGATCGCAGAATCATCTAAAATTTTGCCTTCAGAATCGATTTTTTGTTCCAGATTTTCTGCCTTTATATCTAAAACAACGTCAGTAATTCCATAATTTAACCAGATTTCAGGCATAATTACTACTCAATACAAAACAAAATAAATCCAGTGTAGTTAACTTTTGTATGGAATTTGTAAAAGAGTTTGCAACCTTTTTGCATCAAAAAGGCATCATAAAATTTGGAGACTTTACTCTAGCAAGTGGAAAACATAGTTCATACTATGTTGATTTAAGATTGGTACCAAGTTATCCTATTGAATTTAGAAAAATGGTGAAATATCTTGAAAATCAAATTGGTGAAGATATAGGATTAGATAATTTTGATTCAATTGTTTCTGTTCCAACAGGAGGATTGGTAATTGCATCAGCATTAGCAATTGAAACTGTAAAACCACTAATCTATGTCAGAAGTAAACCAAAAGATTATGGGACATCAAAATCTGTAGAAGGTAAAATTCATGATGATATGAAAGTCGTCATGATTGATGATGTAGCTACTACTGGGGGTTCAGTTGTTAATGCAATAAAATCTCTAAAAGAAGTCAATATTCAAGTTAAAGATGCATATGTTATTGTAAATAGGATGGAAGGGGCAGATGAAGCATTATTAGAATTAGGAGTGAAAATGCATTCAATTCTAAATATTTTGCAGATCTCAGAAGCATTATTTGAACAAAATCTAATCGGCCAAGATGTATTGGATAAAGTAAAAAATCAAATTAGCAAATAAGATTTGGCAGCTCAGACAAATGCCTTCCAATCATCAATTCAGATATAACTCTGATTCTTCATTGCGGCCAGATAATTTTGAATTTGCTCATTTTAAAACTAATTGAAATAATGGGCCCGAAGGGCTTCGATCCCTTGGCTCACCGGTTATGAGCCGGTTACTCTACCAAGCTGAGTTACGGG
>DATHYS010000083.1:0-3891 GCA_035458995.1 Candidatus Nitrosopumilus sp.
AACAATACTCTTATAAAGTACTGGTACCGTACTATACGGTATGGTAGAAGATTTAAGATTAGATAGTTTAGAGGGCGTAGGTCCTGTAACTACAAGAAAATTATCCGATGCAGGTGTCCACAACGTCATGGACCTCATCGTTCGAGGTCCTGTTGAAATTGCAGAAATTACTGGAATGGAAAAGGATACTGCTGAAAAAATTGTCAATAAAGCCCGACAACATTTAGTTGAAGGTGGATTAATTGCAAAAGACTTTGTTAGTGCAAGTGAAATTTACAAGTACAGACAAAGCATTGGCAAAATTACAACTGGTACAAACTGCCTTGATACATTATTTGATGGTGGTATAGAAACTCAAGCATTAACAGAAGTTTATGGAGAGTTTGGTTGTGGTAAAACACAGTTTGCACATACAATGTCTGTAATGGTTCAAAAAAGCAAAGAAGAAGGTGGTCTTGAAGGGTCTGTCTTGTATATTGATACTGAAAACACTTTCAGACCTGAAAGAATTGTGTCAATTGCTCAAGCCCATGACATGGATCCTGAAAAAGTTTTAGATAATATCATAGTAGCTCGTGCATATAACAGTGCACATCAAGTACTAATTCTAGAAGAAGCTGGACCTGTAATTGAAGAAAACAATGTTAAATTAATTGTTGCAGATTCTGCAGTTGGATTATTCCGTGCTGAATATCTTGGTAGAGGAACATTATCTGTAAGACAACAAAAACTAAATCACTTTGTTCATTTGTTGTCAAGAATTGCAGAAACATACAACTGTGCTGCAATTGCAACAAATCAAGTCATGGCATCACCTGATGTCTTCTTTGGTGACCCAACTCGTCCAATTGGTGGAAATGTAGTTGCACACACAAGTACCTACAGAATTTACTTTAAGAAATCTGGAAAGAAGCGAATTGCTAGAATGGTGGATAGTCCTCATCATCCTGAAGAAGAGGTAATATTTGCTCTAGGCGAAGCAGGTGTTATAGATCCTGAAGAAGCTGAGAAAAAGACTACCAAAAAAGCAACTGCCAAAAAAGCAACTGCCAAAAAGACTACCAAAAAAGCTAAAGAGTCTGAGGTAGAGGCTACAGTAGAAACACCTGAGGTAGAGGCTACAGTAGAAACACCTGAGGTAGAGGCTACAGTAGAAACACCTGAGGTAGAGGCTACAGTAGAAACACCTGAGGTAGAGGCTACAGTAGAAATCGAATCTGATGATTTGGATCCTGTAGAAGAGTAATCACTCTTTTCTCCTATCTTTTTCATTCTTTTTGATTTTTCATTTTATCCTAATCATTAAATTATAAAATATCCAATAATTCATCTGTTAGTATATCATGACAGATCTTTATAGATTACTTCCAGAAGAAATGGAACAGCTTGTAATTGATATGGGGTATCCTAGATATAGGGCAGATCAAATTTTACTCCCATTATATTACAAGTTTCCAAAAGAACTAGATGATATTCCTCAACTACCAAAAAAATTAAGAGAAGAATTAACTGAAGCCGGATACACAATAGGTTCTGCAAAAGAAACACATCGTGTTGTAAGTGATGATGGAGATACCACAAAACTATTACTTAATCTATCAAATGAAAATTCTGTAGAAACTGTTCTAATGCAGTATGATCCAACAAAAATTGGCGGTCATCCAAGATCAACGATTTGTGTTTCAACTCAAATTGGATGTGCTATGGGATGTGTATTCTGTGCAACTGGTCAAATGGGTTTTGAAACAAATTTGAAAGCAGAACATATTGTATCTCAAGTAATTCATTTTGCAGAAATATTACAACAACGTGGAGAACATGTGACAAATTTAGTTTTCATGGGAATGGGTGAGCCCATGGCAAATTATGATGAAATGATTCGAGCTGTAAAAATTTTAACACATGATAGAGGATTTGGATTAGGTCAAAGACATATTACAATTTCAACCATTGGAATAAAATCTGGAATAGAAAGGCTTGCTGAAGAAAATCTACAGATTGGTCTTGCAATATCGTTGCATGCACCAAATAATGAATTACGTAAAAAATTGGTTCCAACAGCTAGTCCTACTTCTGTAGAAGAAATTATTGAATCTGGTAGGAATTATTTCAAGAAAACTGGTCGCCGTGTAACTTTTGAATATGCACTAATGGCTGGAATTAATGACTCTCCTGAAATTGCAACAGAACTAGCTAAACTTTTGAAGGGTAATGGCTCTCATGTCAATCTAATCCCTATCAATCCAACAGCTGGTGATTTCAAGCGTCCTTCAGAAAAAAATGTCCTTGAATTTGAGCGAATTTTATCTGATGCTGGCATAAATTGTACTATTAGAATCGAAAAAGGTACGGAAATTTCTGCTGCATGTGGTCAACTTAGAACCGATCTTATTGGTAAAAATTGAGCATATCTTGTTCTAAGTCTTAAAATAGGGCTTTTCAAGATTTTACACTACATGGCAACTAAGAAATCTTCTGGTCGTTCACATGGATTTAAGCATAAATCTAGATCAGTTATGAAGAAAAAGGCCCCTAGAGGAGTCTCATTTCTGTTACGTGAATATCAAGAAGGTCAACAAGCCCTTGTCATTATTGATCCAAGACAGCACAAAGGATTGCCACACAGAAGATACCACGGTAAAGTAGGTATGATTACAAAAGTTGGCAGACGTGCTATTACACTTGATGTAAAATTAGGTGAAAAATCGAAAACCTTAATCACTAGATTGGATCACATAAAACCATTCGGTGTATAATATGGAAGAAGTAAAAAAGAAACAAGCTATTTCTCTTTCAGAAGTTAAAGAAATTTTAGGTAAAGTTGATGTTGAAGAAATGGATCAAATTCAGCGTTGGACCTATGATTATGTTTCAAAATTTGTATCAACAGAATCAAAAGATGCAAAAGAAATGAAAAAACAATTAATCAAAGATTGTGAATTAACTGAAGATGAAGCTGTTGAAATAGTTAACATTAGACCAACAAGTTTAGCAGAGTTACGTTCCTTCACATTTGGTTGGAAAAAATTAATTCTTGCTGAAACTCTAGAAAAAATGCTCAAAATAATCAAGGAGCATTCGTAAGTTTTTCGGAGCATTCAATTTTGTCTCGGGCACAAACCCCACCTAGAAAGTATGAAGAGTATGCATATGTTTTAGATTTCAATTCTAGAGGAAAATCTTCTACCGTAAGAGGTAGAGAGGGAATAATAGTTACAGCAATTGGGGAAGATAGGTTAACTCTATTAGAAATTCTTGGAATTCCAAACTCTACATTTGAAATTGGTGAGAAAATCTATATCGGAAAAGAAGGAAGAACAAAAGTTCTATCTGTTTTGGGAAAGATGGATTATGATAGAATCTCCTCTTCTGCACAAAGTGAATTAGAATCTGTAATTGAAAATATTGTAACTGCAAACGAAGAAAAATTTGTAGCATATCTAAACAACGCACAACCACTAACACCAAGAATTCATGCACTAGAATTAATTCCAGGAATCGGTAAAACCTACATGAAAACTATGCTAGAAGAAAGAGAGCAAAAAAAGTTTGAAAGCTATCAAGATTTGCAAGAACGTGTTGGATTCAAAGAACCAATTAAGCATATTTCAGAACGCATCTTAGATGAAATTACTGGTGAAAGTAGAATGAATCTCTTTGTTAAGAGATGATAAAAAGAAAAAAACTTGGACAACACTTTCTAAACTCTAATTCTATAGCAAAATCCATAATTTCTGAGGCAAAAATCACAAAAAATGATACTGTATTTGAGATTGGTATTGGCCAGGGGATTTTGACCCCTCTTTTATGTGAAAAAGCTGGCAAAGTAATCTCAGTAGATATTGATGAATCATTAGTAAAAAATGCCAAAACCAAGTTTTCTGATATGGA